>DJIP01000386.1 GCA_002433675.1 Halomonas halophila
CGCTCGCTGACCTGGTTTCAGTATCTGAATTTCGCCGCCATGGTGGCCTTCAAATGATTCCCGAGCATCAGCGCGATGTGTACCGCGCCTTTCTCGAGCAATCCTTCCGCCACGCCGGCATGGGCGACTGGCTTGCCCGCCTGCCCGAGCAGTTCGCCCGTGGTCTCGACCGCCAGCGACACGGCGACCTGCCGGCCTGGGAGAAGGCGGTGGCCAAGCTGCCGGCGCTGCCCGACAAGCGCCAGGTCCAGCTGGATCGCGACGAGGTCACGGTCGAGCTGGAGCTTGATGATAGTCGTCGTCGCCAGAGCGAGAACCTGCTGCGCGCGCTGATGCCGTGGCGCAAGGGACCGTACCGGCTGGCCGGCATCGCCATCGATACCGAGTGGCGTTCGGACTGGAAGTGGCAGCGGCTGGCGCCGCACCTGTCGCCGCTGCGCGGTCGAAGGGTGCTCGACGTGGGTGGCGGCAACGGCTATCACGCCTGGCGCATGGCCGGCGCCGGTGCCGACTTCGTGCTGGTGATCGATCCCTCACCGCGCTTCTACTGGCAGTTCCAGGCGGTCAAGCACTTCGTCGGCGACGCCGACGGCGGACGCACCCACTTCCTGCCGGTGGGCATCGACGATGTGCCCCAGGGCCTGGGCTTCTTCGACAGCGTGTTCTCCATGGGCGTGCTCTACCACCGCCCTTCCCCGCTGGACCACCTGATGCAGCTGCGCGACGCCCTGCGTCGAGGCGGCGAACTGGTGCTCGAGACGCTGGTGGTGGAAGGCGACGAGACCCGGGTGCTGGTGCCGGGCGATCGCTACGCGGCGATGCCCAATGTCTACTTCCTGCCGTCATCGCGCGCCCTGGTGGGCTGGCTCGAGAAGGTCGGCTTTTGCGACGTTCGGGTGGTGGATGAAGCCCCCACCAGCCTGGAGGAGCAGCGCTCCACCGACTGGATGACCTTTCAGTCGCTGGGTGACTTCCTCGACCCCGAGCGCCCCCACCTGACCCGAGAAGGCCACCCTGCCCCGCGTCGGGCGGTGGTGATCGCGACCCGCCCAGCCTGAGCCACCCCCCATAACGCAAGACGCCCCGCTGATCCAGTCAGCGGGGCGTCGTCGTCAGGGGCTGTGTCAGGGGCGGGCCGGTCTCAGACGAAGTCCAGCACCATAAAGTGGGGGTTGTCGACCAGCACTTCCATGCGGGTAATGTCGTCGAGCACTACCATGCGCTCGCCGCGCTCTGTCTTCAGCGACAGACACTCCTCGCGATCCTCGTTGAAGGCGGTATCCAGTGCCTCGCCGTGCTTCTCGTCACCGCCTCGCAGCGACAGCTTGACCGGGAAATGGTACAGGCAGGCGATTTCGATATTGTCATAGAGATGGCAGGCCACCATGTTCATGCCCTCCCTGCTTCCGTGGGGAAATGGAAGACGTCGTCATGACGTCACACGCGACGCATCCTGCCTTTGGTCTAGCCCAGGCACCAGCCCGCCACCATCTGGCTGCGCAGTTGGAGTTAAATCCATCGGAAAGCACTAGCATTCTGGTTCAACCAAGCCACTGACACGCCGCCATTACTGTGCTTTTTCAGTGCTCATCTGACAGCGGCCCCTGCGCCGTAGCGCAGGGGCCGCTGTTGCAGCGAACCAACGATGGTGAAGCCGGTCGCGGACGTCAGCGCTTGAGCAGCTCGCGCACGTCCGTGGCCTCCCAGTGGGGGAAGTACTTGCGCACCAGGGCGTTGAGCTCCAGCTCGAAGCCGGCCCAGTCGACCTGCTCGGTACCGCCGCCTTCGACGCTGGCCGCACCGCGAATCATGCCGGCGCCCACGGTGACGTTGGTCAGCCGGTCGATGACGATAAAGCTGCCGGTGCCGGGCACCCGCGCGTAGTCGTCGATGGGCACCTCGGCGGTCAGCGCCACCCGGCAGCGGGCGATGGCGTTGAGCTCGAGTCGCTCGGCGCCATGACGCTCCAGGCTGTTGACGTCGACCTGATAGTGGATGGCGTCGACGTGTCCCGCCACGGCACGCCCGGCCATGCGGATATCGTACTGACGCCCAGGCTCGAGGGCGTCGTCGTGCATCCACACGATGTCGGCGTCGAAGGCATTGGACAGGGTGATGTCGGCGTCTGCCGCCACCAGCCAGTCGCCACGCGAGATATCGATCTCGTCTTCCAGGGTCACGGTGATGGCCTGGCCCGGGTAGGCGTCGTCAAGATCGCCTTCGAAGGTGACGATACGCTCGACCCGGCTGAGCTTGTTGGACGGCAGCGCCTTGACCGCCTGGCCGGGACGCAGGATGCCCGCCTCCAGGGTGCCGGCGTAGCCGCGGAAGTCGAGATTGGGGCGATTGACGTACTGCACCGGGAAGCGCAGATCGCTCAGGTTCTGGTCGCGGCTGACCTCCACGGTCTCTAAAAGCTCCAGCAGCGCCGGGCCCTGGTACCAGTCGAGGCGCTCGCCGCGATCGACCACGTTGTCGCCCTTGAGCGCCGACAGCGGCACGAAGCGGATGTCGCTGGCGTCGAGCTGCTCGGCGAAGGCGCGGTAGTCGGCGACGATCTCGTCGAAGCGCGCCTGGGAGTAGTCGACCAGGTCCATCTTGTTGACCGCGATGACCAGATGCTGGATGCCCAGCAGGTCGGCGATAAAGCTGTGGCGACGGGTCTGAGTCTGCACGCCGTAACGGGCGTCGATCAGGATCACCGCGAGGCCGGCGGTGGAGGCACCGGTGGCCATGTTGCGGGTGTACTGCTCGTGCCCCGGGGTGTCGGCGATGATGAACTTGCGCTTGTCGGTGGAGAAGAAGCGATAGGCCACATCGATGGTGATGCCCTGCTCGCGCTCCGACTGCAGACCGTCGACCAGCAGCGCCAGATCCACCTCTTCGCCGGTGGTGCCCTTGGTCTTGGAGGCCTGGGTGATGGCCGCCAGCTGGTCGTCGAAGATCATCTTGGAATCGTGCAGCAGGCGACCGATCAGGGTCGACTTGCCGTCATCGACGCTGCCGCAGGTGATGAACCGCAACAGGTCCTTGTTTTCGTGCTCGTGCAGATACTGCTCGATGTTGTCAGCAATCAGACTGGACTGGTGAGACATGCTGTACCCCTGATGGTGACCCGACGTCGTGCTGGACGCCGGGCCCTTGATCTGTCATCTGCGTCCTCGCTCCCGGTCACTGTCGGCCGGGGCAAGGCGCGTGGCTGCGTGCGGTCGGTGCCGGCGTCAGAAGTAGCCTTCGCGCTTCTTCTTCTCCATGGAGCCGGCCTGGTCGTGATCGATGGCACGGCCGGAGCGCTCGCTGGTGCGGGTCAGCAGCATCTCCTGGATGATCTCCGGCAGGGTCTGGGCCTTCGACTCCACCGCACCGGTCAGCGGGTAGCAGCCCAGGGTGCGGAAGCGCACCCACTTCTGTTCGGGCTCTTCGCCTTCGGCCAGGGGCAGGCGCTCATCATCGACCATGATCTGCATGCCGTCGCGTTCCACCACCGGGCGCGGGGCAGAGAAGTACAGCGGCACGATGTCGATGTTCTCGAGGTAGATGTACTGCCAGATATCCAACTCGGTCCAGTTGGACAGCGGGAAGGCACGGATCGACTCGCCCTTGTTGATGCGGGCGTTGTACAGATTCCACAGTTCCGGACGCTGGTTCTTGGGGTCCCAGCGGTGGTGGCGGTCGCGGAAGGAGAACACTCGCTCCTTGGCACGGCTGGCCTCTTCGTCGCGGCGGGCGCCACCGAAGGCAGCGTCGAAGCCGTACTGGTCCAGCGCCTGCTTGAGGGCCTGGGTCTTCATCACGTCGGTGTAGCCGCTGGAGCCGTGATCGAAGGGATTGATGCCGGCGGCACGCCCTTCCTCGTTGGTGTGGACGATCAGCTCCATGCCCGCTTCCTTGGCCATGCGGTCGCGGAAGGCGATCATCTCGCGGAACTTCCAGGTGGTGTCCACGTGCATCAGCGGGAACGGCGGCGGGCCAGGATGGAAGGCCTTGCGCGCCAGGTGAAGCATCACCGAGGAGTCCTTGCCGATGGAGTAGAGCATCACCGGGTTCGAGAACTCGGCGGCCACTTCACGGATGATATGGATGGACTCCGCCTCGAGCTGCTTGAGGTGGGTCAGTCGCTTCGGCGTGAGCGACGCCTGGGCGGCGCCCTCACGGGCTGGTGCGGAAAGGCTGGTCATGGCCGGACACCTCGCATGACGGGAAAAGTGGAGATGTCAGCGAGGATAATGCGGGGCGAATAATAACGTAAAAGAATTAATAACTATCTTTTTAGAACCAATCGTAAGGCGCCTAGATATCGACGCGCTCCACCCAGGTCTGCCACTCCCCCTCCCGCTTCAGCTCCACCACCCGGTAGCCGGGGCGCGACGCCTCGTCCACGGCGAACTCCTCGCTGCCGGGCAGGAACTGATCCGAGGTGGAGGGACAGGCGTAGACGTCGACCCGCCCATGGGCCAGGGACATCACACCATGGAAGGCCTGATGCACGTGACCGCACAGCACCATCTTCACCTGGGGATAGCCGTCCAGCACCTCCCAGAAGCCGTCGGCATCCACCAGGCCCAGGGCGTCGATCCAGGCGCTGCCCACCGCCAGCGGCGGATGGTGCATGGCGATCAGGGTCGGGCGGTCGTCCTCGGCCAGACGCGCGCCGAGAGCAGCCAGGGCCTCTTCTCCCAGCTGCCCGGAGGCCTCGCCGACAAGCTGGGTATCGAGCTGAAGAAGCCGCCAGTGGCCGGCCTCGACCTCGGGCAGGATGTCCCGCTCGGCGCCCATCAGCGCCACGTCATCGTGATTGCCGGGAATCCAGAACCAGGGGCAGTCGAGCTCGCTCAATCGTTCGGTAGCGAGCCGGTAGGCGGCCTCGGACTCATCCTGACTGATGTCACCGGTGACCAGCACCAGGTCCGGGCGGTCGGCATCCACCGCCTTGACCACCGCCTCCAGCTGATGGGCGGGCAGGCCCCGGCGCGAGCGCGCCATCGGGTCGGCGTACAGGTGGCAATCGCTAATCTGGATCAGGCGCATGGAAATCTCTCGACGGGCGGCAACGGCGAACCGACTCAGGGCAACTGCGGCAGATCCAGCGAGTGGCCGTGGGCCAGCCCGTGATCGAGCCATTCGCCGAGGAAGCGATTGATCTGCAGCTTCTCGTCGGGCTGGTGCATATGCGCGTTGGGATAGCGGTAGCGGCCATCGAAGTGGCGCCGGCGCTGAAAGTCGGTGACCTCGGCCATGCGCACATCGTGATATAGGTGCACGCGCATGCGCGGGCTGTCGATGACGCCGTCGAGGATACCCTCCTGGCTGACGCGAATGATGCTGGTATAGGGTGCCAGCTCTTCGACATGCAGGCGCAGGGCACCGAGTCGACGCTCGCCGTTGAGCAGTTCGACCTCGCGACTTTCGCCCTCTTCCAGCTCGCCCAGCAGGCGCGTCAGGCGGATGTAGTTGGCCGTGCACTCGCTCTGCAGGGTGCGCAGATCGGTGACGTAGGCGCTGCGTTGGGTCACGCTACCTCCTTGCTCTCAACGACGCCCGTTCGGCGGCCAGCCAGTAAAAGCCGATCAGGCACATGGCGTTATCGAGTCTCCCTTGATTGAGAAGTTCCCAGGCACGATGAAATGGCAACACATGGACGCGGATATCCTCGTGCTCTTCGTCCAGGCCATGCACCCCACCCAGTCCGCTGGTATCGACGAGACCGCAGAAAAGCGTCACACGTTCGTCGCAGGCACCCGGACTAGGATAGTAGCTATGCAGCAAGATGAGGTCCCCGACCTCGCAACCGGCCTCCTCGAGGGCCTCGCGACGGGCCACTTCCTCGGCAGACTCGTCCTTGTCGACCAGTCCGGCCACGCACTCGAGCTTCCACGGAGTGTGGGCGTCTTCCATTGCGCCGGCACGGATCTGCTCCACCAGCACCACGCTGTCGCGCTCGGGGTCATAGAGCATGACACCCACGGCGTCGTGCCGGCTATGCACCTCGCGCACCACCGCCTCGCTCCAGCCACCTTCGAACTTGCGATGGCGGAAGGTCAGCTTGTCCAGACGAAAGAAGCCCTGGTGCAGGCAATCTCGTGACACCAGTTCGACGTCCTGGGCGGTAAAGGGGGCATCGATGTTGCTCGTTTCCGGCATGGGGACCTCCGCAGACAGATCGGCCCATTATCCGGATCGGTCAGGGGCCCCACAAGGCGAGTCCAGGTGGGGCCTCCTGTCAAGGCGGGAAACGACAGGGAAATCGGCGCGGGTCAGAGCTCGTTGAGCGCCTGATCAGAGCTCGTTGAGCAGCGCGCGCGCCTCGGCCTTGAGCGCCTGGTCAGAGGCCTCGCGTCCGGCGCGAACCGCGCCGGCGATGGCCTTCTCGGCGTGCTGGCGAGCCTCGGCGTCGCGGCCTTCGTCGGCCAGGTAGGCGGCATAGTAGTAGTTGACGTCGATGCCACCGGGGCGAATCGTCAGCGCTCGCTTGAACATCTCCTCGGCCTTGTCGTCATCACCGAAGGCCACCGGCCAGCCCGGAGCACGGTCATACAGCGCCCCCAGGGTCACATAGGCGGAGCCATCGAGGCCATTGGCGTCCAGTGCAATGGCCCGCTCCAGCGCCCGCCGCGCGGCCTTGGCGTTGTCCAGCGCGCCGAGCCCGCCCTTGGCCTTGGCCAGCGACGCCTCGATGATGCCCTCCCACACCAAGAGCTCGCTGACGTTGGGATTGGCCGAGCTCAGCTCATGGGCTTCGGCGGCGAGCGCCGTCAACGGGGCTTCCTGGGCCGACAAGGCGCTCGAGGTGGTGACGCTTTCCCAGCGGTTCTTGAGCTGATCGAGCTCGCCCTGCCAGGCCAGCGCCACGCCACTGGCAAGGCAGGCGGACAGGGTGACAAGCGTCAGCGCCGTCGAGGCTAAGAGCCGACGCGGGCGTCGGCGCAACGAGGTAGGTGGAACATCAGGCGAGGCGGAAAACAGGGTTCGTGACATTTGGCGGCTCCGGATACTGTTATTGTGATGCACCCTGATGCTGGGTGGTCATGGTGGGCGGCCGTAGTGCGCAATCAGGCCAAGCGATCAGGACGAGCACTGACCCAAGCGTTGTAACCCGATACGGAAAACCACGACGCGTTCTGGCGCCCTCTCCGAAATGTAACGAACGTTTGATTTATTCGCCAGTCGCATTCTTGGTTAACCGCTCACTGCATCGCTCCCCTGACCTTTCCCCCACCACCCAAAGCGCTTGCGACCTGACCCAAGTCGCGGCACCCTCGTGGACCTTGTCTGATTCAACGACTCACCGAGGATCGCCATGAAAGGCCGCAACATGACTCGCTGGCGTGACCCGGCGAAGGATCCCCGTCAGGAACCCAAGAGCAACCTGATCACCCTGGAAGGTGCCGAGCGCCTGAGGGGCATTCTCGACCACCTGAGCCGGGTCAAGCGACCGCAGCTATCGGCCAAGGTCGGCGAGGCGGCGGCCCTTGGCGACCGCAGCGAGAACGCCGACTACACCTACAACAAGAAGGAACTCAACCGGGTCATCGGCCGTATTCGCTACCTGACCAAACGCCTGGATGAGTTGCAGGTGGTAGACCGCCTGCCGGCGGACACCGATCGGGTGTTCTTCGGTGCCTTTGTCACCCTGGAAGACGAAGACGGCGAAGAGATGTCACTGCGCATCGTCGGCCACGACGAGACCGACACCAGCAAGCGCTGGATCAGTGTCGACGCGCCGCTGGCCAAGGCGCTGCTCGGCAAGTCACTGGACGACGAAGTGACGGTGGCCGCCCCTGGCGGGGAGACCACCTGGCTGATCACCGAGATCCACTACCGCACGCCGGGTCAGAAGACATAGCCCGACAGACGCCTAGCCCGGCAGGTACCTAGCCCCTGGCGAGGCGGGCACGGTAGACCCGAAAGCGGCCATTGTCGGCCAGGATCTCGAAGCCGCCGAAGGCCTTCTCCAGGGGATCTGCGTAGGGCAGGAAGGCGTTGGCCACCAGGATCAATTGCCCGCCCGGCGTCAGGTGCTGCGGCGCCTCCTGGATCAGACGGGCCGCCGGGCCGTAGTCGATGGAGCGCTCCTGATGAAACGGCGGATTCGAGATGATGGCGTCGAAGCGACGACCCGCCAGCGCCGAGTAGACGTCGCTTTCCAGTGCCTCGCCCTGGAGCCCATTGGCCGCCAGCGAGCGCCGGGTCGCTTCCACCGCAAAGGCGCTGACATCCACCGCGGTGACATCACGCCCCTGCTGCGCCATCCAGGCCGCCAGAATGCCGTCACCGCAGCCCATGTCGAGCACCTGGCCCCGGGGCAAGGCGGTCTCTAGCTGCTCGATCAATAGCCCCGTGCCCTCGTCGAACTTGCCGTGTCCGAAGACGCCCGGGTGGCTTGCCAGCGTCAAGCCAGCAGCCTCGAAACGCGTCCACACCGCTTCCGGATCGAGGGACTGGGGCGCCGAGCGGGTCGCGAACAGCGAGCAGCGTCGGGCGCTGTCGAGCTTGCGACAGCCCATGCCCAGGGCCGCCAGCACCTTGAGCACCCGCTTGATGCCCCCCTGGTGCTCGCCCACCAGCTGCATCGGCGTGCCTTCGGGCAATACCTGACACAGCCACAGCAGCCACCACTCCCCCAGGGCGTGGGACTTGGGCCAGAACAGCACCACACCGGGCGGCGGCGAGGCCTCGGGCGAGAACGGCGACAGCGCCGGGCGCCCCTGGGCCTGCCAAGCGGCGCGCACCGACACATCGGCGCTGATCAGGGTCCCTTCGCCCTGCTCGAGCCAGCCATCCCGAGGCGGCGCCACCCACCACCAGCCGCGATAGTCGGCGTCCTGACGCTCCAGCAACTGGCACACCGGGGTTTCGGCACTCATGTCGGGGTCTCCTCACGGGTGACAGCGTCGCCGTCGCGCAGCGATGGACGCCCCTCGGGGTCGGCCGGACGGCGGAAGGTATAGAGCAGATAGCGGCCCAGCCGCCAGTGGGGGTCCAGGCGGCAATAGGCGTGCTCCAGCGCCACCAGCTTGTCGAGTTCCTTGTCGTCCTGGGGTGGGCGGCGCAGGTAGTCGTGGAACACCCTGATCCCCGCCACGCCCTCGCAACGAAGCCCGGCGGCTTCGGTCCAGGCCATCACCTGATCATGGGTCAGCGGCGAAATCGGCGTCAGTCGCTGGCGCTGCCCCTTGCCCTCGAGCCGATCCTCCAGCGCCTTGTCCAGGTTGCCCTTGACCACGTTGGACAGCCGCAGGGCGTCGCGATTGAACACCATCAGCGACAGTTGAGCCCCCGGCGCCATCAGCGCGGCCAGACGATCGATGGCCGCCCTGGGGTTGCCCAGCCACTCGAGCACCGCGTGGCACACCACCAGCGGCCAGGGCCCAGGGGCCTCGCCCGCCAGGTCCTGCAGCGGCGACGTCAGATAGCGAACCCGGGACGCCTCGACACCCTGGGCGTCGATCGCCTCCCGGGCCCGGTCGAGCATTTCGCCGGCGGGATCGGCCAGCGTCACCGCATGCCCCCGCTCGAGGAACCACTGGGCCTGCTGACCGAGCCCCGCGCCCACGTCCAGCACCGGCTGGCCTTCGAGATCGAGCATCTCCGGCAGCAGACGGTCCAGCAACGACAGGCGCAGCTCGCCGCGCAGGTGCCCGTAGAGCGACGCCGAGAACTTGTCCGCCAGTCCATCGAAGTGGCGATCGCCATGGGCAGACAGCGGCGCACCGCCAGACGCATGACCAGCAACAGAAGCGGCAGCGGGAGTGACGGCAGCGTCACTCGTGGGGTGTTGAGACATCGAAAACGCCAAAGAGGTGTGGATAACAAAGAGCCGTGGCGCGCATTCTACCGAGCCAGGCCAGCGCTGACACCCGCCCTCATCACCTGCCCTGCCACCGTCCCAGCCTCCTTCCCTGCCAACTGCGGGTTTATCTTGGCGAGTCAGCCGCTTATAATGCCGCCCCAACGCCCTCTTAGCTCAGCAGGATAGAGCAGCCGCCTCCTAAGCGGCAGGTCGCAGGTTCGAATCCTGCAGAGGGCGCCATGTCTGCGCTGCTTTCTTCATTACTTCTCGTTTCTGCTCCCCTTGGGACTTGTTGGCTGCTGGGTGGCTTGGCCGCCGCATACTCGGCCATCACGCGCATCACAAGATGGCCAGCGGCTTGATGTTGGTAGAAAACAGCACCTCTGGATCGCCCCCTGATGCCAAAAAAGCCCGCCGGAGTGGCGGGCTTTCGTCTACACGGTGCGGGGCTGGGCCTGGTTCCGCCTGAGGCTTAGCTTTCGCAGTTCTCGCCGACCCAGTGACCTTCCTGCTCGATGGTGACCTGCTGGCCGTTGTCCATCTCGATCATGCTATTGAAGTGCTCGTCACTGTGCATCGTGATACTGGCATCGAAGGTGGTCGTGCGAGCGCCGGCGGGACAGGTTGCCTGGGCATCGATGGTATCGCCATCGCGTCTGATCTTGATGTCTTCGCAACCAGACGATGTCCAGTCCTCGCGCAACGTGGCGATCATGTCACTGGATTCTTCCGCGGTCATGCACTGCGTCTCGGTCGTCTCCTGAGTCATCTGCTCAGGCATCTGGTCGCCTGACATGCTTTGGATAATTTCCCATTGTCCAGGCTTGAGGTCGCTGGCCATGGCGCTGGTGGATACTACGATCAGCAGAGAGGCAAGCAAGAGGTGTCGTGACATGGATCCTTCCCGTCTTTTTTTGGTGAAAAGTCGCCGAGGTATCGGCGCCACCAGCCTATCTCACCAAAGACCGGCAAAACGGAAAAACATCCAAAAGAAAGCAATTAAACAACAGAAAGTTACATCAAGGAGCGTGCTGTCGATGTCGGCACGCTCTCACCCGGGAAGCCCTCGACCTGCCGACCCGGGAGATTCACACCGGGCTTGTCATACCGTCTGTCAGGCCGCGCCTTAAACCGTGCGTCATGTCGCGCGCTGCACTGTGCGTCAGGTCGCGCGTCATTCCTCTCGACTAGGCCAGGGCGAAGCCAGTGTCATACGTCTGCGCGTCTTCTCTCGGGCTTAGGTGCAAGGGTGTCGACGCAGGGTCGAGGTCTCTGCGCTCATCTGCCATGCCGGTCTGGCCTGTCAGGCGTCTCACCAGATCATCGACATAGGCGGCAACATCTACCGGGTCCAGAGCACGGTGGATGGTGCCAAGATACTCCGCCTGATCGGCGCCGTAGTCACGGCTACCCAGCAAGGAGCCCAGCCCACCGACTGGCCCCACACGGTTCTCGTGCCCGAGAGACGCCCCACGGGCCAGCAGCCCCGTCAAGCCGACCTCCATCGGTACGAATCTCGCAAGGCCCCGTGCGGCGATGCGAACGTCGCACGCCATGACGAGCTCGTGGCCACCATACCGGGCCATGCCTTCCACCTTGGCAATGGTGGTCTGCGGGAGGTCTTCAATTCGCGCAAGAAGACGCTTGAACTCACGCTTTCTGCTGTCGTCAT
>DJIP01000184.1:0-223 GCA_002433675.1 Halomonas halophila
ACCGCCTCGGCGTCGCCTTCATCGAAGCAGGGCCAGGGTGCGAAGGGGCCATTGAGCATAGGGGCTTCTCTCTACGGAGGTCTTGTCGGGGTACCACCGGCTAGGGCTTGTCTGAAAAGTGCCTACGCTCGGTAATACGGCGTTAAAAATCGGATCAACATGCTCATTTACACCCTGTAAACTGCGCTGTCTCACCGATTTTTGCCTTGTCTAACCTTCGCTC
>DJIP01000184.1:510-6481 GCA_002433675.1 Halomonas halophila
TCTCACCGATTTTTGCCTTGTCTAACCTTCGCTCGCCGACTTTTCGGACAGAGCCTAAGGAGATGGGACGCTATCGCAAACTCGTTCCCACTCAGCGCATGTGGCGTGACTCATGGTCGAGTCGATGGTCCGGAAGCTGGTTCTGACGATGCTTCCGACGCTGATTCAGAGGATGGTTCAGACCGCAGGCGACCGATCTGCTCCGGAAGGCCGATCCGACGGTACAACTGCCGATACTGCCCAACCACCTGATCAAGAGCGAACTCGCTCACGATACGCTCTCTTGCCTCTCGTCCCCGTTCCCGGCGCCTGTCGACAGGTTCGTTCAAGGCCTCGAGCAAGGCCAGGGCGAGGGCCTGGCTATCCCGAGGTGGCACGATACGTCCGCTGGTACCGAGGATATAGTCGCTGTCACCGACGTCGGTCGCCACACAGATCAGTTCGCAGGCCATGGCCTCCGCCAGGGCATTCGGGAAGGCCTCGAGCCAAGAACTCTGGCAGAACACGTCCATCGCCAGCATCAGCTCACCCACGTCGTCTCGCTCACCCGTCAGCAAGAAGCGCGGGCGGTACTCGTCCGGCACGATGCCCGCCAGCTCCGGCGCATCGAGATCGACGCCACGTCCGACCACCAGAAAGCGCGCCTGAGGCATTCGCTCGGCGACGGTGACGCAGGCCCGCAACAGATTGGGATGATCCTTGATCGGGTGGCATCGGGCCACATGCCCCACCACCCGTTGTTCATCGGTGAATCCCAGTCGCTCCCGCACTTGTTGCCGGCTGGCCGAATCCGGCGCCACGGCGGCGGTATCGAAGCCGTTGGGAATGACCACCGCCGCACCATCGGCAAAGCCGAAGTCGCGATGTTGCCGCCGGGACAAGCGACTGTTGAAGACGATCGCCCGGGGCCCGCCCGAGAGGCGGCGATTAGCGCTAATAGCCCATCGGGTCAATGGCTTGTGCCGCTCGATCTGGTATAGGCACTGGCGCACGTTCCAGCTCACCGCCGGCCGCTGACGGCACAGCCAAGCCGCCAAACTGGCCATGAGGTTACCGTGATACATCCAACCCTGAATCACGTCAGGGGCGAAACGTCTCACCAGGGCGCCCAGACGAGGCAGGGTCCAGGGGGCCGGGATTCCCTGACGCATGCCCAGGGCATGGACCTCGATGCCCAAGGCGCGAATACGAGGCCCGTAGCTGCCTTCGTCCATCAGGGCGATCACCGCGACCTCGTCCGGGGCACTGACGCCTGCAGCCAGCAGATTGTAGAGATTTCGTTCCGCCCCACCGGTACCGAGGCCGGTGATGACATGAAGTACGCGCACAGCCATGGGCAGACACATCCTGTGATGGGCAAGAGAGGGACAAAAAAGGGGCAACTAAGAAATGGCGGGAGAAGACACGGGGCTAGCCGCTAGCGCACTTCGCCGGGGATGGCCTGGCCTGAGATTTTCAGCCAGACGCACTCACAGGGGCCAGCCGAGCGAACTCAACTGCCCTGCGCGGCCATTCTCGATACGCCGCTGTTCAGGCGGGCAAGATAGCGCTCGACGGCCAGTTCAGCGCCAAAATCGGCGGCGCGCTGGTGAACCGGAGGATGCTCGTCACGCGCCAGCACTTCCTCGAGCGCTTGGGCAAGCGCCTCGCTGTCGCCCATGGGAATCAGCCGGCCCCAGCGGCCTCCCTCGAGGATTTCCTGAGGGCCCGAGGGGCAGTCAGTCGCCACCACCGGCGTGCCGCAGGCCATCGCCTGGATCAGCACGCTAGGCAACCCCTCGGCGTAGGACGACAAGGCGAAGACCCGGGCCTTGCGCATATATACAAAAGGATTGTCGACGAACCCGGGCAGCGATACGGCGTCGGCCAGCCCGAGACGATGCGCCTGGGCCAGCAGCGTGTCTCGCAGCGGTCCTTCACCGAGAATCGTCAGTCGCACCTCTCGGTGCTCATGGTGCTGGTGCAGTCGTGCCAGCGCGTCGATCAGCACGTCGAACCCCTTCTGCTCGATCAAGCGTCCCACCGCGACGATGCCGACCTCGCCGATCTCGTCTGCCGACGACTCGGCGAGCTGCACCAGCCGCTTATCGACGATGGGATTGTAGATGACCTCGATCAGCGACGGGTCCAGCGCCAGGCCCCTGGCCAGGTCATCGGCGACACCTTGCGAGACCGCCACCACGGCGTCGGCTCTCAGATAGGCATGGCGCATCAGCCGCCGCATTACCCGGGCATTGAACCCGGTGTTTCTGGCGGTCACCGCAAAATAGTTGGTGTGCTCCGTCACCACCAGTCGACAGTCGAGGCGGGCCAACGCCCGCGCCGCCACCGCCACCACGTTGGCGTGGCCCATCGCCGACAACAGCGCAGCGGGCCGTTCGCGCTTCAGATAGCGCACCAGCGCCGGCAGGCTGCTGGCGACCCTGGCGGCGCCCAGGCTGACGTGGCGTATGCCGGGGGCGATCTCCGCCTGGTAGACGTTCTCGTCGCTGGCGGTGACCAGGTCCACATCATGACCGGCCGCGACGAAGCCATTGGCGAGCAGCACCATGACCCGCTCCGCGCCTCCGCCCCGTAGCGACGGCAAAAACAAGGCAATCTTTTGCATATGGCTTTGCATCAGCCTTTGCATGGGGTTTGGGATAGGGCTTCGAACAGAGCTTTGCATGGCGTCCTTTTCCTTTGCTCTTCCTTCAAGCATGACCAATGGTCGAGCAAGCGCCATGAGAACGACGCCGCCGATCTCCTTGCTTGAACTTCATCGAGGTCCGACGGCCACAGGGCCTGTGGCTCCGCCAGGAGGAAGGAAACAATCGCGGGTGGGCCTGAACGAGCGAAATGGCGTCTCGCGGCAGACTTACCGCTGCGTCGCGGTTGATCCGGAGCCCAGGCGCCTCAACCTCAGCGCCAACGTCAACAGGGTTGAGGCGGCTCCAATCAGCACGGGGTGACTGGCCAATCGAAACAGCGCGAGGTCCCGCCGCTCGCGCCAGTTTCCGGGGGTGAAGATTTCCACCTGAAAGCGGCAGGCGGTAAGGTCTCGTCTGCTCAGGCTCGACAACCACTGGCGTCGGGAAAAGGCGTTGCGGTGATGGTCCTGGCGCAGATAGCGTTTCACCACGTATCGACTGGCATCCAGGTTGGCACTGGAGCTCATGCGGCCCTGGCGCGTCACGTCCAGGACAGCCGTCGGCTGCGGGTCGAACAGCAGGCGCTCGCCCTGGTGAAAGGCACGAATGGCGAAGACCCAGTCCTGATGCTTGCGCGTCGCGTCATCGAAGCGTGTCCCCTGCCACAAGGCCTTGCACAGCGACAGGGTGGAGGAACGTACGTCGCCACGCTCGACGAACAGATAGTGACGCATGTCTCCGCCTTGGTAGGCAGGAAGTCGTGACGCGCTCAGACGGGTGGCGTCATCGAGGCGCGCGAGATAGTTGCCGAAGATGATGCCGGCGCCGCTATCGCGGTGCATGACCATGCGACGTTTGAGTGTCCCTGGTGCCAGGGCATCATCAGAATCCAGAAAGAAAACGAAAGCCCCACGGCTCTCCTCGAGCCCCCGGTTGCGCGACACGGCGGCGTTGGATCGGGTCGGTTTCTCGATCAGTCTGACGGCTTCGTATCGCTGCGCCAGCCGCGAGAGCGCCGCACGATCATCCGAACAGTCATCCACCAGCAGGATCTCGTGGCTCAACCCTTCGGTCTGGCTTACCACGGACAGCAGGGCTCGCTCGACAAAAGCGGCGCTATTGTAGGTCGGTATCACCACCGAGACCTGCATAGGTTCCTCTCCTGACGGTTATGCCCTGGGGGCCCTGTTCTGAAAGAACTAATATGCAAAAACAGCCCTGAAGGTCCCGGCACCATGCCGGAAGGCCTTGACTCACCTGGGAGGCCCGACCTTGCCACCTTCGGATCCCCTTGATGAGCGCTGCCCCGGGAGTCGAAGCAGCGAGCCAAGGTAATCGAGCCCTTCATCGCTGTAGCCATTGTCCATGTTGGCCGAGGGCGTAAAGGTCATCTCCCCGAGGACAGGACGGCCGTGCTCGATGTAGAAATCCACGCGCACGAACGCAAAAGGCTCGGCCAAGGCGCGGGCGGACTCGAGCAGTTGTTCAAGACAAGCCGGACGCTCCAGATCGCCGGTGTCGGTGATGATCGGTACCTTGGCGGCCATCAGCTCAAGCGGCTCCCAGTCCCGATCGAAATAGGCGTAGCGAGCCTGTCCCTTGCACCCGGCGCACAGCAGCAGCACCAACGGCTCGCCGTTGAAGCAGTAGACCTTGTAGTCCAGGGGCGCGTCCCGCCCCCCGCTGTCCAGCAGGCGCTCGGCAAAGATTCGCGGCACGATCTGATCGTAGTGATACTCGAGTTTGCGACGCCCATAGCGTTCGGTCATCCAGCGCGAAAGATCCTGGCTGGCCTTGCGCCTTTCCAGGGTCGACTTGTCGGGCACCAGGATGTTGTAGCCGCATCCGTGATTGCACTTCAGCACGAAGGCGTCGGGCAGGGCTTCCCAGTCGATCTCTTCGACACTACGGTAAACGCCCAGCAGATCATTGAGGATCTCGGCCTGGCCCCTGGACCTCGCGTAATCATGCAACCCGAGCTTATCGGCGCACCTGGCCATCAGCGGGTCACGATGAAACAGCTTGAGCCACTGAAGCTTCTCGTCGAAGCGCCGGGGAGTTCTAAGGTCGAGCCGACGCCGGGTCTTGCGTTGGTGCATCAGTCGCGTGGCCTGCTCGTTGGACAAGGCGTCCAGCCCCAGCATGCCCAGCGTCCACAGGCGCGACTTGGCCGCCCCCATCCACTCATTCATGACTGCCATTATCCGCTCCTTGCACGGGCCCACCGAAGCTCAATGACCGCCCTGCCGTTCTTTCGCAGTCGTGCCGGCACCGTCGTCCCACTTGCGTCAGATCGATCAGCTCGCCCAGGTAACGTTGACCGTAGGCGTTGTAGCGCCGTGAAACGTTGGCCCCCGGTGTGAACGTCATCTCACCGAGCACCGCCTGCCCTTCCCGCTCGTAGAAGTCGACCCGAACGAAGACAAAGCCCCGCGACAGCCGCTCGGCCAGATCGAGCATCTCGTCGAGCGCTTGAGGACGGTCCACGTCTTCTGCGCTCTGGTGCTGGCGGTCATTCAGCTCGAGACGTCGCCAGGTGAGATCATGGAAGTCGAATCGCATGTCGCCCCCCCTGTCGCTGCATACCAGCACCACGCGAGGGCGACCATGAAAGCAGTAGACCTTGTAGTCCACGGGCACTCCCCCGGTAGCGGTCTCGATGTACTCCTCGGCCAGCACTCTCGGGGAAATGTCGTCGTAGTGATACTCCAGGTAGCGTCGGGCGTAGCGCTCTTTCAGCCATCGATGCAGGCGTCGCTTGACCGCTCGCTCGTCCGCCTTGTGCTTGTCATCGATGATGACGTTGTAGCCGCAACCGTGGGTGCACTTCAGCGCGAAGCGCGCCGGCAGCTCCTCCCAGGCAATGGCATCGGCGCTCTCGTAGAGGCCGATCAGTCGACTGAGGGCATCGCCGCAGCCTCGCTCGGCGGCGAACTGTCGCACGCCGTACTTGTCGGCGCAGCGCGAAAGCCCGCGGCTATCACCATACAGCTTGAGCCACTGAAGCTTGTCATTGAAATCCCTGGGGTCATCGAGTTCGAGCCGCTGCCCGTACTCTCGCCGGTGCACCCACTGTGTCGCCAGACGCGGCGACAGGCGATCGACCCCCGCCAGAGCGCATCGCCACACCAGCTTCTCGGTCCTGTCGAAGGCCCGCTGAAGTCCTTTCATACGATAGTCCCTTGCACCGAAGCGCTGTCACGCCTTGATCAATCCCTGGTCACGCCGTCTTGCCCGAACCAGGGTCACACCGACCAGCGCCAGATTGAGCACGGCGCCCACCAGAGAGAAGGCCACCACAGCAACGAGATCGCTGTGATACACCCGAAACCCCACATACA
>DJIP01000184.1:6864-7636 GCA_002433675.1 Halomonas halophila
GCGATGGAGGCCACACTGGGCTTGTTGAGAAAGGCAAAGTACAGCCACACGGCCATCCAGCGTGCGTACTCGCCCGCTTGCCACCAGGGGTCACCGAACAGCACAGCAAACAACCAGGGGCCCAGCACCACCATGGCACCGAAGGGCACGAGACCCACCGCCGCCATCACCAGAGTGGTCTTCGCCAGTGACGCAGTGATCGGCTCGCCGCGGTTGACCGCCGTAGCCACATGGGGATAGAAGACGTCATTGACCGACTTCGCCAGCAGTACCATCGGCGCGGCCAGTACCGAGGCCGCCAGGCTGTAGTGCCCGGCGGCAGCGGTGCCGAAGAAGCTCGCCAGCAGCAACACCGGCAGCGACTGCGACAAGGCGTTGAGCGTCACCTGAGGTGCGCGATACAACGGAAAGTCACGGTGGCGACGCGCCAGCTCCCGCCATGGGGCGCCCCGATCCCCGCCGACCAGACCATCACCAAGCCGCTTATCTGCCCACCAAAGCAGCAAGGCGTTGAGCCCACCGGCGGCGGCGGTGACAAGCACCAGCGTCACCCCGACGGGATGCAGCACACCGCCGGTCACCTTGGCCAGGTTGAGGACCAGCGCATGGATCATCGCGACTTTCGCCGTCACGGCGAACCGCTGGCGCCGAATCAGCCACTGCTGCATTACCTGTTGCATGGCCGCCAGCAGCATGGCCACCGGCAGCAACCAGATCAGCATGGCGGCAAGCCTCGGATCGAGATGCCGATCCAGTAGTGGTTGCAGCACAG
>DJIP01000184.1:8012-9020 GCA_002433675.1 Halomonas halophila
CGGGCCAGCCCCCGGGCGTCTTCGTCCCTGGATGGCAACACCATGGCGACCGGGTAGGTCAGGGCCGCCAGTGGCGCGACGACACTGACCAGGGCGCTGAAGGAACCGGCCAAGCCGAAGGCTTCGGGGCTGAACAGGCGAGTGATCAGTGGCGCAAAGGCCAGACTCAGGGCCTGTGCCCCCGCCGTGCCACCGGCTACCAGCAACACCTGGGACAGCAAGCGATGACGTCTGAGCGCTGTCAGCCAGCCCCGTTGCGGCAACACCGCGGCCGCCGAGTCGGTATTCCGATTGGTCATTCATTGCCTCGAAAGGGCTCCATGGTGACGCTCCCCTGGCCACTGATACCCTCGCGGCGCAGCACCTTGACCACCGTCATGGCCAGTATCCTGATATCGAGCGCCAGGCTGTGGTGGTCCACGTACCAGACGTCAAGCTGGAAGCGCTGGCGCCAGGAAAGCGCATTTCTGCCGTTGACCTGAGCCCATCCTGTTATCCCGGGTCGTACCTCGTGACGTCGGGCCTGGTTCCTGTCATACAGCGGCAGGTATTCCATCAGCAGCGGGCGCGGCCCGACCAGACTCATCTCGCCTTTCAACACGTTCCAGAGCTCGGGCAGCTCGTCCAGGCTGGACGCCCGCAACCAACACCCGAGCGTCGTCATGCGCTGATCGTCGGGCAGTGGCCGCCCCTGCTCATCACAGCGCTGGGCGAGGGTCCTGAACTTGATCAAGCGGTAGGGACGGCCATGCAGCCCCGGGCGCCACTGAAAGAAAAAGGCCGGCTTGCCAAGCCTCAGCCGGACGAGCCCCCAGATGCCGAGCATCAAAGGGGATAGCAGGACCAGCAACGAGGCGGCCACCAGCACATCCAGACAACGCTTGGCCATCATCATCTCACCACGCTGGGGTCGAGCCCTGCCGGGCAGGACGACGCCGTCTCGACCCCCATGGCGTCGAGGATGCTGCGATTGACGCGGTGCACGTCGTAGCGCTCCTCGGCGCGAGC
>DJIP01000290.1 GCA_002433675.1 Halomonas halophila
GTTCTTCTGCATGTTGGCCATGAAGGTGTCATTGGTGTCCTGCAGCGGAATATGGGCCGCGTCGGTGATCGGCTCGTTGAAGCAGGATGCCAGGATCGAGGCCACCGCCGGCTTGCAGACGTCACAGCCGAGGCTCGGCGCCCCGTCGTCCAGGGTGGTGCCGTGTCGGGTCATCAACTCGCTGAAGGTCTTGATGCCTTCGACCCGAACGATATCGAAGAGCTGCTGGCGGGTATGGGCGAAGTGCTCGCACAGGGAGGTATCGACCTCCATGCCGCGGGCCGCCAGCTCGTGGTCGAAGACGTTCTTCAGCAGCGCCGCACAGCCGCCGCAGCCGGTACTGGCCTTGGTCGTCCCCTTGACCGATCCGAGATCCTCGCAGCCGGCGTCGATGGCGGCGCTGATGGCGCCCTTGGTGACGTTATGACACGAGCAGATGGTGGCACTGTCCGGCAGGGCGTCCGGGCCCAGCGCCGGCGCCGGTTCGCTGGAAGGCACGATCAACGAGGCGGGGTCCGCAGGCAGATCCAGGCCATTGGCGTAGTACTGCATCAGGCTGTCGTAGGCGGAGTTATCCCCCACCAGCATGGCGCCGAGCAGGCGCTTGCCGTCACCGGAGACCACCAGCTTGCGATAGACCTGCTGGATCTGATCGAAGTAGCGATACTGCTTGGCGCCGGGATGACGGTTGGCGTGGGCGTCACCAATGGCCCCCACGTCGACCCCCATCAGCTTGAGCTTGGTGCTCATGTCGGCCCCGGTGAAGGTCTGTTCGCCACCGCACAGGGTGTCGGCAGCGGCCTTGGCCATCTGATAGCCGGGGGCGACCAGGCCGAAGATGCTGTTGTTGTACAACGCGACCTCGCCCACCGCGAGGATCGCCGGGTCGCTGGTCAGGCAGTGCTCGTCGATCACCACGCCGCCACGTTCGCCGATCTCGAGCCCGCAGTCGCGGGCCAGCTCGTCACGGGGGCGGATGCCGGCGGAGAACACGATCAGGTCGGTCTCCAGCACCTTGTCGTCCTGAAATACCATGCGCAGACGGCTGGCTTCGCCGGGGACGATCTCGTGGGTCGCTCTTTCGGTCAGCACCTGGACGCCCAGGCCCTCGATCTTCTCTCGCAGCAGTTCACCGCCTTGCTCGTCCACCTGCATCGGCATCAGGCGTGGGGCAAATTCGACCACCGCGGTGTCCAGGTCGAGGCCGCGCAGGGCGTTGGCGGCCTCCAGCCCGAGCAGTCCGCCCCCCACCACCACGCCGGTATTGGCGGTGGTGGCGGCAGCGCGAATGGCGTCGAGATCGTCCAGGGTGCGGTAGACCAGGCAGCCCTCGCGATCATTGCCGGGAATCGGCGGGACGAAGGGGAAGGAGCCGGTGGCCAGCACCAGACGGTCGAAGTCGAGGTAGCCAGCGTCGGTGTGAACGCGCCGTGCATCGCGATCGATGGCGGTGATCGCCTGGTGCAACTTGAGCTCGATGCCGTGCTCGGCGTAGTAGTCGGCGGTGGAGAGCGCCAGAGATTGGGCGTCGCGACCGCTGAAGTACTCTGACAGGTGCACTCGGTCATAGGCCAGATGACGTTCCTCGCCGAACACCACGATGTGGTAGCGGCGGTGCTGATCACGTTCGACCAGCTGCTCGACCAGATGGTGACCGACCATGCCGTTGCCTACCACGACCAGGGTGGGGCGGGTATCCGCGGCGTTGTTGCCGGAGGCAATGTGTGCGGCGAAATTGTGCTTAGTGCTGGACATCAGGCGGCATCCTGTTCGGTGGTCGATGGGGCGGTGTCGGTGGCGTCGTCGTCCGCCAGCAGGGCCTCGGTATCGGCCTGGCCCAGCAGCAGCGAGTGGCGCACTCGGTCCAGTCGCAGGCCTTGCTCGGCGAGCCGGAACAACCAGGGGCCCATGCGGGTATCGCCGTACAGTACGGCGCCCTCGAGTCGGCCATCGCGCAGCAGCAGCCGGCGGTATTCCCCCTGATCGCGGTAGCTGAGCACCTCATGGCCGTCCTCGGCCTCGGTGGGGCCGAAGGCATACAGCGAGACGCCGGATACCTTGAGCTTGGTGGCGCAGGCGCGTTCGTGGTACGGCGCCGTCGGCTCGCCGCACAGGCGACTGGCCAGTACCTCGACCTGATGCCAGATCGGCTCCACCAGACCGTAGGTGGTGTCCTCGAACTGGCAGCATTCGCCGAGGGCGGAAATGTCGGGGTCCGAGGTGGCCAGGGTGTCATCGACGACGACGGCGCGATCGCAATCGAGCCCCGCAGCCCTGGCCAGTTCGGCGTTGGGGGTGATGCCGGCGGCGATCACCACGCAGTTCGCCGGCAGCAGGTGCTCGTCATCCTCCAGGCGCACGCCGATCACCTTGCCGTGCTCATCGCCAACGATCTCGGACAGCCGCGCGCCGGTCTTCAGACGGATGCCGCGGCCTTCGATTTCGCTCGCCAGCATGGCGCTGGCGGTGGCGTCCAGCTGCCGGTTCATCAGGCGGGGCGAGCGCTGCAGCACACATACTTGCATGCCTCTGGCGGCGAGGCCGGCGGCGGCCTCCAGGCCCAGCAGGCCACCGCCGACCACCACCGCCGCGCCGCCAGCCTTTGCTGCTTCGGCAAGGCGCGCCGCATCGTCCAGATCGCGAAAGCCCGTTACGCCCGTCAGCGTGATGCCGGGGATCTGCGGCATGGCGCTGCGCGAACCCAGCGCCAGCACCAGGTGGTCGTAGGGGATCACCTCGCCGTCATCGCATTCCACCAGGCGCCGGGTACGATCGATCCGCTCCACCCGGGCGCCCAGGCGCTGATCGACCGTGACGGCCGCGCCATGCGGCGGTGTCAGCGTCAACCCATTCTGCTCGACATCGCCGGCCAGCCAGCTCGACAGCAGAATGCGGTTGTAGGCCGCGTGCGGTTCGGCGCCGATCACGGTGATATGGCGCGGGGCATGACGGCACGCCGCCAGGGTCTCGATCAATCGATGCGCGGCCATGCCGTTGCCGACGATCACCAGATGGGAAAGACGCGCATCGTCAGGGGTCGCCGGCGAAGACGAGGCGGCGTTGGTCAGTTCGGAACACGACCTCAAGTCCGAGAGGCTAGCGGAACGCGGTCTTGAGTCAGAAGGTCCAGTGGATCGAGACCTGTTGGAACGGGGCCTGTTGGAACGGGGCATGGCATGGACTCCAAAAACGCCAAAGACGTCTCTCACACCTCCGGCGTCGGAGGGTGAAGAGACGTCTTTGTCCAGGGTCGGTGCGATCGCCGTTGATCGCCGCCGGCATTCGCCGGCACTTGTTACATGCTATCCAAGTTCCATGCCTGTTTTACGTTTTGCGCTGATAAAACAGACTGTTGGCGGAGGTCTTCGGGGCTGGCGTCAGCGCCGACCAGCCAGGGTTCCGGCTGCGTCGGCACCGTACTGGTGCGTGGCGGCGTCGTAATGCACAGCGCTGTAGCACTCCTCCAGGGTGGCCGCGTCGAGCTGCCGCCCGCGAGCCTCGAGCAGTGGCGACAACCGCTGGATCAACCCCTCGAAGTCTGCCGTCTGTGGGCGCAGTCGCTCACCGATGCAGGGGTAGCCTGGAGCGGCTTCCAGTGGCAGCTCATCGAGATGGCCGACGGCTTCATCGAGGTAGGGGGGCAGCGCCAGCCAGGCCAGGGTCTGGCGCCTGGCCTCGGGCGCCTTGTCCAGCCACAGGGCGGCGGCCTGGAGGGCGCGCAGCAGGGCGGCCAGGGTATTCGGGTAGCGCCGTGCCCAAGAGGCCGTCACCCCCAGCACTTTCTCGGGATGCGCTGGCATCAGTTCCGCGCCGCTGGCCACCACTCGTCCCACCTGACGATGCTGAGCCAGGCTGCCCCAGGGCTCGCCGACGCAGAAGCCATCGATCTCGCCTTCGCGCAGGGCATCTACCATGCGCGGGGGCGGCAGCGCGACCAGTTCGACTTCGCGGTCGGCATCGATGTCGCCGCGGGCGAGCCAGTCACGCAGCAATAGATGTTGGCAGGAGTAGGGGTAGACCATGGCAAGGCGTGGCCTTTCGCCGTCTTTCAGCGAGGCCTTCAAGCCTCGGGCCAGCTCGCTGGCTACGCCGAAGGCGCCGGGTTCCCCGCTGGGGACCGAAGCGCCGACGGCATCGGCCAGGCGGCGGGACAGCACCAGGGTATTGCCCTGGCGGCTCAGCACCGCGGCGGCCAGGGTGTCGCAGGGCGCGCGGGACAGCCCCAGGCTCATGGCAAGCGGCATCGGCGCCAGCATCTGGGCGCCGTCAAGCAGGCCGGCGGCGACCTTGTCGCGCAGGGTGGACCAGGCGTTCTCGCGTGACAGGCTGACCTCGACCCCCTGGGCGGCGAAGAAGCCTCCTTCTCGGGCGATAATCAGCAGGGCTGCATCCAGCAATGGCACGAATCCCAGGGTCAGACTGGCGAGCTCGGGCGGGTGTGGCGCGCCAGTTCTGGACGTGCTGGCCGCGTCAGAGGACGGCGATGGACTCATGATCCCTTCTCCAGTGGCTTGAGGATGTCGATGACGTTCTGGGCGACCTGGGCGATGCGCTGGCCACGGTCCATGGCCAGCTTGCGCAGCATGCGGTAGGCCTGTTCCTCGTCGCAGCTCTGATGCTTCATCAACAGGCCCTTGGCCTGTTCGATGCGCTTGCGGTCGGCGAGCTGGTTGCGCGCCTTGTCGAGGTCGCGGCGCATTCCCTGGAAGGCCTCGAAGCGGGCGATGGCCACATCGATGACCGCCTTGACGCGGTTGGCCGCCAGACCGTCCACCACGTAGGCGCTGACGCCGGCCTTCACCGCCGCCTTGAGCGATTCGGGGTCGTGCTGGTCGGCGAAGAACACCACCGGGCGAGGGTTCTCCCGCTGCAGCAGCGCCATGCTCTCCAGGGTGTCCCGGTCCGGCGATTCCATGTCGATGATGACCACGTCGGGCTGATGCTGCTGAACCATGTCATTGAGACTGGCTGGGCTTGACAGCCGGCAGACCACCTGGTGTCCGTCCAGCGCAAGCGCCTCTTCGACCATGGCGGCGCGCACTATCTCGTCGTCGACCAGCAGGACCTTCAAGGTGTCGTGTTCGGGCATGGGCGTGGCTCGATGATGCGGTCGCTCGATAGGGCTCGAGTCGACGTGATGAAGGGTGCACCTTGGGTGCCTCTGCACCTGTCAGCGCAAAAGGCATTCCATTTTCGATCTAGTCGTTTTCTGTCAGGGAGATAACCCCTTGCAAAGCCGCCGCCGTGCCCCCGCAGATATACCGGGCAGGCACTCGCGCACCGAAAGGGTGCGTAAACGGTGGCTTTTATCGTTCGTTGTGGTGCGAGCCTGGGGGCTGTCAGACGTCTTCTCGCCACCATTGCCTGGGTAAACGGCAGAAAAAAACGTCGTGGCTTCAATTGGCTGGCACCGGCTTTCCGCGCGACAAGGGGCGATTGCGGTGTTCTGGCACAGGGTTTGCTTTGATGATGTAGAGCTAGTGCTCCCGGTGGTGCCAAGGGCATCACCGAACCGAGCCAGGGTGGGTCCAGACGCTGATGGCGGCGTGGGCCGAGCCGACAGAACGTTCGCGACGGGCGCTAGCAGACACGAAATCCAGCGCGGGATTTCAT
>DJIP01000356.1:0-192 GCA_002433675.1 Halomonas halophila
CATCAACTCCTTCGACCAGTGGGGTGTCCAGCTGGGCAAGCGCATCGCCGGCGAGATCAGCGAGAAGATCGACGAGCGCAGCCAGGACTTCGACGCCTCGACCCAGGGACTGCTGGGCCTGGTGCGGGAGCACTTCCAGGCGCCCGGCAAGAGCGTGGAAAAGGCCGCCGAAAAGGCAGCGAAGAAGACCGC
>DJIP01000356.1:520-658 GCA_002433675.1 Halomonas halophila
GGCAAGGACGCCAAGGCCAAGTAACGCGTCGCGAGTCCCAAAGGTGCCGAGCATCGAGTACTCGGCACGGGCCTGCCATGACGGCACCCAGCGACAGGCAAGAAAAGATCGAGAATGACCAGCGGGCCACCCGGGGGT
>DJIP01000356.1:973-10248 GCA_002433675.1 Halomonas halophila
CCCGGAGTCCCCTCCGGGTGGCCCGCTTTGATCTGGCTCGCTTTCCTATGGCTCGACGGGGCCCGTTCTAGCGGGATAGCACCTGGCTTACCAAGACATGCGCCTGGCTTGCCAAGACGAGCGCCGGGGCTACTTAGACGGCCGTCCGGCCAGGGCCCGCCGCGCGCTGAGGTCACCGGCCCAGGCCGCCGCCAGCCACAGCGGCACGCTCAGCGCCACATAGGCCAGCGCCAGCCAAGGGTCGCCGCCGGTGGCCAGGCGGGCCGCTTCGAGGCTGAACAGCGAAAAGGTGGTGAAGGCTCCACAGAAGCCCGCGACGACAAGCGGATGAAGGCTCGCGAGCCGAGGGCTTTCGCTCAGGGCCGCATGGGTCGCAAAACGGGCAATCAACCAGGACCCCAGCACGTTGACCAGCAGGGTCGCCCAGGGAAAGGACGAGGCCACCAGGCCCGAGACTGCAACGCCGGTCGCAAGGCGACACACCGATCCCAGGGCGCTGCCAAGGCCCACCGCCAGATAGAGCCGCCAGACGCTTGTTGCCTGACTCATGCCTTCCTCCACTGCCCACACCTCACAGGCCACCCCCGAGGGCAAGTCCCGTCACCGCTGCAGCCAGGCCGGCCAGCAGCGTCACCGAGACATTGAGCGTGGCCGCTGCATGACGACCTTCGCGCATCAGGTCCAGGGTCTGCAGACTAAAGGAAGAGACCGTGGTGAAGCCGCCCATCAGCCCGCCCAGCAGCAGCACTGCCGCCGTCGACCCCGCCGACAGGCGACTGGCCAGCAGGCCGATAACAAAGGCCCCCAGCAGATTAACGACCAGGGTCCCCCAGGGGAAGCGCACTCCCCAGGCCGCCGCCGCCCGGCGACTGACGAACAGGCGCCCCATACCTCCTGCGGCGCCCCCCAGCGCTACCGCTGCCAGCGTCCACCACTCCATCACGACTCGCCTCGGCCAAAACCGACATGGTAGGCAAATACCGGGGCGATGTCGTGACCGATGGCAATACCGCCGAACCTCGTCCCCGGCGTGACGCAACGCGGGCTGTTCGCAGATGACCCTTAGAGCGACAAGGCACAAACAAGGCTGAGCCGTGGAAGGCTGAATAGCAAAGAGCATTGAAGGCACTGAAAATCGAAAAAAAACGCCGCCCGAGAGGGCGGCGAAGTTGTGCTTGCCTAGCAGGGATGAAGCGCATGGAATGCGTTCACGCTCAATATGGCACAAAATTGGCAATCCGTACAACTTTTGTACATCCTTGATTGCGTACAAGCGGCAAACGGGCATGTTAGCCTGCGACAGATTCGTCCAAGGACGCCCCTCTGCCCCGACGGGCCCCACCCACCAAAGGAGAAGGTTTGCGTGATGCGATCACGACTCTGCTCTCGACTTTTCAGCGTGCTGATGCTCGCGCTCGTGCTGCTCGCGGGACCAGCCATCGCCCAGCAGGGCGGTGACGCCAGCGGCTCTGGCGATTCCTCCAGTGACGGTCCGGCCTACTCGACCCTGGCCGACCTGCTGGAAAACGAACAGGCCCGCAGCCAGCTGATCGAGCAATTGCGACAGATGGCGGAAAACGCCCCGGAGCAGGCCCAGGCCGCCGGTGAACAGGCCGTCGATAGCGCCGCCGAGGCCACCCTGCCCAAGCAACTGGCAGACATGACCAGCCGCGTGGTCAGCGAGTTCGGCAATCAGTTCGAGAATCTGGCCGCCATCTTCGGTGGCATGATCGACGGCGCCCTGACCGAAGGCGAACTCAACTTCGATATGTTCACCCAGGCGGCGATCAACCTCGGCCTGGTGATTCTGGCGACCTTTGTGCTGTTCGTGATCATCAGGCGCCTGGTCAGGCCACTGTTCACTCGGTTGAGCCAATATTCGCAGAACGGTCAGAACCTCAACCCCACCATCCGCCTGGTGCTGTGCGTGGTGCTGGCGGTGATCGTGGACGCCGCCGTGGTGGGACTTGCCTACGTCGGCGGCAACCTGGCCGCAACCTTCGCCATCGGTGAGACGGGCAGCCTGTCGACCCGGGCGTCGCTGTTCCTCAATGCCTTCCTGGTCATCGAGCTGTTAAAGGCGGCGGTGCGCATGCTGTTCGCCTCACGCTACGAGGGCCTGCGCCTCTTGCCCATCACCGCGCCCAGCGCGTCCTACTGGAATCGCTGGATCGCCCGGCTGATTGGCCTTACCGGCTACGGCCTGATGGTGGTGGTCCCGTTGATCAACACCTACCTGTCCTACCGCGTCGGAGAGGGCATCGGCGCCCTGATCATGATCGGCGCCTACCTGTACGCGATCACCGTGGTGCTGATCAATCGCAGCCGCCTGCGCGATGGTCTGTTCGATGCTGCCGTCAGGTCCAGCCTGTCGGCCTCCCGTGTCGCGCTGCGACTGCTCGGCCGCATCTGGCATCTGCTGGCGATCACCTACTTCACCGTGGTGCTGGTGCTGACCCTGACACGCCCCGAGGACGCCCTGCCGTTCGTGCTGATCGCGACCCTCAAGACCCTCGGCATCGTGCTGGCCGCCATGCTGGTGTCGCGCCTGCTGGCCCAGGCCATCGGTCGTCGCATCACCCTGTCCGGTGAGCTGCGCAAGAAGCTGCCGTTGCTCGAGGCACGCCTCAACTCCTATATCCCGACGATGCTGCGCGCCTTCAACGTGCTGATCCTGATCGTCGCCGCCATGGCCCTGCTCAACGCCTGGGGCGTGTTCGACATGGCCACCTGGTACGCCTCCGAGGCGGGCCGCGTGCTGGTCAGCCAGGTGATCAACGTGGCCATCATCCTGATCGTCGCCGCGGCGGTCTGGATCGGCCTTGCCAGCCTGATCGAACACAAGCTGAATCCGACCACCGGTCGCGGCATGCCCTCGGCCCGGGCCCAGACCCTGCTGTCGCTGTTCCGCAATGCCCTGGCCATCGCCATCGTCACCATGACGGCGATGATCGTGCTGTCGGAAATCGGCATCAACATCGGCCCGCTGATCGCCGGTGCCGGGGTGCTCGGTCTGGCCATCGGTTTCGGCGCCCAGAAGCTGGTGCAGGACATCATCACCGGTATCTTCATCCAGGTGGAAAACGCCATGAATACCGGCGACGTGGTGACCCTGGGCGGCATCACCGGCACCGCCGAGAAGCTCAGCATCCGCTCGGTGGGTATCCGTGACCTGCACGGCACCTACCATCTGGTGCCCTTCTCCAGCGTCGATGTGGTGTCCAACTACATGCGTGGCTTCGGCTACCACGTGGGCGAATACGGTGTCGCCTACCGCGAGAACGTGGACGACGCCATCGTCGCCCTGCGCAACGCCTTCGACGAACTGTCCTCCGACGAGGACCTCAAGTCCGAGATCCTCGAACCCCTCGAGGTGGCCGGCGTCATCGCTCTGGCCGACAGCTCGGTCAACATCCGGGTGCGCATCAAAACCACGCCGGGCAACCAGTGGGCGGTGGGGCGTGCCTACAACCGCCTGGTCAAGCTGCACCTGGACGAAGCGGGCATCGAGATCCCCTTCCCGCACACCACGATCTTCTTTGGCGAAGACAAGCAAGGCCAGGCGCCCGCCGCCAACCTGCGTCTGGTCGAGAAGGATGTGGTGGCGACCGGCGAAGCCAGGGATACCGCACCGCTACCCGGTGAGGACGGCAGTATCGACTCACCCCGCGAGCACGAGACCCGCGAGGATGCCGAGACCAACGCCAAGTTCAAGGGCGACTACGACCCCGACGGCAACTGACAGACCTTGCCTGCAACGCTTCAGGGGTGGCCTACGGGCCGCCCTTTTTTATTGATCGAATCGCTAGGGTGCCGAGCCCTGACGCCACAGCTCTGACGCCACAGCCCTGACGAGACAGGCGCTGCGACAGGTGCATGCAGCAGGGGCACCTGGCCAGTACTCGCCATCAGCATGGCGACGCCACGCCGGACGCCCCCTTGGCCGGCACGCCGCACGAGCCCCATCCTCCAGGACCACAAACGCCACGGGCGGGGCCGAAGCCCCGCCCGTGGCGAGTGGTACTGCGTAGTAGATCGAACGCCTGGCTCAGGCCTGCTGAGCGTCGCTCGGCTGTGGCAACGAAGGCAGCGACTTGTCGAGCAGCTCGACGCTCTGACGGTAGTAGAGCTGGCTCTTGTTGTGCTCGCCCAGGTTGGCGTAGAGCCGCGCAAGCTCGGCACAGACCACGCCGCTGGGACGCTGACGCTGGCTCGCTTCGAAGTACTCCTGGGCCTTGCCCCAGTAGGCGTTGCGCAGCGCCAGGCGACCCAGGGTCAACAGCAGGTCGGGGTCGTTGGGACGCTCCTGCAGCCATTTCTCGGCGGTTACCAGCTGACGCGATGCGTCCACGCCAAGCAGGCCATAGCGCAGCACCAGACGGCTGTCCCAGTTGGTCTTGAGCGAATGACGCAGCAGTTTCTCGGCGATCACCTGTTCGTCGCAGCGCACCAGCGTCTCGACGTAGAGCACCAGCAGGTCGATGTTGGTGCGCAGGTACTCGGGCATGTCGGACCACAGGTTGCGCACCCGCTCGATATCCTCGGGATTGCGTGTCTCCTGCAGGATCAGCTCGCGGTAGGCCTGCAGCTCGAGCTGTTCACGCTCTTCCCGGGCGATCAACTGCTGGTCGGCCAGACGCGGCAGCAGGCGACGCAGGCCGTCCCAGTCGCTGACGCTGATATAGGCGGCCTTGAGCTGCTTGAGCACCTGGGGATGACGCGGCAGATGACGGTCCAGACGGGTCAGGATCGCCAGCGCTTCCTCGTACTGCTGGCGGTCCAGCATCAGCTGGGCCTGCATCATGCCCACCGCCGGGTCGGCGCCATCGGTAGAGATGTGGGCCCGCTTCAGCAGGGTGTCGGCCTGGTCGTAGCGGCCCTGGTAGTGGGCCGCCAGGGCGGCAGACAGGTAGTTGACCAGCGGGGTGCTGGAGTCGTCGGCGGCCTTGACCAGGGCCTTCTCGGCGCGCTTCCAGCGACCTTCGGCCAGCGCCACCAGGCCACGCACGGTGCGCTTCATCGCGGTGCGGTTGCGTGCCCGCGAGTTCCACACCTTGAAGCGGCTGACCGGACGGCTCAAGCGGAACAGCACGCGCAGGGCAAAGTGCAGCACCATGAACAGGGCCAGCAGGATTACCAGGCCGAACCAGAAGGAGGTCTGGAAGGAGGTGTCGCCCACCCGCACCAGCCAGTAGCCCGGCACCGACATCATCAGCTGACCGAACAGCGCCCCGAGCGCGAGGCCAACGACAATGAGCAGGATCAGCTTTCTCATGCGTTATCTCCCTGGCCGGAAGCGCCCGCCTCGAAGCGCTGCTCGATGAACCGGGCCAGCGCCTGCTGGGAGGCGCTGATGTCGGGAAGCTCCGGACGGATCGACTTGCCCTTGAGCTCGCCCAGACGAGCGATCACCGACTGCACCGACTCGTCGTCGACGTCATAGTAGCCTTCGAGCAGGGTGATGGCCTTGTCGAGGCTGGCCTCGTACAAGCCGGTCTCTTCCTTGAGCAGGGCCAGCTGGGACTGCTCCAGCACCAGGCGCAGACTCTGGCGCAGGTAGGACTCCTGCTCCGGGGTGATCAGGGCTTCCAGTGCCTGGTCGTGGTGACGCACCGTCACCAGCTCCTTGAGCTCTTCACCGACCCGTGCCAGCTGCTCCTGCCAGGCACCGGTGGGCGCCTCCTCGATGGTGGTATCGGCGGTGAACTGCTCGATGTCCTGGGCCAGCGGCAGGCCGGCGATCTGCTCCTGCTGAGCGTTCAGGGCCAGGTAGAGGCCAGTCCGGTCGACCTTGGGCACCGTCTGCAGGGCGGCCAGCTCCTCGGCGATGGCGCGGCGTACCGGGACCAGGGCCGGATTGTCGGCCTCTTCGAGACGAGCGTCGGCGGTGCGCAGCAGCGCCGCGGCACCCTCGACGTCACGTTCGAGCTGCAGGCGCTGATTGGCCAGACGCAGCAGGTAGGCGGCCTCGGCGTGCAGCCAGTCACGCTCGTCGGCGTTCTGCTCCTTGGACAGCTCGGCCAGCACCCGATCCAGGGTCTGGTTGACGTCGGACTTGTAGGCGTCGAAGTCGCTCTTGATGCCGTCCACCGCCTGGCCCATGGTCTCGCGACGCTCGGCAAGGCCGCTTTCCAGCTGGGACGACAGCTCCTGGACCTCGGCCACGCTGGGGCTGTTCTGCTTGAGCTGGTCGATGCGCGCGGACATGGCCTGCTGCAGCTGCCAGCCTTTCCAGCCGACAAAGGCCACGCCGGCGATCAGGATCAGCACCAGCACCAATGCCACGACACCGGCCTTGCCACCACCAGAACGGCCACCAGAGCCGCCGGAAGACGAGGTCGCGGCACCGCTTCCGCCAGCGGAAGCCCCGCCGCTGCCACCCTTGCCTGCCGTAGAGCCAGGCTTGTTGTCCCCGGCCTTGGTGTCACTGGCCTTGGTGCCACTGGGCTTGCCGGCACCGGCCTTGCCGCCACTGGAGGCGGTGGCATTTGCGCTGGCCTTGGCGCTGTTGTCGGGCTTGCTATCGCCGGGCTTGCTCGCACTAGGTTTGCTCGCACTGGGCGTGCTTGCACTGTCCCCGGCGGCGCCCTTCGCTTCGGCGGTCGCGGCGTCACTCGATGTGGCCTTGGTGGCGCTACCTGTGCTCGACGAGGTAACGCCGGCAGACGATGAGCCGCCCGTCGCCGTGGCGGGAGTAGAGGATGCCGCGCTGGCACTGGACGAAGTGGATCCGGTCGAGCTGCTGCCATTCTTGTCGCGACGCCGCGACCGCCGCTGGGAGCCCCCCTTGCCCGCGCCGCCCTTCGAGGCGTCCGCGCCTGAGGTCGCGCTTCCTGTGCCCTGCTGGCCGGAAGCGGACGGGGTCTGCTGCTCGTCCTGATCGTGCTGTTGGTTGCTCATCTGTCGCTAGCCCTTTTAGAGATCTTCATTCGCCATCCTCTGGGTCGCAGGTCCTTGCCACCGCGGCCGCCAGCGCCGCAGGAGACGCGCCAGACGCCACGACCGGGATGCGAAATCCCAGCGTTTTCGCCAGTGTAGCCAACCGCTGGCTGGATACGACAAGCGGTTGTTGAAAGGCGGCCTCTGAACACCATCTTGCCAGATGTTCGAGGATTTCTCCGCTACTGACCACCAACGCCTGATAGCCCCCTTGTTCGAGCCATGTTCTGGCCCCAGCGTCGGGAGTGATCAGGCGGCGTCGATACACCTCGAGACGCGTGACGCGCGCGCCCCTTTGCGCAAGGGTGTCGCCCAGCAGCGGGCGGCCACCTTCGCCCGCTACCAGCAGCACTCGCTGGTGCTCCAGGCACTGCAGCGAGGCCAGCGCCAGCAAGGCCTCGCTGGTCTCTTCTCCGGCGGTGGGGGCAGGCACCCGCACCTTGAGTCCCAGCGCCTGATGTAACACCGTCGCCGTGGCCTGCCCGACGGCATACAGCTCAAGCCTCTGGGGCAACTGTGGCCAGTAGCGATCCAGCGCCTCGGCCAGCCGCTCGGCAGCGGCGGGACTGATGACTACCACCTTATGAAAGTGGTCGATGTCGAGCCAGGCCGAGCGCACATCTGCCGTCTCTGGCACAGTTTCCTGCTGCATCACCGCGAGCCGCTCGGTGCCGAACCCCTTGGCCTCGATGGCCTCGGCCAGCGCTCGGGCGCGCTCGCCGGGCCGGGTAATCAGTACCGGGGCGCCCATCAACGCGGTCCGTAGACCTCGGCCAGGATATCGCCGGCGCCCTGCTCCAGCAGCTGTTCGGCGACACGGATTCCCAGCGCTTCGGGCTCATCCACCGAACCACGCCCTTCGGCACGCAGCACGCGGGAGCCGTCGGGCGTACCGACAAGGGCCCTCAGCCACAGTGTCCTGCCATCGTCCTGGTAGATGGCATGCCCGCCGATGGGCACCTGGCAGCCGCCTTCCAGACGTGTATTCATGGCCCGCTCGGCGCGCACTCTGGTCGCCGTCTCGATATCGTCGAGCGGTGCCAGCAGCGACACCAGTTCGGTGTCGTGCATGCGGCATTCGATGCCAAGTGCGCCCTGGCCGCAGGCCGGAAGACAGATTTCGGGCGGCAGCTCCTGGGCGATACGTTCCCCCAGCCCCAGCCGCTTGAGCCCGGAAGTGGCCAGCAGGATGGCGTCGAATTCGCCAGCGTCGAGCTTGGCCAGGCGAGTCTGGACATTGCCACGCAGGCTGATGACCTCGAGGTCAGGACGGGCCTCGCGCATCTGCAATCCGCGGCGCAGGCTGGAGGTGCCCAGACGGGCGCCCTCGGGCAGGTCCTCGAAGCGAGCATAGTCATTGGAGACGAAGGCATCGGTGGGCTCGGCGCCTTCCAGGATCACCGACAGTCCGAGACTCTCGGGAAACTGCATCGGTACATCCTTCATGGAGTGCACCGCGATATCGGCGCGACCGTCGAGCATCGCCTCTTCGAGCTCCTTGACGAACAACCCCTTGCCGCCAACCTTGGCCAGGGGCGTGTCGAGAATCTTGTCGCCGCGGGTCGACATCGGTACCAGCTCGACCTCGAGCCCGGGGTGAATCGCCATCAGGCGATCGCGAACATGTTCGGCCTGCCATAGGGCCAACTGGCTCTTGCGCGTCGCGATACGCAGCCTGGACATCTGTTGCACGTTGCTCTCCCTGGTCGGGCTTGCGACCAAATCGCCGCGTCCGCCATGTTAAATGAATGACGTCATCATAAAGCACGGCCTCCGTCAGTAAAATCGACGGCGACGGGACCCGTTGCCGCGCCTGCCACAAGCGCCCGCTGCCACCCTCGTTTCAGGGGCTGATGCCGCACCTTCCTCGACGGCCCGCTACACCCTCGCCTCAAGGGCCGACTCTGGTACACTTTGGCCATACCAACGACAACGGCTGCCGGCTTCGTCAGCGCCCTCGGCGCCGGCCACCGATCACGTCGCCATCGCATCGTCATTCAGGAAGTCCATCCAATGAGCCAGACCACCAACCAGTCCTGGGGCGGCCGCTTCAGCGAACCCACCGACGCCTTCGTCGCTCGTTTCACCGCCTCGGTCGATTTCGACCAGCGCCTGGCCCGTCACGACATCCAGGGCTCCATCGCGCATGCCACCATGCTCGCCCAGGTAGGCGTGCTGAGCGAAGAGGAACGTGATGCCATCGTGACCGGGCTCAAGGAGATCGAGACGGAGATCGCCGAAGGGCGTTTCGAGTGGTCGGTGGCGCTGGAAGACGTGCACATGAACATCGAGGCACGGCTGACCCAGAAGATCGGCATCACCGGCAAGAAGCTGCA
>DJIP01000308.1:0-2934 GCA_002433675.1 Halomonas halophila
ATCTGTCGGCGCACCAATCAGCGCGAGGACCGCTGGGGTGGCGACTTCGACAATCGCTGTCGTTTTGCGCTGGAGATACTGCGCCGGGTGCGCGCGGCGGTGGGGGACAGTTTTCTGTTGATCTACCGGCTGTCGATGATCGACCTGGTGGAGGACGGCAGCACCCACGAAGAGGTCATCGCTCTGGGACGGGCGGTGGAAGCCGCCGGTGCCGACGTCATCAACACCGGCATCGGCTGGCACGAGGCCAGGGTACCGACCATCGTCACCAGCGTGCCACGGGCGGCCTTTACCGAGGTATCCCGGCGCATGCGCCAGGCGGTGGCGATTCCGCTGATCACCACCAACCGTATCAACATGCCCGAGGTGGCCGAGCGGGTGCTCGCCGAAGGCCATGCCGACATGGTGTCCATGGCTCGGCCACTGCTGGCCGATCCCGCCTGGGTGGCCAAGGCTCGAGGCGACCGAGCGGATGAAATCAACACCTGCATCGCCTGCAATCAGGCCTGCCTCGACCACACCTTCCAGGGCAAGCTGACCTCATGTCTGGTCAATCCGCGCGCCTGTCACGAGACCGAATTGTCCCTGGAGCAGACAGCGCGTCAGCAGACGGTGGCGGTGGTCGGTGGAGGCCCCGCTGGGCTTGCCACCGCCGTCAGCGCCGCCGAGCGGGGCCACAGGGTCACCCTGTTCGAGCGGCAGGCAAGCCTGGGAGGCCAGTTCAACTTCGCCCGTCGGATCCCCGGCAAGGAGGAGTTCGACGAGACGCTGCGCTACTTCCGGGTCATGCTCGACAAGACCGGTGTCGACGTCAGGCTGTCCTGTGAGGCAACGCTGGCCGATCTCGAGGGCTTCGATCAGGTGGTGTTGGCCACCGGTGTCCGCCCCCGCCAGCTGGAGCTGCCCGGCGCCGATCACCCCAGTGTGCTGAGCTACGCCGAGGCAATCGAGTCACCTGGGCGGGTCGGTCGGCGGGTCGCCATCATCGGCGCTGGCGGTATCGGCTTTGACGTGGCGGAGCTTCTGACCCACGTCGCCCCGGGTGACGATCCCCTGACCGAGTGGTGTGACGAGTGGGGCGTGGATCTTGCCGTCAGCGCGCCGGGAGGGCTCAAGCCCGCCCGGCGTCCTGACTCACCACGGGAGGTCTATCTGCTGCAGCGCAAGAGCTCCAAGCCCGGCAAGGGGCTAGGCACTACCTCTGGCTGGGTGCATCGGGCCTCGCTGCGCCACCGGGGAGTTCAGGCAATACCCGGCTGCGAGTACCAGCGCATCGATGACCAGGGCCTGCATCTGAGCGTTGACGGCGAGGCGCGTACCCTGGCCGTCGACAGCGTGGTGGTGTGTGCCGGCCAGGAGTCGGTGCGCGAGCTGGTGGCGCCGCTTGAGGCCGCCGGTGTTCGGGTGTCGATCATCGGTGGGGCGGACAAGGCGGCGGAACTGGACGCCAAGCGCGCCATCGATCAGGGCGTCCGTCTGGCGGCGTCACTGTAGGATTGTCGACAATAAAATATGCACATTCGATAATTCTCGGGAGGTGCGCCGTCGCGCCGCATGACGGCCGGGCAGGTAGCGTCTGGCGCCGGCTTCCCGGCCATCGCCTACCTCGGCTTTGGTGCCTCTTGACCCTCTTAGGTCGAATTACGTCTGGACAATGAAACGCTTCTGCTGGCATGAGTTCTTATAGGTAAGGACGTTCAGCGTTGAAGATCCGAGCATCGTCATTGGCTAATGCTGTTCTACGCTGAGAGTACCCCCTCGACAAGGGCGATGGCAGGCAAGGGTGGGTGACGTCGTCCAGATCGAGTCCCGGGCATCACAGGAGGCATCGATGAGCATCTTCGACCATGTGCAGAACCGCTTCGCTCGCGTCCAGCAGGAAGAAATGTCCCTGCAGGAATATCTGGAACTCTGCCGTCAAGACCCTTCCGTCTACGCCAGTGCGCCAGAGCGCATGCTGGAGGCCATCGGTGAACCCGAGGTGATCGACACCGCCAAGGACCCGAGGCTGGCGCGGATCTTTTCCAACAAGGTGATACGCCGCTACCCGGCGTTCAGTGAATTCCATGGCATGGAGGAGGCCATCGAGCAGATCGTGGCCTACTTCCGCCACGCCGCCCAGGGCCTCGAGGAGAAGAAGCAGATTCTCTACCTGCTGGGGCCGGTGGGTGGCGGCAAGTCGTCTCTGGCCGAGCGGCTCAAGCTGCTGATGGAAAAGGTGCCGTTCTATGCCATCAAGGGGTCGCCGGTGCACGAGTCTCCGCTTGGCCTGTTCTCGCCGGAAGAAGACGGTGAGTTGCTCGAGAAGGAGTACGGCATTCCCGGTCGCCACCTGCGCAGTGTGATGTCTCCCTGGGCCGCCAAGCGACTCAAGGAGTCCGGTGGTGACATCTCCCAGTTCCGGGTGGTGCGGCTGTATCCCTCGCGGCTCAATCAGATCGCCATCTCCAAGACCGAGCCTGGTGACGAGAACAACCAGGATATCTCTTCTCTGGTGGGTAAGGTGGACATCCGCCAGCTTGAGCTCTACTCCCAGGATGATCCGGACGCCTACAGTTTCTCCGGTGGCCTGTGTCGAGCCAACCAGGGCCTGATGGAGTTCGTCGAGATGTTCAAGGCACCGATCAAGGTGCTGCACCCGCTGCTGACTGCCACTCAGGAAGGCAACTACAACCCCACCGAGGGCATGGGCGCGATTCCCTTCGATGGCGTCGTGCTGGCCCACTCCAACGAGAGCGAGTGGCAGGCGTTCCGCAACAATCGCAACAACGAGGCCTTCCTCGACCGGGTCTACATCGTCAAGGTGCCCTACTGCCTGCGGGTCTCCGAAGAGATCAACATCTACAAGAAGCTGCTCGAGCACTCCTCGCTCAATCACGCCCCCTGTGCGCCGGATACCCTGCGCATGCTGGCCCAGTTCTCGGTGCTGTCGCG
>DJIP01000308.1:3329-8030 GCA_002433675.1 Halomonas halophila
AAGGACACCGATCCCAAGGCCAAGTCGATCCAGGAGTATCGCGACAGCGCCGGGGTGGACGAGGGCATGGACGGGCTGTCCACGCGCTTTGCCTTCAAGATCCTGTCGAAGGTGTTCAACTTCGACAACCACGAGGTGGCGGCCAACCCGGTGCACCTGCTGTACGTGCTGGAGCAGCGCCTGGAACAGGAGCAGCTGCCCAAGGAGACCTTCGAGCGTTACCTGCGCTACATCAAGGAGTACCTGGCGCCGCGCTACGTCGATTTCATCGGCAAGGAGATCCAGACCGCCTACCTGGAGTCCTACTCCGAGTACGGCCAAAACATCTTCGACCGCTACGTCACCTACGCCGACTTCTGGATCCAGGATCAGGAGTACCGCGATCCCGAGACCGGCGAGCTGTTCGATCGCCAGTCGCTCAATGACGAGCTGGAAAAGATCGAGAAGCCGGCGGGCATCTCCAATCCCAAGGACTTCCGTCACGAGGTGGTCAACTTCGTGCTCAGGGCGCGTGCCCAGAACAACGGCATGAATCCGGGCTGGCAGTCCTACGAGAAGCTGCGTGGTGTGATCGAACACAAGATGTTCGCCAATACCGAGGAGTTGCTGCCGGTCATTTCCTTCAACGCCAAGGCATCCTCTGCCGACATCAAGAAGCATGAGGACTTCGTGGCGCGGATGAAGGATCGAGGCTACACCGAGAAGCAGGTGCGCCTGCTGTCGGAGTGGTACCTGAGGGTGCGCAAGTCGCAGTAGCCGTGAAGGCACCGGGGGCGCCCCGGTGCCTGCCACCCTTGTCGACTGCGCCCAGGAGGTCCCATGACCTACTTCATCGATCGCCGAGCCAACGCCAGGAACAAGAGCGCGGTCAATCGCCAGCGCTTTCTTGACCGCTATCGGACCCATATCAAGCGCTCCGTGGAGGAGGCGGTGAATCGCCGCTCCATCACCGATATGGAGCGTGGCGAGAAGGTCTCGATTCCGACCCGTGATATCTCCGAGCCGGTGTTCCAGCACGGCAGCGGGGGGCGTCGCTCCATCGTCGCGCCGGGCAACCGTGAATTCCAGGAAGGGGATCGCCTGCGCCGTCCGGATGGTGGCGGCGGTGGTGGTGATGGCAGCGGTGAGGGCGGTGCTTCCAATCAGGGCGAGGGCATGGATGAGTTCGCCTTCACCCTGTCCCGGGAGGAATTTCTCGAGTTTGTCTTCGATGGTCTGGAGCTGCCCCACCTGGAGCGCAAGCCGCTGGTCGACGTCGAGGAGGTGCGCCCGGTGCGCGCCGGGGTGTCCCGGGACGGGGTGCCGGCAAGAATCAATATCGTGCGCTCCATGCGCGAGGCCCAGGCCCGGCGCATCGCCATGCGGGCGCCCATCCGTCGGGCCCTGCGCGAGGCGCAGGAGGCACTGGAGGTCGAGGAGCGCAAGGACCCGGTGCTCAGAAACCCTGCCCGCATCCAGGAACTCAAGGAAGAGATCGAGAGGCTGGAGCGGCGCCTGGAGGCGGTGCCCTTCATCGACACCTACGATCTTCGCTACAACCACCTGATCAACCAGCCCCAGCCATCGAGCAAGGCGGTGATGTTCTGCGTGATGGACGTTTCCGGGTCGATGACCCAGGCCCACAAGGACATCGCCAAGCGTTTCTTCCTGCTGCTGTACCTGTTTCTCGAGCGCAGCTACGAGCGGGTCGAACTGGTCTTCGTCAGGCATCATACCGCCGCCAAGGAGGTCGACGAGGAGGAGTTCTTCTACTCCAGGGAGACCGGCGGCACCATCGTCTCCAGTGCCCTGACCCTGGTCGACGAGATCATCGACAAGCGCTATCCCCCAGGTCAGTGGAACCTGTACGTGGCCCAGGCCTCGGATGGCGACAACTGGGATGATGATTCGGTGAACTGTCGTGAGCTTTTGACCAAGTCACTGATGGGGCGGTTGCAGTACTTCACCTACGTGGAGATCACGCCCCACGCCCACCAGGCCCTGTGGGAAGAGTATGAGCGGGTGGAGGCGGCCTATCCTGACCGTTTCGCCATGCGTCAGATCGTCGAGCCGGGGGATATCTATCCGGTGTTCCGTGCCTTGTTCAAGCGTCGCGCCGAGAGTTGACCCTTCAGGCAGTCGACTCGACAGCGGACCGGGGCCTTGCGGCCCCTGAACAAGCGCTACGCAACTCCGGGCAATGATATAGCCCCGGAGAGGAGGGGGACCCCATGACCACCTTGACCAAGCGTCACGCCAAGCCGATCGCCACCGGCTCCGACTGGAGCTTCGACGATCTCACCGAATTCGAGGCCGAGATCGCGCGACTGGCGGACGAGTACCGGCTCGATACCTATCCCAACCAGATCGAGATCATCACCACCGAGCAGATGATGGACGCCTACGCCAGCGTCGGCATGCCGGTGGGCTATCACCACTGGTCCTTCGGCAAGCAGTTTCTGGCGGTGGAGCAGGCCTATCGGCGTGGTCAGATGGGGCTGGCCTACGAACTGGTGATCAATTCAGATCCCTGCATCGCCTACCTGATGGAAGAGAACACCCTGATGATGCAGGTGCTGGTCATGGCGCACGCCTGCTATGGCCACAACTCCTTCTTCAAGGGCAACTATCTGTTTCGGACCTGGACCGACGCCTCCTCGATCGTCGACTACCTGGTGTTCGCCCGCAAGTACATCAGCCAGTGCGAAGAGCGCCACGGTGTCCAGGCGGTGGAGCAGCTGCTCGACGCCTGTCACGCCCTGCAGAATTATGGCGTCGACCGCTACAAGCGTCCGTCCCCGGTATCTCCCGAGGAGGAGGCTCGCCGTCAGCAGGAACGCGAAGACTACCTGCAGACCCAGGTCAACACCCTGTGGCGCACCATCCCGACCGGTGATGTGGGCAGCATCGCCGTGCCCGCGGCGGCCGAGGATGATCCGCTGGGGCTTCGTGGTGGCGGGCGTTATCCGCCGGAGCCCCAGGAAAACCTGCTGTACTTCATCGAGAAGAACGCACCGCTGCTGGCGCCCTGGCAGCGTGAGGTGGTGCGTATCGTGCGCAAGCTGGCCCAGTACTTCTATCCCCAGCGCCAGACTCAGGTGATGAACGAGGGCTGGGCGACCTTCTGGCACTACACCCTGATGAATCGCTTGTTCGACGAGGGCGCGGTGGACGAAGGGCTAATCCTCGAGTTCCTGCAGTCGCACACCGCTGTGGTCAGTCAGCCGGCCTTCGATAGCCCCTACTACAACGGCATCAACCCCTATGCCCTGGGGTTTGCCATCTTCACCGACCTGAAACGTATCTGCGAAGCGCCCAACGACGAGGACCGCGAGTGGTTCCCTGATATCGCCGGCAGTGACTGGCGCGAGACGCTGAACTTTGCCATGCGTAACTTCAAGGATGAGTCCTTCATCCAGCAGTTCCTTTCTCCCAAGGTGATTCGCGACCTCAAGCTGTTCCATATCGTCGACGATGACCAGGAGGAGACGCTGGAGGTCGCCGCCATCCATGATGAGCGCGGCTACCGGCGGGTGCGCGAGGCGCTCTCCACGCAGTATGCGCTGTCGCTGCGTGAGCCCAATATTCAGGTCTACGAGGCGGATATCCGTGGCGATCGTTCGCTGACGCTGCGCCATGTGCAGGATCAGCGACGACCACTGGCGCGTAGTGTCTATCCGGTGATCCGTCATCTGCATCAGCTGTGGGGCTTTCCGGTCAAGCTGGAGTCCTGGGACGGCGACGAGGTGGTACGTCGCTATCAGTGGCCGCTGCCGGATAGCGAAGAAGGCGTTTGAGACTCGACAATAGCGGCAAACGACAACACCCCGGGCCATCGGCCCGGGGTGTTGTCGTTCTGATATAGCTCAGGGGCGAGCTCTTTTCAGCTTACCCCTGGGATTCCGGCGCTGGTCAGCCAGACGTCAGGGCTTGGCGGTCCAGGATTGGCACCATCCGCCCGGCTCCACGCTGTTCTGCGGGAACAGTTGGCAGCCTTCGGTCTCGGCGTTGAAGAACATGCAGTTGGCGCAGGTCTCTCCCTCTTCGTAGGCGGCGTTGCCACTGGCGTCGCTGGCGTTCTCGACGTAGCCGAGCGCCTTGGCCTGGGCGTTGTCGGTATCCAGGCGTGGCAGGCTCTGGGCCAGGGCGGTGCGGGACAGGACGCCAGCGCCCAGGGGCAGGGCGGCGATGCCCAGCAGACTGTGGCGCAGGAAGTCTCGGCGGCTGTGCTTGGCCATGGTGGGGCTCCTCATTGTGGCTCGATCGATGGTGATCGAAGTCGATAGTCGAACGGTCTTGGTCGGGTCCGTTCCTGCTGGACCGCTGTTATCGAGTGTGCCCGGTGAGCCTGGGCGACCTCGTACGCTCTAGGTGGCGCTGAACATTCAGATTAGCTAAGCCTTTGAGTCTTGGCGAATCCTCGTTACTCCGCTGCGGCAATCCGCCACGCAGGCCGTGCCTGTCGGGTGGTGCTGCCCGTGCCGCGCCGGCGCTGATATACTGCGCCGCGAGCACACCACATCTTGCCGTCTGTGCCGTGGGCTCGGTTGGCCATGCGAAGACGGACATCGAAGGAGGGCGACCATGCAGAATGCAGTGATCCTGATCAACGCCGAAAAGGGCCAGGTCAAGGCGGTGGCGGAGCGGCTTGCCGAGGTCGACGGCATCAGCGAGGTGTACTCCACCTGTGGTCGCTACGACCTGGTGGCGATCGCGCGCACC
>DJIP01000001.1 GCA_002433675.1 Halomonas halophila
GTGCCTGATCACCCGTCGATCAAGACCGCCATGAAGGCACGCATCAAGCGCAGCCTCGAGGAAGACACCATCGGTGACGGCGACTGGGTAGTGGCACGTCTGGTGCGCCACCCGCTCAAGCCCGACGATCGCGCCTTCTTTACCCAGATCGACGAGCTGGTGGCCAAGACCGATGATCCTGCGGTGCCCTGGCGCGTCACCCTGGCCCGCCACGCCCTCGAGCAGGAGTGCCCCGACGCCGGCAGCGACTGGCCGCTGCGCGACGAAGGTCTGGAGCGAGAGGACCTGACCACCGAGCCCTTCTTCACCATCGACGGCGAGAAGACCCGGGACATGGACGACGCCCTGCGCGTCGAGGTCCGTGAAGACGGCGGCTGGCGCCTGTCGGTGGCCATCGCCGACCCCACCGCCTACGTCGAGGAAGGCCACGCCGCCGACCTCGAGGCGCGCACCCGCGCCTTCACCGTCTACCTGCCGGGCCAGAACGTCACCATGCTGCCCGAGCAGCTGGCCGACGATCTGTGCTCGCTGCACGAGGGCCAGGAGCGCCCGGTGCTGGCCTGTCGCCTGGACGTCAACGCCGACGGCAGCCTCGGTGACTATCAGTTCTTCGCCGCCACCGCGCGTTCACAGGCTCGCCTGGTCTACGACAACGTCTCGGACTGGCTCGAAGGCCAGGGCGACTGGACACCCGACGACACCATCGGTGAGCAGCTCAAGGCCCTCAGGGACCTGACCGAAGCGCGCACCGCCTGGCGTCAGGAGCACGCCCTGGTGTTCAAGGACCGTCCCGACTACGTCTTCGATCTGGACGAGGCCGGCAACGTGCTGGCGATCCGCACCGAAGCGCGGCGCATCGCCAACCGCATGATCGAAGAGTCGATGATCGCCGCCAATGCCTGCTGCGCGGCGCTGCTGGCCGACAAGGTCGGTCACGGCATCTTCAACGTCCATCGTGCCTTCGAGGACGACAAGGCCGAGGCCGCCCAGAGCTTCCTGGCGACCCAGGACATCGCCGTCGAGCGTGAGGCGTTGACTGACCTGTCGCGCTACAAGGAGCTCAAGCGTGCGCTGGAAAGCCGCGATGATGCCTGGCTCGACGCCCGCCTGCGCAAGTTCCAGGGCTTTACCGCCATGTCCGCCCAGCCGGGCCCGCACTTTGGCCTGGGACTGGCCGCCTACGCCACCTGGACCTCGCCGATCCGCAAGTACGGCGATATGGTCAACCATCGCCTGATCAAGCGCGTGCTCAAGGGCGAACAGGCGCCGAAGGAGGCCAGCGTCGAGCTGACCGAGCAGCTCACCGAGCGTCGTCGCCTCAACCGTCTGGCCGAGCGCGACGTCAAGGACTGGCTCTACGTGCGCTACCTGACCCCGGCGGCCAAGCAGCAGGACGTGTTCGACGCCGAGATCATCGCCATCAACCGCGGCGGCATGCGTGTACGCCTGACCGCCAACGGCGCCACCGCCTTCGTGCCGGCACCGCTGATGCACGCAGACCGCGACAAGGTGGTGGTCGACGACAAGGAAGGCCGCATCCAGATCGAGGGCGAGGAGCGCTTCAAGCTCGGTGACGCGGTACGTGTCGCCCTGACCGAAGCCAAGGAAGAGACCCGCTCACTGGTGGCCCAGCCCGCCGCCTGAGCGATCCCTTCAGCTCGATAGCGGACTGGCGACAGCGCTATCGACAGCGAAGCACAGAAAACGGCGACCTTCGGGTCGCCGTTTTTCTTTCTCTGGCCGGACGCCTCTCCCTGGCGTCCGCCCCTGTCGCTGAACTGACTTATTTCCCTCGTAGGCTCATGGCAATGACGCGCTCGCCATGGAGGCCCCCTTTGCATCTCGCCGACGTCACCATGTTTCACGCCCCCGCCAGCGGCGGCGTTCGCACCTATCTTCAAGCCAAGCACCGGGTGTTTTCGCGCTTCCCGCAGCTGCGCACCAGCCTGCTGGTGCCGGGGGCCGAGCGCGACAGCCTCGGCGACCATCACCAGTTGCCGGCACTGCGCATCCCGCTGGGCCAGAGCTACCGCTTCCCCCTGCGCCGTCGGCCCTGGCGCGACGCCCTGGTAGAGCTATCGCCGGATCTGATCGAAGCCGGCGACCCCTACGTCACCGCCTGGGCGGCACTGGACGCCGGTCAGCGCCTTGGCGTCCCGGTGGTCGGCTTCTACCACTCGGATCTTCCTCGGCTGATGGGGGATCGCTTCGGGCCTGCGGTGCAGCGAAGGCTCGAGCGCTATGTGGTGGATCTATACCGCCGCTTCGACAGCGTGCTGGCACCCTGCCAGGCGATGGCCGACCGGCTGACGTCCTGGGGGGTCAAACGGGTGCGGGTGCAGCCCCTTGGCGTCGATCTGGCGACCTTTCACCCGGACAGGCGTGACCCCGAGCTCAGGCGCAAGCTGGGCCTGGACAATGACAGTCGTCTATTGGTGTTTGTCGGGCGCTACTCACGAGAAAAGAACATCGAGGTGCTGCTGGACACCGCCAGGCGCCTGGGGCCTCCCTACCACCTGCTGTTGATGGGCCCTGGCATGCCCACCGAGGTGCCCGCCAACGTCAGCGTCATCAATCGCTGCGTCGGCGTTCACGAAGTCGCCCGTGCGCTCGCCTCCAGTGATGCCCTGCTGCACGCGGGCACCCGCGAGACCTTCGGGCTGATCGCCCAGGAAGCCATGGCCAGCGGCATCCCGGTGATCGGCGCCAGGGCCGGTGCACTAATCGAGAATGTGCCGTTGGGCGGTGGCGTGCTGTGTCAGCCACACTCGGCAGCCGCCATGGCTGAGGCCACCGAGGCGCTGTTCGCCAATGACCCGCGATCGGCCGGGCGCCACGCTCGGCGCTTTGTCGAGCGCCAGTTCGACTGGGACAAGGTGATGGTCTCGCTGCTCAACCACTACGAAGCGGTCATCGATCCGGTCTGCCCGCGCGATCGGCGCCATGGCTAGATTCGGGCCAACACCATCACCAGTTAGGGGCCTGCGTGCCCCCACCGGGATGCGATCACGCCTGTGGTGGAAGGCCGCCCTGCTGCTCATGACCCTGGCCATCACCCTGCTGCTGCCGTGGTGGCTGGGGGGCGCCGGCACCTTCACTGCGGTCATCGCCTTCCCGCTGCCCCTGTTGGCGCTGATGGTAGCCCTGGCGGTGATCTGCTGGAACCTCAACGCGGCGCGCCTGCGGCTGATGCTCGACGGACGAGCGGGCCGCCTCGGTCAGGGCGGGGCCCTGGCGATCGAGATGTCGTCGAAGTTCGCCCTGTGTGCCACCCCCGCCGGGGGCGGTGGCGTCGCCACCCTGCTGTGGCTGCTGGCACGACGCGGCTATCCGCCGGCCCAGGCGTCGGCCATCTTTCTGGTCGATCAACTGGCCGACATGCTGTTCTTCAGCCTGATGCTGGGCGTACTGGTGTCGCTGTCGATGAGCGGACTGGCCAGTTGGCCTCACCAGGCGCTGGTCGAGGCCTCCCTGGCGGCGCTGCTGCTGGCGCTTGTGGTGTTTGCGGTGGTGATCGTGTGGCTACCCTGGCTGCTCCGCCATGTCCCCCACCTACCCTTTGTCGGCTCGGGGCCCAGGCGCTGGATGACCCGACGCCTGCTGCGCTGTCGCCGGACCCTGGCGAGTACGCTTGCGCTGCCAAAGGGCGTGCTGATGGCGATCTTCGCGCTGTGCTGCCTGCACTGGCTGGCGCGCTACAGTCTCCTGTACCTGGCGGTGCTGGGGGTTGGCGGCGGCGCCGATTGGGCCTGGACCTTTCTGGTGCAGATGCTGGCCATGGCCGCCAGCCAGTTGAGCGTACTGCCGGGCGGCGCCGGCGCCGCAGAGGTCAGCGTAGGCGCCCTGCTGCTGCCGCTGATGGCCCGAGAGCAGGCCGCGGCGGCCGTGATCGTCTGGCGCCTGGTCAGCTACCACCTCTATCTGGTGGCGGGCGCGCCGGTGTTCGTAGCACAGGTGGTCGGCTGGTGGCGCACGCGGGCCAATCATTCGTCGCCTCGTCCTTAACGCCTTCCTCGTGCTTCCCCCTTCGCCCCGCCCCCTCGTCGCATCGGGTGGAGTTCCAGCCACAAAAAAGGCCACCCGGAGGTGGCCTTTATTCTGACGCTTATTCTGACGGTAGGACCGCTTACCAGCCGGTCGCTTCCTTCAAGGCGTCGCCGATCTCGGCCAGGGAGCGCACGGTCTTGACGCCCGCGGCTTCCAGGGCGGCGAACTTCTCGTCCGCGGTGCCCTTGCCACCGGCGATGATGGCGCCGGCGTGGCCCATGCGCTTGCCGGGAGGAGCGGTGACACCAGCGATGTAGGACACCACCGGCTTGGAGACGTGCTCCTTGATATAGGCAGCCGCCTCTTCCTCGGCGGTACCGCCGATCTCACCGATCATGACGATGGCCTCGGTCGCCGGGTCCTTCTCGAACATCTCGAGGATGTCGATGAAGTTGGAGCCCGGGATCGGGTCACCGCCGATGCCCACACAGGTGGACTGGCCGAAGCCGTGGTCGGTGGTCTGCTTGACCGCTTCGTAGGTCAGGGTGCCGGAGCGCGACACGATACCGACCTTGCCCGGCTTGTGGATGTGGCCCGGCATGATACCGATCTTGGTCTCGCCCGGGGTGATGACACCGGGGCAGTTCGGACCGATCAGACGCACGCCCAGCTCATCGCACTTGACCTTGACGTCCAGCATGTCGAGGGTCGGGATGCCTTCGGTGATGCACACGATCAGCTTGATGCCGGCGTTGGCGGCTTCCAGGATGGAATCCTTGCAGAACGGGGCAGGCACGTAGATCACGCTGGCCTCGGCGCCGGTCTGCTCGACGGCTTCCTTGACGGTGTTGAACACCGGCAGGCCCAGGTGCTCCTGGCCGCCCTTGCCAGGGGTCACGCCGCCGACCATCTGGGTGCCGTACTCGATGGCCTGTTCGGAGTGGAAGGTCCCCTGTCCGCCAGTGAAGCCCTGGCAGATGACCTTGGTGTTCTTGTCGATCAGGATGCTCATTACTTGCCCTCCGCTGCCTTGACGACCTGCTGAGCCGCATCGGTGAGGCTCTTGGCAGCGATGATGTTCAGACCGCTGGAAGCCAGTTTCTCGGCACCCAGCTCGGCGTTGTTACCTTCCAGACGCACCACGACCGGCACATTGACGCCGACCTGCTCGACGGCACCGATGATGCCTTCGGCGATCATGTCGCAGCGCACGATGCCGCCGAAGATGTTGACCAGCACGGCCTGCACGCTGTCGTCGGACAGGATGATCTTGAACGCCTCAGCCACGCGCTCCTTGGTGGCGCCGCCGCCGACGTCAAGGAAGTTGGCCGGCTGGCCACCGTGGAGCTTGATGATGTCCATGGTGCCCATGGCCAGGCCAGCGCCGTTGACCATGCAGCCGATGTTGCCTTCCAGGGCGACGTAGTTCAGGTCCCACTGGGCGGCATTGGCTTCACGCTCGTCTTCCTGGGACGGGTCACGCATTTCCTGCAGATCCGGGTGACGGTACAGGGCGTTGCCGTCCAGGTTGATCTTGGCGTCGAGGCAGTGGAGATTGCCTTCGTCGGTGATCACCAGCGGGTTGATCTCCAAAAGCGCCAGATCCTTGTCGTGGAACATCTTGGACAGACCCAGGAAGATCTTGGTGAACTGCTTCACCTGCGCGCCTTCCAGGCCGAGGGCGAAGGCCAGCTCACGCGCCTGGTAGGGCTGAGCGCCGACCAGCGGGTCGATCTCGGCCTTGAGGATCTTCTCGGGCGTCTCTTCGGCGACCTTCTCGATCTCGACACCACCTTCGGTGGAGGCCATGAAGACCACACGCTGGGTGCCACGGTCGACCACGGCGCCAAGGTACAGCTCGTTGGCGATGTCGGTGCAGTTCTCGACCAGGATCTTGGCGACCGGCTGACCGTTCTCGTCGGTCTGGAAGGTCACCAGGTTCTTGCCCAGCCACTGCTCGGCGAAGGCCTTGGCCTCGTCCGGGCTCTTGATCAGCTTGACGCCACCGGCCTTGCCACGGCCACCGGCGTGGACCTGGGCCTTGACGACCCACATGTCGCCGCCGATCTTCTTGCAAGCCTCGTAGGCTTCTTCGGGGGTGTCGCAGGCGAAGCCCTTGGAAACGGGCAGACCATAGTCGGCAAACAGCTGCTTGCCTTGATACTCGTGAAGGTTCATCGATTCATGCCATTGGTTGCATGTGACTCGAACGGCGACCCACCCTGCCCCGAGGGACGAAAGTCATCGGGTCGCCACCGACCGCCACCGATACATGGTCGGCGGCGATGCGCTCGCGGAAAACACCGGCAAGCCTGCCAAAACTGCACAGGCTTGCCTAGGATTACCGGGCGCTTGTTGTCTTGCTAGCGCTTCTTGCGGTTGGCCACGTGGATGGCGTGACCTTCCACCGCCAGCGCTGCCTCGTGCACCGCCTCGGACAGGCTCGGGTGCGCGTAGCAAGTCAGCGCCAGATCTTCGGCGCTGGAGCCGAATTCCATGGCGATCACGCCCTGGGC
>DJIP01000345.1 GCA_002433675.1 Halomonas halophila
GAAGCTGTATGGTGGAAGCACCTTAACGCCTGGGAGCTCATACTCACCAGGCGTCACTTTTTGAGGATGACGACCACGAACAACCAGCACCATTACGCCCACCAACGCCCATTCCAAGGAGGCGCTGCATGAACAAGGATCCCAACAAAGGCTACATCGCACTACTCGGCTGGAGCCTGAACGCCATCGAGGCCGCCGAGAATTTCGACCGTCGCTACGTTGTCGTGGCCCCGGACTGGGCCGAGGACTACTGCAAGCAGCACGATATCCCCTACGTCTCCTGGAACTTCGAACGGCTCAACGACCGCTCACTGGAAATCGCCGAGACCCTGCGCGACATGGGCGTGGACGTGTCCATTCCGCTGTTCGAGGAAACCGTGGAGTGGGCCGGTGCGATCAACTCGGTGTTGATGGACAACCCGCGCCTCTATGGCCAGTCGCTGCTGCTGCGTGACAAGGCCCTGATGAAGCGGCGTGCGCAGCTTGGCGGCATTCGTGTCGGCATCTTCGAGGAAGCCCACGACCACCAGGACGTCATCCGCTTCCTCAAGCGGGTCAACCAGACACTGCTCAAGCTCGACGGTGACCCCAACGACCCCATCCACCTCAAGGCCTTCGACAAGGCTGGCTGCCTTGGCCACCGGGTTATCCGTACCCCCGACGAGGTCGACACCATCCCGGAAGAGGAATTTCCGGTGCTGATGGAATCCCACCTGGACGGCTGGGAGTTCGCGGTGGAGGCCTGGATCCATGACGGCAAGATCGCCTTTCTCAATATCTCCGAGTACGTGACCCTGGGTTATTCGGTGTTCGTGCCGGCCTCGCCAGAGCTCGAGCGCTACCGCGAGCAGATCCGCGTACAGATCGAGAAGCTGATCAAGGCCTTCGACATCGACTTCGGCCTGATCCACCCCGAGTACTTCGTCACCAGCGATGGCGAGATGTACTTCGGCGAAGTGGCCTATCGTCCGCCCGGCTTCAAGGTGTTTGAGTTACTTGAACGGGTCTATGGCTTCAACGCCTACCAGGCCAGCATGCTGGTGTTCGACCCCAAGACCACGCCCGAGGAGGTCGCCGAGTTCTTCCCCCGCGAAGTGGTCGACGCCAACGGCTTCGCCGGTTGTTTCGGGGTTTATCCGCGCCGCCGCGTGGTCAGCCGCCTGGAAATCCCGGAGTCGGTGGAAGATCACCCCTACTTCGAGTCCCACGAACTGACCGCGCCGCTGGAAGAGACCGTCACCAAGCGTACCGCCTTCGGTACCCACTGGGGCCTGGTCTACTTCAAGGGCGACGACGCCCATACCTTGCGCGACCTGTTGAAGGCACAGGAAGACGAGGACTATTACATCTAGCCCTGCCAGGTAAGCGCTGCCCCGTCGGGGGCAGCGCCGCCGGAGCGTCCCTCGCAAAGGGTCCGGTTGAACCGGATTGGCGACGCCGCCGTCTGCGCATGCGTATACTGGCATCGTCCGCTCGACGTGACACGACTCGACCGCCTGATGTCGGGACTGCTGCCGGGACGCCTCCGGGAGCCAATTTCAGGACGACAAGGAGCCGGTGTGACCACCCCAGACACTCCATCCCCCGCAGATAATGACAAGCTTCGGGGCCTGCTGACCAAGCTGGACGACGCGATCGCCAGCCTTGGCGAGTCCCGGGAGTTCGCCAAACCGGCCAAGCTGCCTCGGGTCATCGATACCTGTCGTCGGGTGCTGATGCAGCCGGGAGGCTGCGCGGAAATCGAACAGCGCGCCGAAACCCTCGAACAGGCTGGCCTGTTTCTGGGATCGGACTGGGCCAGCCCGCATATTCTGATCCCCTCCCTGACGACCCAGTCGCTCAAGAGCGCCGACAGTTCGCTGGTGGTCATCGAGGCCTTGAGCGAGTTGCGCATGTTGGCCGTCGCCAAGGGACGCTATCGCCACCACCTCATTTCCGATGAAGGGGCCCACCACTACCTCACCCAGGTCATGGCGATCAATCTGCCGCTGCTGTTTTCCGCCCCGTCGGAAGCCGAGCGCGAGACCCAGGGCCGTCTGGCCGAGATTCCCCGCCAGCTGTTTCAATACCTGGCCGAGCGCATCGGTTATGAACACGTCATCGACGAGTTGATCAGCGAGATCTGGCGGATCCTGCAGCAGCGCCCGATCCAGGTCGATCCGGTCAAGCAGATGGTCACCCAGATCGCCCTGTGTCAGGCCAATCCCGAGATCGACCTGGGCGCCAGTGGCCAGGGCGCGGACCGCCTGGTCAGCTCGCTGTTCGGCCCGACCCAGGGCTGCCGTGAGGACCCCGGCATCGAGATCTACCGCGAACGCCTATACAGCATGGACGCGAGAGGCCTGCAGTACGAAGCCAGCGGTTTCGCCCGGGCGATGCACGACACCGGTCTGGTGTCGCCCTATCACCCGGTGCTGCTGCGCCACCTGCTCGACTTTGGCGACAACCTGCTGTCCGAGGCGCTGGGCCTTTCGTCCACCGGCCGCGATTGCCTGCTGTGCTACCGCGACCTGGTCCACACCATGGTGCGCACCGCCATCTATCCAGAGACCGCCCAGGCCGTCTATGGGCTGGCGCTGACCCTGGAACGTGGCATCCTTTACCAGCCACCGGTGGCGCCGGCACTGTGGCGCCAGCTTGGCCTGAAGCTATCCGACTGGTCCGAGGCACGACTCCACGCCGCCTTCGGTGATGGCGTGTCCTACCGGGCCCGCCTGATGGAGGGCGTGCTGTGCATGCTGGGCCTTCCATTGGGGGTCGGCCAGGGCAACAACCCGACCTGCCAGTCGGCGCGAGCACTGTCCATGTGGGCCTACAACGACCCGGACTATCTGTTGCAGATGGTGGCCTGGGCCGCCCGCGACGATGAGATCCTGATGCACTTCGAAGGCCAGCCGATCTCGTCCCAGGAGAGCATCTCCGGCGTCGCCCAGACCCTGCCGCTGGACCTTGACCCAGTGTCGCTGCTGGTCGTGCCGCATCTGGATCGTATCTACGCCGAGATGGGGCGTCGCTGCCTGGGCCGTGAGGGAGACCCCCATCGCTGGGTCAACCCGGAATTCCATGGCTGGTGGGCAGGGCGCGGGTTTCGTATCAATGTCGACGTGGCCACCGGCCAGCTCACCGATCTGGACACCTTCCTGCGCCATTTCTATGCGAGCTACCACCCCTACTACAACGGTAACCAGCCGCTGATTCACCCCCAGCCTGCCGGCATCGCCGTCACCGACAGCGCCGGGCGCTTCATCGGCTGGCATGCCATCACCGTGTTGCGGGCCTCACTGGATCCGTCGGGCCAGATGCGTATCTACTTCTTCAACCCCAACAACGATAGCGGCCAGGACTGGGGCATGGGCGTGAAGGTCAGCACCTCCAGCCACGGCGAGCGCTTTGGTGAAGCCTCCCTGCCCTTCGAGCAGTTCGCCTCACGTCTGTACATCTATCACTACGACCCGCTGGAGCACGGCGAACTGGCCCAGGTCGACCAGCAGCAACTCGACCGCGTCGTCGCCATGATTCAGGAAAGCTGGGGCGCCGACCGCATCCCGGCAGGTGGCCTACAGGCCGACGAGGGCCTCTAAAACGCCACTGGCCCGGACCTGGGGGAAGAGTCCTTCCTTCCGCCAAGCCCGGGCCAGTGCCCTTCCTTCTGCCTGTGTAAACCCTCGATCCCGTTCTTCGCCTTGCCACCCTGCTCGACCATCAGGTAACAGCGCCTATACTCAAACTAGGCTATCCCAACGCCATCCTTATTTTTTTGAACAGTAGAGGAAGACCAAACAGGTCACGCCCAAGAGACAACGTAATCTGAATAGTTTTCGGAGTTCAGGATGACTCCGTAACGGGATACCTTCGCGTACACAACTCCCCCTACTTCTTGACGTTTAACGTACCGTCGAGATATAGAGCGCAGCGACAAAGCCTGCCCGCGTTCACGCTGTAGCTAGGCGAGTTTACTCCATATCGCAGAGATAACCGAAATATCTACCACAATATGAAAGAAATGGTAAAGGCCCAACCTTCTTGCGTCTACAGCCACTTGTCACACCGCAACTAAGCCTCATTAAATGCGTGCTCACAGCTCAAACACTTAAAATTATCAAGAATATTCTCGTCTACAGCCCTACCCGTCATCGCTCCAGCCGTGGCACCTACTGTACCTCCTGCCAAGGCACCAGCGATAGCTCCCGCCACAGTTCCAATCGAGGCTCCCGCAGCCGCACCGAGAGGGCCAGCAATCAAGCCAACTGCCGCACCTGCTTTTCCTCCCGCAGCAGCACCAGCCACGGCGGTTGCCGCCCCACCGGCTGCTCCCCCCATCCCCCCGATCGTAGCGCCGGCTCGTTTTCCATAATTCCGCTTGTCAATCTTTAAAGATCCACACTTTGGACACTGCATTGTCACTCTCCTTCGGAATAACGCTCAAGTTCATAGGCATTTGAGACGACGCCCGTTTTTGCGGCAGAAAAAATGAGTGATGGGGCCCAATGCCCGCTAAAACGACTTGTTGGACGGCAACTCCACCAATGTCAAATCTTGCAAAATTTTTGCAGAGCTCCTGCCTTCGAAAATATGTGTTTTAATATTGAGATTATTTTCGGAGAACGTTCACACAAAAATCACACCAAGAAGAAATATTACAATAACCGCCATTATTATCCATCCAATGACGTCACTAGCATTCGTGAAGGTCTTAAATGTGGAGCCACAGAAGGGACAAATAGATTTTTTGGGTACTGGCGTCCATCCATATGCACCACGGATGGTAGGCGGCCCAGTAATAATTCGGGGGATTATCTCTTTGTGGCAACTCGAACAGTTCACACGGCCACTCGATTCTTGAGTTGAGCCTTGGGTCATTATCGTAACGTTTTTCCCGGCGAGTCCTTTCTTTCCTTGATAGCTTTCAAACTCCACCGTGCTGCCGTTTTTGGGGAGAGTCGGGCCAACCACCGATTGTGCATTTATATATCGATCTTTACCGTCCTCTCCAGTGACGAACCCATACCCCTTGTCTGCAGAAAACCATTTTACAGTCCCCTTCACTTACCTCCCCCCAAACCGAGTTAAAACTTATAACGTATTTTTACGCGTCAGCACACGCGGCACTTACGTATAATTTCCGCCCAAAATTTTCAATCGTATGCATGCTCGAGCTTGACGCGACTGATCCTGCAAAATCTTCGTTTATCCACTTGAAAACTGACGGTTCGATTTTTGGACCCATCGGTTAACGTATGACACGCCCGAGTGATGGCTTTGTCTTGTCACCCGATGATGCCCGATCGAACAGCATTCCCTCGCCGTACTGCTTATCTCGCCGTCACTCGTCGCAACTCTGCACAGAGCTCATCATCTTATGAATTTCTAATTTAGCGTGTTGCTTTCAGCATAGCCGCTGACCCCGGCCATTTCGACTGGAAGATGAAACAAAAAACAGATGATCCCCCATGTCGTGAGAGCCCAGGCGGTGTCGAAAGGCGACGAGTGCTAGCCAGAGGCGAACGGCAGGTTAGCGAGTAGAAACTGACAGAATATGATGGAAAGCTGCGGGGACGGCTGTGGTGGACGGCTCAAAGCGCTTGAGACTGGTGTGCGCCCCCAACGGGGGCCTCGCCGTGGCATAATGCGCCGGCATTTTCTGCTTGAACTCCAGACGGCCCGACCAAGGCGCCACAGGAACACCCCATGCCACGTCTCGACCAACTCCTCGTCAGCCAGGGCCTGGTTCGCTCTCGCACCCGCGCCCAGAGGTTGATCCGCCACGGCCGCGTCTCCCGCCGGGATGACGGCAAGGTTTTGACCCGCCCCGGGGAGAAGTACCCCGACGACCTCCCTCTGGTGGTCGCAGAAGACCCGGAGGAGCGTTACGTTTCCCGCGCCGGACTCAAGCTGGAGGCGGTGCTCTCGGCGTTGGAACTGTCACTGGATGGTCGCCTGGTGCTGGACGTGGGCCAATCCACCGGGGGCTTTACCGACTGCGCCCTGGCCGCCGGCGCGCGCCACGTCATCGGCATCGAGGTGGGACACGGGCAGCTCGATGATAGGCTGCGGGGCGACGCCCGCGTCAGTTGCCTGGAGGGACTTAACGCCCGCCACCTTGGCGAAAGCCGCGAACTCAAGACGCTGATGGAGAACATCGGGCGACCGGAGGTCGCGGTAATGGATGTGTCCTTTATCTCGCAGACGCTGATCCTGCCGGAGCTGGCGACGCTGCTGGCACAGGACGCCCTGCTGCTGTCGCTGGTCAAGCCCCAGTTCGAACTGGGGCCAGGTGCGGTAGATCAGCGGGGCGTGGTCAGCGACCCCCGCCGCTACGCCGAGGTCGAGCAGCGCATCCGCGACTGCTGCGCCTCGGTCGGCTTCGAGATCCTGCACTGGCAGGAAAGTCCGATCCTTGGCGGCGACGGCAATCGCGAGTTTCTGCTACAGGCCCGCCGCCGCTAGCAGCGGCGGCCGACAGCGGCCGAGCCGGCACCGTCAGCTATCGACCTTCAACGGCAGTCTGCTAACGCCCTCCTGCGTCACCGCCCCCGCCATCACCGATCCCGACGTCACCCGGGTCGCCCTTGGCCCCGGGGGGCGGGTGGCCTTCCTGAGGGTCGGCCTTGACCCGATGCACGCCCTTCCACACGTCGCGCTGACCCGAGCGGCGGATGTGCACATCGAGCTGGTCGAAGGCGATACGAATGCCATGCTCGGAGAACATGTCGCCGATGCGGCCATTGAGCTCGTCGGTGGCCAGCAGTCGATCCCCCAGAGCATTCACGTAGATGCGCAGTTCGTACTCCATGGTGCTGGCGGTGTAGGCCATGAAGTAGAT
>DJIP01000346.1:0-998 GCA_002433675.1 Halomonas halophila
TTGCCTTCACGCAGGTCGCACTGGATGTCGTAGCGGGCGATGCGCTCACGGATGATGCGATTGCCCTCGAAGGCCATGTCGCCGAGGGCTCGCGCGGTGTCGTCGCCGTACTTGTCCTCGATCACGTCCATGTCGCGGCTGTAGCTATTGACGATCTGGCCGCCGTTGCGGCCCGAGGCGCCGTAGCCGACCCTGGCCGCCTCCAGCACCACCACCTTGAGGCCCTTTTCCGCCAGGTGGAGGGCGGCGGAGATACCGGTGAAGCCGGCCCCGACCACGCAGACATCACAGCTCACCTCACCCTCCAGGGCCGGGCGCTGGGGCGAGTCATTGGCCGAGGCGGCATACCAGGACGCGGCATGCTGGACCTCGGCGGCCCCTGCCCGGGGATCGGTAGCGGTGGAACGGCTGGACATGACGGACTCCCAAAGTGGTTATTTTATTCAACACTAGATCGCATTCTACGCGGCCAGCAAAGACATCTTCAAGATAAAGACATGGAATAATCACCACTCTGCACCGACGCCATAGCCTCACAACGCCACGAGCCAGGCGCCTGGCCTGGCTCGCTGCTGGTGCCTAACGACCCCTCTCAGGCCCGCGCCGCCTTCTCAGGCTCAGGCCCCCTATCGAGGTCGCTCCACCCTCTTCCACCCCGAGGCGTCCGCCAACGCCGCGGCTCACACCCGCAGCAGCAGGTGCTCACGCTCCCACGACGAAATCACCTGGAAGTACTCGCGGTGCTCGGCCCGCTTTACCGCCAGGTAGCTGTTGGTAAAGCGCTCGCCGAGGATACCTGCCAGGGCGTCACACTCGTGCAGCAGGTCCAGCGCCGGTCCGATATCGTCGGGCAGCTTGTTGCCGCCGGACCAGGCCGAGCCGACCATGGGCGGGCGGGGCTCCACCTGGCCGAGCATGCCGAGGTAACCACAGGCGAGAGACGCCGCCATGACCAGGTAGGGATTGGCGTCGGCACCGGCCAGTCGGTTCTCGACCCG
>DJIP01000346.1:1378-3195 GCA_002433675.1 Halomonas halophila
CCCCACTCGACGTTGATCGGCGCCGAGCCCGAGGTCTCGGTACGCAGCAGCCGCCGGTAGGAGTTGACGTTGGGGGCCAGCAGCGGCATCGCCGAGGGCAGGTAGCGCTGCAGCCCGCCGATGAAGTGGTGGAACAGACGGCTGGGCTGGCCATCCTCGCCGGCAAACAGATTGCGTCCGCTGGCCGGGTCGATCAGGCTCTGGTGGATATGCATCGAGCTGCCAGGCTCGTTGGCCATGGGCTTGGCCATAAAGGTGCCATACATACCGTGGCGCAACGCGGTCTCGCGCAGCACCCGCTTGAACAGCACCACCTGGTCGGCCAGCGCCAGCGGATCACCGTGCTGGAAGTTGACCTCCATCTGGCCGGCGCCCTCTTCGTGGATCAGGGTATCCAGATCCAGATTCATCGCCTCGCAATAGTCGTACATCTCCTCGAACAGCGGATCGAACTCGTTGACCGCATCGATGGAGAAACTCTGGCGGCTACTTTCCTGGCGACCGGTGCGCCCCACCGGCGGTTCCAGCGGGTAGTCGGAGTCGGTGTTGGTCTTGACCAGGAAGAACTCCACCTCCGGTGCCACCACCGGGACCCAGCCTCGTGCCTGGTACAGCTCCAGCACCCGCTTGAGCACGTAGCGCGGCGCCAGCTCCACCGGCTCACCGCTCAGATAGTGGCAGTCGTGGATGATCTGGGCGGTGGGATCGTCGGCCCAGGGCACCAGAAAGACGGCGTTGGGGTCGGGCACCAGCTCCATGTCCCGCTCGGCAGGGTTCCAGAAGCGGATGTCCTCATCGTCGGGATAGCCCCCGGTGACGGTCTGGATAAAGATGGAGTCCGGCAGGCGCGGTCGTCCGCCGTTGAGGTACTTGCCCGCGGGCATGATCTTGCCCTTGAGGATGCCGGTAAGATCGGTGACCAGGCACTCGACCTCGGTGATGCCATATTGCTTGAACCAGTCGCTGAGCGCTGGGCTTTCCTGGCGGTTACTCATGAGAGTGTTCCGTTACGTGAGTGTCTCACTCGGTGGCCGAGCCCCGACGTCGTCGGGGCTCTTTCCTTGCAGGGTGGCCCGGGGAGCATAACGCCCCGAGGCCAGCCCGTTCACCGAGCCTTTACCTCTGACCACAGTTGCTGAAAGGTCTGCAGTTGCTGACCGGACAGGCTGGGGGTGAATTCGAGCCGCGCCATGTCCTCTTCGCTGGGCTGGGTCGGCGGCTGGGTCAGCACCTCGTCGAGATGCGGGCGTGCCGCCTCGTTAGGACTGGCGTAGTAGTTGTAGTTCGACAGCTGGGCACCGACCTCGGCGTCCAGAATGAAGTCGATAAACTTGTGCGCCAGCTCCGGATTAGGGGCCTCGGAGGGGATGACCATGGAGTCGACCCACATCTCGGCGCCTTCTTCGGGAATCACGAAGTCCAGATGCGCGAAGGTCTCCGGGTCCTCGTCCTTGAAGTACAGGTAGTCGCCGTTGAAGGACATGCCCACGTGGGTGACGCCCCGGGCCAGCTGCTGCAGGGTCGGGGTGCCGTCGGTGAAGCCCGAGAAGTTGTCGCGATTCTTGGTCTCGATCAGCAGCCTGGCGGCGTTCTTCAGGTCATCCAGGCCGCTGCAGGCGAAGCCCGCCCCCAGGTAGGCGCAGGCGCTGCCGGTGGCGACCTGGCCGTCCTGGATCATCGAGAACGGATAGTCACCGTTGACCTCGGGATCGAACAGCAACGACCAGCTCTTTGGCGCATCGGGGAAGGTCTCGGTGTTATAGACAAGGCCCGTGGTCCCCCACTGATAGGCGGCGGAGTACTCGGCACCGGGATCG
>DJIP01000148.1 GCA_002433675.1 Halomonas halophila
GCCTGCTTGAGCCGCGCGCAGGCGGCGGCCACGGCCTCGTCGATCTCGTTGGCGTGGTTGATATGCAGCACCATGACCTTCTGCAGGCGGGTACCGGTGAGCCACTCGAGCAGGGGGCCGTCGACGCGATCCGGGATCACCACCGGCAGCCGGGTATGCAGGCGTAGTCGCTTGAGATGGGGGATGGCGTCGAGCCGCTCGACCAGCCAGGCCAGCTGGCGATCGCTGGCGGCCAGCGGATCGCCACCGGACAGGATCGCCTCGCGCAGGCTCTCGTCCTCGCGCAGGTAGTCCAGGGTGTCGTCCCACTGGCTACGCGAGGGCGCGTTGTCCTGGTAGGGGAAGTGTCGACGGAAGCAGTAGCGGCAATTGATCGCGCAGGCGGGGCTGGTGATCAGCAGTACCCGTCCGGCGTACTTGTGGATCAGGCCGCGACGGGCGGTGTGCTGGGCCTCTTGCAGCGGATCGGTGACGTAGCCCTCGGGGGTTGTCTGCTCGGCATCCAGGGGCAGCACCTGGCGTAGCAAGGGATCGCCTGGGTCTGCGTGACGCATGCGCGCGGCAAAGGCCTCGGGCACGCGCACCTCGAACAGGGCGTGGCCGGCCTCGGCGCCGGGGATCAGGGAGGCGTCGAGCCCCAGGCGGTGGCACAGCTCGCGCGGGTCTCGAATGGCGCCGGCCAGCTGGCGCTGCCAGGCGCCGGGGGCGGGAAGTCCCGGCTCATCCGGGGCAGAGCAATGCAAAAGCGTCGAGCTTCGGGTTATCATGCGGGCCATCCATCGATGCGTGCGAGGGGCTTGTCCTCGCAAAATGTCAGTTGAGTGCCGCTCTGAGCCGATGGCCGGGCCGGGCACCGAAAGGAACGAGATCTCATGGCGAACTATTCTACCAACGAATTCAAGGGCGGTCTGAAGGTGATGCTGGACGGTGACCCCTGTGCCATCGTCGAGAACGAATTCGTCAAGCCCGGCAAGGGCCAGGCCTTCAACCGCGTGAAGCTGCGCAACCTGATGACCGGCCGCGTGTGGGAGCGCACCTTCAAGTCCGGCGAGTCGCTGGAAAGCGCCGACGTCATGGATCTGGACATGGAGTACCTGTACACCGACGGTGACATGTGGCACTTCATGAAGACCGACGGTTCTTTCGAGCAGTACGCCGTCGAGAAGAAGGCCCTGGGTGACAGCGGCAAGTGGCTCAAGGAGCAGGTGGTGTACACCGTGACCCTGTGGAACGACAACGCCATCTCGGTCTCCCCGCCCAACTTCATCGAGCTGGAAGTGGTCGAGACCGATCCGGGCCTCAAGGGCGACACCGCCCAGGGTGGCTCCAAGCCGGCGACCCTGTCCTCCGGCGCGGTGGTGCGCGTTCCCCTGTTCATCAACCAGGGTGAAGTGCTCAAGATCGACACCCGTAGCGGTGAGTACGTCTCCCGCGCCTGAGGCGAGGGCGTTATCCCCGGATCTGCAGATCGAGATACAGACAAAGGCCACGCGATCGCGTGGCCTTTGTCGTTTGGGCAAGAGGCAAGGAACGAACGATGACAGACTGGCAACCCACGGCCTCGCTGGACAGCCTGCGCCGCCGCGCCGTGTTGATGCAGCGAGTGCGCGGCTTCTTTGTCGAGCGCGGCTTGCTCGAGGTGGAGACCCCCTGTCTCGGTCACGGCGGCAGCACCGACGTGCACCTGGCGTCGCTGTCCTGTCGAGCGGTCACCCCGGCGGGCAGCGAGACCCTGTGGTTGCAGACGTCGCCGGAATTTCACATGAAACGACTGCTGGCGGCCGGCAGTGGGCCGATCTTCCAGATCGCCCGCAGCTTTCGCGACGGCGAGGTGGGACGCCGCCACAATATCGAGTTCAGCATGCTGGAGTGGTATCGCCCGGGCTGGAGTCTCGATGCGCTGGTCGAGGAAACCCAGGCGCTGATCCGCGAGGTGCTGCCGTTCGATCCCGGCCCGACGCGAAAGCGTCGCTATCGCGAGCTGTTTGGCGAGGTGCTGGATATCGATCCTTTTGAGGTGGATATCGCATCGCTTCGCCGTCTTGCCGGTGAACGTGGCGGCCTCGACATGGCCGAGTCACCGCGCGATGAGTGTCTTGACCTGCTGATGAGCCTCGCCATCGAGCCCGAGCTAGGCCGCGACGGCATCGACGTGGTGCTGGACTACCCGGCCAGCCAGGCGGCGTTGGCCAGGCGTCACCAGGACCCCCACGATGGCGCCTGGGTGGCCTCGCGCTTCGAGGTGTATGTCAATGGGCTTGAGCTCGCCAACGGCTACGACGAGCTGACCGATGTGGGCGAGCAGCGCGCACGCTTCGCCGACGACAATCGCGCCAGGCGTGAGGCAGGCCTTGTCGAGGTCGACGTCGACGAGCGCCTGCTGGCGGCGCTGGATGCCGGCATGCCCGAGGGCAGCGGGGTCGCCCTGGGACTCGACCGGCTGATCCAACTGGCGCTGGGCAAGTCGCGTCTTGAAGAGGTGATCGCCTTTCCCACACCAAGGTGTTGAAACCCGAAGGCTCGCCCCATGCGTCGCCTATCACGTGGTTGGCGCTGCACTGCTCACGGTTGTGGACGCATCCACGCCGGATGAAAAAGTCGCTCGACGGTGCATGGGCTCGTTGAAGGGGTCGATGATGCCAGTGGCTGCATCGGCGCTTCAACATTGCTGGCGCCGGCAAGCCTGCAGGCTCTGTGGGGGCTTGGGACAGACGCGAAAGGGGCGGCCACCGCCGCCCCTTTCAATAGTGTTGTCATGTCACAGGCGTTGTCATGCCACAGGCGTTGTCATGACGCCTTGGCGATTCAGCCCGCGCTGGTGGTCGCTTCGCCGTCTGCCGTTGCTGGCGCTGCGCTGGTCCCCGGCTCGCCGCCCAGGCGCTGGCCCATACTCACCGCGACGGGGCTGCCGGCCTTGCCGCTCAAGGCGTCGAAGTCGACCTTTTCGGCGAAGGCCATGACCACGGTGGAGCCGAGCTTGAACCGGCCCATCTCGGCACCCTTGGCGAGGTGAATCGGGCGATCGAAGCGGACACGCTCGACCCGGCCGGACTGCGGTGTCACCTGGCCGGCCCACACCGTTTCAATGGCGGCGACGATCATCGCACCCACCAGCACCAGCACCATGGGGCCGTGTTCGGTCTCGAAGTGGCACACCAGCCGCTCGTTGCGGGCGAACAGGCCCGGGACGTGGCGGGTGGTGGCGTCGTTGACCGAAAACAGGCGCCCGGGCACGTAGACCATCTCGGTCAGGGTGCCGGCAAGCGGCATATGCACCCGGTGGTAGTCCTTGGGCGACAGGTAGACGGTGGCAAAGCTGCCGCTCTGGTAACGGGTGGCCGCCCTGGGGTCGCCACCGAGCAGCTCGGTCATGCTGAAGCGATGGCCCTTGGCCTGGACCAGCCGGCCGTGGTCGATGGCACCCCATTGGGACAGGGTGCCGTCGGCAGGGCACAGCAGGCCGTCTTCCAGCGGGCGGGCGTCGGGCGCCAGCGCCCGGGTGAAGAAGGCGTTGAAGTTCGGGTAGACCCTGGGGTCCGATTCCACCGCCTGGCTCATGTCGACCTTGAAGCGCTTGATGAAGGCGCGGATCAACAGGTTCTTGAGCCAGCCGATACGGCAGTCGGCAAGCAGGCCGACCAGACGCGACAGCAGGTGGTGAGGGATGGGGTACTGGATCAGGGAAAACAGCTTGGCGAGGGTCACGAAGGGACGATCTCCGGGTGGTCAATGACGCGCACGCGGCCTCACGGCCGCGCCGCTGATGCAATCAAGTGCCCGCCGTGGGCAGAGGGACAAGGGCGTCAGTGTTCGATGGGGGTATCGTCGCGATTGCCCCACTCCTTCCACGAGCCCGGGTAGGCGCGCATACGTTCGAACCCCAGTGCCTTGCCTACTAGCCAGGTGAAGCCGCTGCGGTGATGGGTCTGGCAGTGAGTGACCACTTCCATATCCGGGGTGATGCCCATGGCGCCCAGTTCGGTGATCAGCTCGGCGTAGTCGCGCAGGCGAAGTGAGCGTTCACGGTCCATGGCGTCGGTCCACTCCATGTTGACCGCTCCGGGCAGGTGGCCGAGGTGCCGGTTCTGGCCCTTGTTGCCATCGAACTCGTCGACGGAGCGGGCATCCCAGATGGCGAAGTTATCGCTGCCCAGGCGCTCTTCAAGCTCGAGTCGGTCGATCGCGGCCTCGGGATTGAGGACCTCGGCCTGGTAGTCCGAGGGCTCCGGCGCATGGTCTTCGGTGGACTGGGGCAGGCCCTCGTCACGCCAGGCGTGAATGCCGCCGTTCAGGTAGGAATAGCGCTTGTGGCCAATCAGCTCGAGGGTCCACAGCAGGCGCCCGGCCCAGCCGCCGCCCTCATCGTCGTAGGCGACCACGTGGGTGTCCCGGGTCAGGCCCAGCGACGAGAACAGTTGTGACAGGGCCTCTTCATCGGGGACGTCGTTGGGGACGTCGCCGGAACCTTTCAGCAGACGACGATGGTCGAGAAAGATCGCGCCGGGCACGTGGCCCTCGGCGTAGCTTTCCGCCTTCAGCGGCACGTCGATCACCAGGATATCCTCGTGATCCAGCATGCCGGCGAGTTCCTCGGGCTCGGCGATCAGGGGCAGCAGATTGTCTTCTGAGCTCATGGTTCTCTCCTGGCGGATCCACACGGATGAAAGGGGCGGGCGCTGAGTCCGGCGCCTGGCATTTCGCGACGGGGCGCGACAGACGTTTCCCTATTGGCTATCCAGACTATCGACGATACGACGATAACTGGCAAAGCGTTCAGGGTGAATCGCCCCCTCGTCGATGGCGTCGCGAATGGCGCAGCCCGGCTCCTGGCGGTGGCGGCAGTCGCGGAAGCGACACAGGCCAAGGTAAGGGGCGAATTCGATAAAGCCCTCGGTGACCTCGCGCTCTGTCAGGTGAGTGAGGCCAAACTCGCGGATGCCGGGCGAGTCGATCAGCTCGCCCGAGGCCAGGCTCTCGTCCGGCGCGGGCAGGTGGTAGAGCTGGGCGGTGGTGGTGGTGTGGCGACCCTTGCGCGAGTCCTCCGACAGTGCGCCGATGCGCAACTGTTCGTCGGGCAGCAGGCGGTCGATCAACGAGGACTTGCCGACCCCACTCTGGCCGACGAACACCGAGGTACGGTCGGCGAGCTGGGCATAGAGAGCGTCGAGGCCACCGTCGACCTCGGTGGAGGTGGCCACCACCTGGTAGCCGATGCCGCGGTAGCGATCGAGCAGCCCGCGCAGTTCGCCGCCCTCGTCGGGCAACAGGTCGGTCTTGTTGAGCACCAGCACCGGGGTGATGCCGGTGGCCTCGGCCGCCACCAGGTAGCGATCGATCAGGCCGGCGTGGGGTTCAGGCTCCACCGCGAAGACGATCAGGATCTGATCGATATTGGCCGCCACGGGCTTGAGTAGCCCCCGCATATCCGGGCGTTCGAGCACATTGTCGCGCTCGCCTCGGGCCACCACCACGCCGCTGCCGTCCTCGCCGGCCCGCCAGATGACGCGGTCGCCTGTGACCAGGCCCTCGAGGTTGGCGCGCAGATGGCAGCGGGTGGGCGTCTCGCCGGCACGGCTGGCGACGTCCAGGGTCCGTCCGAAGTGGGCGATCACTCGGCCGTCACGCTCGGCACCGTATTCGCCGGCGGCAAGCTTCTCGTCGTCCTGGCCGGCCTTTCTGGCGGCGCGCTCGGCGCGTTCGGCCTGGATCTTTTCGATGCGCCAGCGCTGCTGGCGGCTCAACTTGCGTTTGCTCATGAGCACCCGATGGTCGGTACAATGGTCGGCATTGTACCTACACGCACGGCCCCTGTCCCGACAAGGGCCAACGCTTGATCAAGGAAGCGACGATGTCCGATGCCAGCGCCAGTCCCGACGATACCCTCAACCCCCGTTCTGACGATGCCCAGACCGGCCCGCGAAGTGACGCCCTGATCTGGATCGACCTGGAGATGACCGGGCTCGATCCGGAGCGTGAACGCATCATCGAGGTGGCCACTCTGGTCACCGACGGCGAGCTCAATGTCATCGCCGAGGGGCCGGTGATTGCGGTTCACCAGAGCGAGGCGCTGTTGTCCGGCATGGATGAGTGGAACACCCGTACCCACGGCAATTCCGGGCTGGTCGAGCGGGTGCGCAAGAGCCAGATCGACACCCGTGAAGCCGAGCGCAGGACGCTTGAGTTTCTCTCAGCCCATGTGGTCCCGGGAACCTCGCCGATGTGCGGCAACTCGATCCACCAGGACCGGCGCTTTCTGGAGCGCGAGATGCCTGAACTGTGGGCGTTTTTCCACTACCGTAACCTCGACGTCTCGACCTTGAAGGAGCTTGCCAAGCGCTGGAATCCCCAGGCGCTGGAGGGCTTTTCCAAGCGCAACGTGCACCTGGCGATGGACGACATCAAGGAATCCATCGCCGAACTCGCGCACTATCGCAAGACGTTCCTCAAGGCTGGGGACTAATCAGCAGTTGACGCCGGGGTCGGGGCGACGGGCGCTCAGCTTGAGGTGATCAGCTCGGCGCGCCGCTGGCGCTGGCGGGCGAGCGCCCAGCGTACGTGCTCGCGCACCAGCTCGGAGGGGTAGGCCAGGCGGGTGAGCAGGGCGCGTTCGATGGCGGCGCTCCAGGGGGCGTTACCGAGCCCCACCGCCAGATTGCGCAGCCAGCGCTCGTAGCCGATACGACGAATCGGGCTGCCGGCGGTGCGCTCGAGAAACTCCTCCTCGCTCCAGCCGAACAGGGTCAGCAGCTCCACCCGATCGAGATCGTGGCGTGGCGCGAAGTCCGGCTCGCTGCTTGCCCGGGTAAAGCGGGTGAACGGGCACACCAGCTGGCAGTCATCGCAGCCGAACACCCGGTTGCCCATGGCCTCGCGATAGCGCTCGGGAATGGCGCCGAACAGCTCGATGGTCAGGTAGGAAATGCAGCGGCGCGCGTCGAGTTGG
>DJIP01000147.1:0-17028 GCA_002433675.1 Halomonas halophila
GCCCTCGTAGGTGATCTCCTCCATATCATCGCCATCGTTCTGCCCTGCCCCGCGATCCACCGCCCGCTGGATCGTATCTTTGGTCATGTTATTGGACAGGGCCTTGTCGATGGCGGCCCGCAGCCGCGGATTGTCAGCGGGTTCGGGTCCGCCCTGACGAGCGGCCACGCCTAGCTCACGGATCAGCTTGGAGAATATCTTGCCGCGCTTGGCGTCCTGAGCGGCCTTGCGATGCTTGATGTTCGACCACTTGCTATGTCCTGCCATGGTGCATCCCGTTGGTTGCTGGAAGCCGACGTTTCACACCTCGTCGGGCGATATCGGAACACAAGGCCTTGAAGGAGCCTGCCAAAGGCACCTGAACCCGGCGCTGGATCAAATGCGCGCCACAAAGCCCGCCACCTGATCACCCGATGTGCTAGCGTCGAGCGCTTGATTTATCGCGCATTCTACCGCGCGTGAAGCTCACCAGCGAATCCAGCTCAGGAGTGACGGATGAAGGATGTGGCCATCATCGGTGCAGGTCCCGTGGGCCTGTGCCTGGCGCGTGCACTGGCCGGTGTCGGCATGAGCGTGGCGCTGATCGACCGAATCGATCGCCCGCGACTGGCCGAGCCCAGGCCCGATGGGCGCGAAATCGCAATGACCCAGGCGTCCTGCGACCTGCTCGCCGACATTGGCGTGTGGCAGCGGATCCCCCAGGACGAGGTGGCGCCGCTGGCCCATGCCAAGGTGTTCAATGGCCAGTCGTCCTTTGCCATGGGTTTCGATACCGGCGACGATCGACCGCTGGGCTTTATGGTGCCGAACCATCTGATACGCCGCGCCGCCTTCGAGGAAGCCGAACGCATGGACGGCATCGACTGGCACTTTTCGGCGCTTGAAAGCATCACCAGCGACCCCGGTGCGGCGCGCCTGGTACTGCAAGATGGGACTCGGCTGTCGGCACGACTGGCAGTGGCCGCAGACAGTCGCTTCTCGGAATCCCGTCGCCAGATGGGCATCGCTGCACGCATGCGCGACAACGGCCGCAGCATGCTGGTGTGTCGGGTTCGCCACGAACGCGCCCATGATCAGTCCGCCTGGGAGTGGTTCGACCATGGCCAGACCCTGGCGCTGTTGCCATTGCACGAACACCTTTCGTCGGCGGTGGTGACCCTGCCCAGCCAGCAGATGTCGGAGCTTACCGCGTTGACACCCGAGGCACTGTCGCAGGCGTTGACCCATCGCTACGGGCACAGGCTGGGCGCCATGACCCTCGAGGGAGAGACCCACGTCTATCCCCTGGTAAGTGCCTACGCCGAGCGCTTCGTGGCCGAACGCTTCGCCCTGGTCGGCGACGCCGCCGTGGGCATGCATCCGGTAACGGCGCACGGCTTCAACTTTGGCGCCCAGAGTCAGCACCGCCTGGCCCGCCGGCTGATCCGCGCCCACCAGCTCGGACAGGACATCGCCGACCCACGGCTGTTGAAAGGCTATGAACGCGAGCATCGGCTGGCCACCTGGCCGCTGTATCAGGCGACCCAGGCCATCGTTGGCCTCTACACCGATGACCGAGTGCCGGCCCGAATGGTCCGTCACCTGGGACTGCGCCTGGGTGAGCGACTGGCACCGGCACGTAAAATGATCGGACAGCACCTGACCGAACCTCATGGAGGCTCGCCTCTCTCGTCACTCTCGACGCTTCCGTTACTCCCGTCGGTGGCCAAGCAGACCGATCTGGCGTCACTGGCCCGTCGCGCGGCGTCTGCCTTTCCGCCACCGCTGCCCAGACGCCTGGACTGAACCTCCACCAACGACAAACCCCGCCGATTGGCGGGGTTTGTCTGTACAGCGCGATAGCCTAGCGTTATTCGCCGGCTTCGGGCTTGGCCTTCTGACGCAGGCGGATACTCAGATCCTTGAGCTGGTCGTTGCTGACCTCGCCAGGGGCGTCGGTCATCAGGCAGGCGGCGCTCTGGGTCTTGGGGAAGGCGATGACCTCGCGGATGGTACGAGCGCCGGTCATCAGCATGACCAGGCGATCGAGACCGAAGGCCAGACCACCGTGGGGCGGCGCACCGTAGTGCAGCGCGTCCAGCAGGAAGCCGAACTTCTCGCGGGCTTCTTCTTCACCGATACCCAGGATCTCGAAGACCACGCTCTGCATGGCCTGATCGTGGATACGGATCGAGCCGCCACCCAGCTCGGTACCGTTGAGCACCATGTCATAGGCACGCGACAGGGCCTCGGCCGGGTTGGCCTTGAGCTCCTCGGGGCTGCACGCCGGCGAGGTGAAGGGGTGATGCAGCGGGCTCAGGCGCCCGTTGTCGTCGGCCTCGAACATCGGGAAGTCGACCACCCACAGCGGCGCCCACGGCTGGGTGTAGAGATCGAGATCCTCACCCAGCTTGACCCGCAGAGCCCCCAGCGCCTCGTTGACGATACGCGCCTTGTCGGCGCCAAAGAAGATGATGTCACCGTCTTCAGCACCGACACGATCCAGCAGGGTCTCGATCACGCCTTCCATGAACTTGACGATCGGCGACTGCAGACCCTCGATGCCCTTGTCACGCTCGTTGACCTTGATCCAGGCAAGACCCCGCGCGCCGTAGATACCGACGAACTTGGTGTACTCGTCGATTTCCTTGCGCGACAGCTTGGCGCCACCGCTGACCTTGAGCGCGGCCACACGGCCGTCATCGGCGTTGGCCGGCCCGGAGAAGACCTTGAAGTCCACCTCCTTCATCAGGTCATCGACGTCGGTCAGCTCCAGCGGGATGCGCAGGTCCGGCTTGTCGGAGCCGAAACGATGCATCGCCTCGTGCCAGGTCATGCGCGGGAACTCGCCCAGATCCACATCGAGCACGTCCTTGAACAGGCCCTGCACCATGGACTCGGTGATGCGCATGATGTCGGCCTCTTCGACGAAGGAGGCCTCGAGGTCGATCTGGGTAAATTCCGGCTGACGGTCGGCGCGCAGGTCCTCGTCACGGAAGCACTTGGCGATCTGGTAGTAGCGGTCGAAGCCCGCCACCATCAACAGCTGCTTGAACAGCTGAGGCGACTGCGGCAGCGCAAAGAAGCTGCCGGCGTGGGTCCGGCTCGGCACCAGATAGTCACGTGCACCTTCCGGGGTCGCCCGGGTCAGCACCGGCGTCTCGATATCGAGGAAGCCTTCGCCTTCGAGGAAGGCCCGCACGCTATGAGAGATGCGAGAGCGCAGACGCAGCTTCTCGATCATCTCTGGGCGACGCAGGTCGATGTAGCGGTGCTTGAGACGGATCTCTTCACCCACCTTGCCGTGCTCGTCGAGCTGGAACGGCGGCGTGGCGGCGGTGTTGAGCACCTCCACTTCCTTGGCCAGTACCTCGATCAGGCCGGTCGGCATGTTCGGGTTCTGGGTGCCCTCGGGACGCATGCGCACTCGGCCCTGGATGCGCAGCACGTACTCGCTGCGGGCGCGGTCGGCATTGGCGAAGGCCTCGGCGGTATCGGGGTCGACCACGACCTGAGCGATACCGTCACGATCGCGAAGGTCGAGGAAGATCACCCCACCGTGGTCACGGCGGCGGTGTACCCAGCCGCACAGGCTGACCGTCTGGTCCACCAGGGTTTCGTTGAGCTGGCCGCAATAATGGCTGCGCATGTTGGTTCCTGTCATGTTGCGTGAAGGTAAAGGCAATTCGTTGGATCAGGCTGCCGCGCCGTCACCGGAAGCGGAGCCACCACCGGAGGAGGCACCGCCTCCGCCGCTGTCACCCGCCAGGTTCTTCTTGGTGCCACCGGTCTTGAAGTCGGTCTCGTACCAGCCGCCACCCGCAAGACGGAAGCCAGCCGCCGAGACCAGGCGGTTCAGTTCGGGAGCTTCGCAGGCCGGGCAGTCGGTCAAGGGAGCGGCGCTCATGCGCTGCAGCTTCTCCAGCCGATGGCCACAGGCCTTGCACTGATATTCGTAGATGGGCATGGTTCTAGGTCTCCGTTCGCATTGTTCCTGCGGGGCGGGAAGCCGGCGTCTGAGCTGCCTGACACACCCTCGATCACGCCGCTTCCGATCCCGACATGCGATATAGGGCCGGCCAACAGCAATTCCAAGCCCAAATCAAAGGGGCGCATTATAGCGTGCTGAGCACCTCAAGGCCCAGCCCTGTGCACCGATCTTCGCCACCAGAGTCACCACACCCACCAAACACAACAGGAGAAGCGATGAAAGCTGTATTACTGGACGCAGATAGCCTGGGTTCCGACATCGACCTTTCACCGCTGCGCGAGCAGCTCGAGAGCCTCGAGGTTCACCCCACCAGCACCCCCGCTCAGGCGCGGGAACGGCTGGCCGGCGCCGATATCGCCATCGTCAACAAGGTGGTGCTCGACGCCGACACCCTGAACGCCCTGCCCTCCTTGCGGCATATCTGCGTGTTGGCCACAGGTACCAACAATATCGACATGGAGGTGGCGAAGGAGCGTGGTATCCGCGTCGACAACGTCAACGCCTACGGGACCGCCAGTGTCGCCCAGCATACCCTGATGCTGATCCTTGCTCTGGCCACTCGCCTGCCCCAGTACCAACGCGACGTGGCCGAGGGCCGCTGGGGAGAGAGCCCGTTCTTCTGCCTGATGGGCCACCCGACCCTGCAACTCGAAGGCAAGCATCTGGTGCTGGTGGGTCAAGGGGAACTGGGCTCCAAGGTGGCCGCCCTGGCCGAGGCGTTCGGTATGCGGGTGAGCTTCAGCGCGCGGCCTGGCAACGAGGCCAATGACCGCCGCCCGGCCCTTTCCGAGCTGCTGCCTGAGGCCGACGTGGTCAGCCTGCATTGCCCGTTGACCGAACACAGTCGCCATCTGCTCAACGCCGACAACCTCAAGACCATCAAGAAAGGTGCCCTGCTGGTAAATTGCGCCAGAGGCGGTGTCATCGATGAGGAAGCCGCGCTGGCGGCCCTGCGCCAAGGGCAATTGGGCGGCCTTGCCGTCGATGTCCTGCCCGCAGAGCCACCCCGTGATGGCCACGCCTTGATCGACGCCGTGAACGAGTCGCCGCGCATGAACCTGCTGGTGACCCCTCACAGCGCCTGGATCACTCCTGAAGCGCGCCAGAATATCGTCAAGCTGACCGTCGACAACCTGCGAAATTTCGCTTCTCAGGGCTAATACGGTCCACGGCGGGCACAGCAGACCGTGCCCGCCTGGCGCCAGGCGGTTCTGACGACACCTACCCACGCCTCCCCACGCCTCCCCACCCTCGCGACCGTTCTTGCGAACCTGCTCGTCGCGTTCAGGCAAGTTAGCCAATGGATACAGAGACATTCGAATGGCCTGTCCTGTCGCCGCCTGTTTAACGATTTAGGGCAACCATGTCTATTTGCTGTTAGCGACACAAGATAACGGTATAAATACTGACTCGAGGCGGAAGACGCGATGTCGAAAGCGGCTCCACCCTTGCGTCCGCCCTGCTTCACTCCGATACTTCGCGCTGAGCCCACCCCCTCATCGGACACCCCATGCTGTACAACTACGGGTCGATCAATCTCGACCATGTCTATCGCGTTCCCCATCTCGTTCGCCCGGGTGAAACCCTGGCAAGTCACGAGCATCGAGTCGGTCTTGGCGGCAAGGGGGCCAACCAGTCACTGGCGCTGGCCAAGGCAGGTGGCCAGGTGGCGCATTGGGGCAGCCTCAATGCCCAGGATGGCTGGGCACGCCAGCAGCTTGCCGACGCCGGGGTCGACGTCAATGGTATCGCTGAGGTGGCCGCCCCCTCCGGTCACGCCATCATCCAGGTCGACGACGGCGCAGAGAACGCCATCCTGCTGTTTCCCGGAGCCAACCATCACCACTCGGCCGACGACCTTTCCAGGCTGATGCAGGGAACCCAGGCCGGCGACTGGCTGTTACTGCAGAACGAATGCAGCGCCCTGGCCGACGCCATCCGGCTCGGACATGACAAGGGTCTGAACATCGCCTTCAACCCGGCGCCGATGAGCGACGCCGTGCAGGACCTGCCGCTCGATCAGTGCGATCTCCTGTTCGTCAATCGTGGCGAAGCCGCCTGGCTGGCCGGTGTTGCCGAGGACACTGATGCCGACGCCTTGCTCACCGCCCTCTCCGAGCGTCTGCCCAGCACCCAACTGGTGCTGACCCTCGGTGCCGAAGGCGCCTGGCATCAGCACGACGGACAACGCCAGTTCCAGGCGGCGAGTCGGGTCGAGGCGGTAGACACCACCGCCGCCGGGGACACCTTCATCGGCTACTATCTGGCCGCAATGCAGGAACACAGAACGGTCGCAGATTGCCTGGCGCTTGCCTCTACCGCCGCAGCCCTGGGCGTCCAGCGCCAGGGCGCCGCCGCCAGCATTCCCTCCCGCGGTGAGGTCGACTCAGCGCTGGCGACCGGCCAGCACGCCATCCGCTGAGGCCTTCAGGTCAACAACAGGAGTTTCCGTGAGCACCCCGATCATCTTCGATACCGACCCGGGCGTCGACGACGCCCAGGCCATCGCCATCGCCCTGCGCCATCCGGACATTGAGCTGCTCGGCATGACCACCACCTTCGGCAACGTCGACATCGAGACGGCGACCCACAATGCCCTGCTGCTCGGCGAGATCGCTGGCCAGCCGGTGCCGGTGGCCCAGGGCTCGGCCTGCCCCATGGTCAAGCCTCGTCATCCGGCGCCCAAGCATATCCATGGCGACAACGGACTAGGCAATATCAGCCTGCCCGAGGTCAAGGGACAGGCCGATGCTCGCAGCGCCGCCCAGTTCATCGTCGACACCGTGCGCCAACGTCCCGGTGAGGTCAGCCTGGTGGCGGTCGGACCGTTGGGCAACCTCGCCGCAGCGCTGCAGCTGGACCCCGAGATCACAAGCCTGGTCAAGCAGGTGGTCATCATGGGCGGTTCCATTCGTGAAGGCGGCAACGTTACCCCGGTGGCCGAGGCCAACATCTTCAACGACGCCCACGCAGCCCAACGAGTGCTGACCGCCGACTGGCCGCTGACCCTGGTGGGGCTCGACGTGACCCATCGCTGCATCCTGACGCCGGACCACATGGCGCGCATCGAGGCCGGCCAGGGCGAGCTCGGCAAGATTCTGGCCGGCAGCTACGACTTCTATCGCGCCTTCTATCGTGAAGCCCTCGGTATTGACGGTTGCTGTCCCCATGACAGTGTGGCCCTGGCCTGGCTACTGCGCCCGGACCTGTTCGAGACCACCCGGGGCCACCTGGGTGTCGTCACCGAAGGGCCGGCCGAGGGTCAGACCATCCTGGCACCGGAAGGCAGAGGCTTTATCGCCGACCGCTGGTCACAGACCCCCGTGGTCGACGTCTGCATGAAGGTAGACGGCAAGGCCGTCAGCGACTGGATCGCCGACACCCTGGCCTGAACCGCACTAGGCTGGGCCGCACCGGACTGAAGCACCAGGACGAGCACCACTCACGCCAACATAAAGCCCCGGGCGCTCACGACAACGTTGTCGTGGGCGCCCGGGGCTCCTTTCCCTCTGAATCTTTCCCGTCAAGGCGCCGGGGACGAGGCCACGGGCGCCTGATGCCCAGGCCCTAGCCCGTAGTGAAATCACGCGGCAGCTCTGCAAGGGTCACCTCGCGGGTGGTGACCTGGGTCACCTCGGCCTGCTCGGGCCCGCGCTCCAGCCAATCGGCGACCCGTTCCACTGCCTCACGAGGTCCACACAGCAATACCTCGACAGTGCCGTCCGGCAGGTTGCGGGCATACCCGGTAAGCCCTTCCGCCTCGGCCTGCTGTCTCGTGGCAAATCGATAGCTCACGCCCTGTACTCGCCCTTCCGCCAGGGCCTCCAGGCATAGGGTGTCATCGGGCAACATGGCAGCCTCCTCGTGCTTGTCCATCGCCTTCTCCCGGGCGACATCTGCATCTCGAGCAGTATCATCGGCGCTGACCTTATCATTGCCGATCCTCCGAGGGCCCTCCACCGCGCCCTCTGTCTCCACTGCGCCTGCCTCAAGCTCCGCCTCATGCTGACGCTCGCGGGCCTCCTGCTCGAATTCCCGTTCTTCCTCGGCACTCAACTGGGCGCGTACGCTCTGCTGATCGAGCAGTTCCTGCTTGACCAACACGGCGCTATTGCGCGGGATGATGGGCTTGTGACGGGCGAGCAGATGTACCTTGGTAAAGGCGGCACCAAACAGCAAGATCAGCGAAGAGTAGTAAACCCATAACAACACCACCACCACCGACCCCGCCGCGCCATAGGTCGAGGCCGTAGCGTTATAGGCCAGGTAGAGCGCGATGCCGGTGCGCCCTATCGAGAACAGCAAGGCCGTGACCACAGCGCCGACGATGACGTCGCGCCAGCGCAGCACCACATCGGGCAGCACCTTGAAGATGGTGGCAAAGAGCGCGGCGATCACCCCGATCGACACCAGCAGCTCCACCCCTCGCGTCAACAGGCTGACGTAAGGCAGCACATCATCGGCGGCCTTCAGCGCCGCCCTGACAAAGACCCCTAGCCCCACCGACACCAGCAGGATAAAGCCGATGGCCAGCACGATGGTCAGTGACAGCATGCGATTCTTGATGAAGATCCACAGACTGTTGCTGCTGGGGCGCGCCGCGACGCCCCAGATGGTGTTCAGCGAAAACTGCATCTGGCCGAACACGGTCGTGGCACCAACCGCCAGGGCGGCGAAGCCCAGCAGCGTCGGCAACAGGCCGGACTCCTGAATACGCGACTGGGCGACGGCATGCTCGATGGCGGTGGCCGCCTCCGGCCCCATGGTGCCCTGCAACTGGGCGAAGATCTGTCCCTGCGCTGCTTCCTCGCCCAGCACCACACCGATCACCGTCACCGCGATGATCACCGTCGGCGCCAGCGAAAACAGGGTATAGAAGGCCAGGGAGCCGGCGTAGCTGAAGGCATTACGCTCCAGCCACAACGCCACCGAGCGACGCAGCACCCCCCACCAGAAGGCGAAAAACTGAATGATCATGGCGTTCCCTCGTCATTATCGTTGCCCTCAGCATACCTAACACCGACGGTCTACGCAGAAACATGCGCCAACGCGGCGGCCTGGCGCGCCCAGCTCATCGCGCCTGCAACTTCGAGGCCTGGAACTTCGTGGTTCGACGACCTCATCTGTTTGCGCCGGCAAGTCAGCGCCACCATAATGGCGGCGACGTTTTCCAGGAGCCCTCCATGCCCACCGATTCGGCCACCTCTCCGCCGCAGCCAGAGTTTGACTGCCTGGTGTTCATCGGACGCTTCCAGCCCCCGCACCTCGGGCACCTGGCGGTGATTCGGGCGGCCCTCAAGCAGGCCAGACAGGTCATCGTGCTGGTGGGCTCCGCCTGGCAGGCACGCTCGCTGCGCAACCCCTGGCGTTTCGACGAACGCCGCCAGATGTTGCGCAGCGCCTTCGACGAAGACGACAACGCTCGCCTGGAGATCGTGCCGCTGCTGGATGCGCTGTACAACGACGATGTCTGGGTGCACGACGTCCAGCGCAAGGTGCGCGATCTGGCCCACCCCGAGAGCGCACGCTTACCGCGTATCGGGTTGATCGGCGCCAGCCGCGGGCAGTCGAGCTACTATTTGTCACTGTTCCCTCAGTGGGAGTCGGTGAGCGTACCACTGGTTGAAGCGATCTCCGCCAGCCAGATCCGAGAACGGCTGTTCCGCTCCGAGGGCTCGGCGGTGGAGTATCTTTCCACCAATGCGAGTCACGATCTTCCCCCCGGCGTGGTGGAACATGTCCGCCGCTTCATGAGCGGCAAGCCCTACCGACAGCTCGGTGAAGAACAGCAACTGCTCGACCAGTATCGATCGGCCTGGGCCCAGGCGCCCTACCCGCCGATCTTCGTTACCGTCTGTGCGGTCGTGGTGCAGTCGGGTCATGTGTTGCTGGTGCGCCGCACCTCGGCACCCGGCAAGGGGCTCTATGCCCTGCCCGGTGGCTTTATCAGCGCCCAGGAACGATTGATGGACGCCTGTCTGCGCGAGCTGCGCGAACGCATTCGGCTGAAGGTGCCGGAGCCAGTTCTCAAGGGCTCGCTACGCGGTCAACGGCTGTTCGACGAGCCGCATCGTAGCTGGCGTGGCCGGACCCTGGCCGAAGCCTTCTACTTTGCCCTGCGACCGGATCAGAACCTGCCAAGGCTGAAGCCAGTCAAGGGTGGCGATCATGCACGCTGGGTGCCGCTGGCGGAACTCGAGCCGGAAAGCCTGTTCGAGGACCACTTCTTCATCATCCAGAACTTTCTGGGTCTGCCCGCCGATCGGCGCGCCTGAAGCACTCGGCAAGATTCAGCGTTGGCAAGGTGATAGCGGGCAGAGGAAGCTCCCCCTGTCCGCCAATCCTGCTGCTGGAGAACGGCTATCGCGCCGTCAATCCTGCTTATCCAGCAGCGCCAACGCTTGATCCAGCTCCGGTGGCAGCTCATGGGTATAGCGGCTGGCCCGACTGAGCTGTTCGGCGAAAGTGGCCATCACCGCCGGCTGTCGCTGCGAGTTTGCCGTGATATCGAGCTGGGCATTGTCAAGATCTAGCCTGACCCGATAGTGACGATCACCTCCGTCGTCACGCCGACTGTCCACCTCCAGTGTCAGATTGTCGAGATCCGCCGGACGATCGATCAGCAATTGCCCATCCGACGAGGTCTGGATCCACTCTGGCAAAGCCCGGCCGCCAGGAAGGGTCACTCGGGTGCTTCCCTCGCCATCGTTCAACGTCACCCAGGCCCATTGGGCATCGATTTCTACCGCAACATCGAGCCTTCCGTCGGCGCTCGTAGCGGCCACCGTCATCTCCTCGGTATGATCCAGCCCGCGTGCTCGCTCCAACGGCGACCCCCTCCAGGCCTGCGGATCACGCAGCACCGCTTCCCCATGGACCAGATCATGCACCGCACCGTCGCTGGACAATTGATCCAGACCGCCTAGGTACTCGAGCTGATTTACCGCCTCATCGACAGCACCATCGGCCTTGAGGTGGCGATCGAGTTCCTTTTCCTCTGCCTCGTCAAAGGGCAGCCTGGGTGGCATATCGCCGATATAGAAGCCCTCGGGTGGAGCCACCGTCACCGCGACGGTGACATAGGTCACACCTCCCTGCCCATCCGACACCGCGACGACAAAGCTGTCACTGCCGCTGAACCCGGCGTCCGGTACATAGACGAAGGAGCCATCCGGATTCAGGGTGAGCCGGCCATGCTCTGGATCGTCATCCAGCTCGAAGGTGAGATCATCTCCATCAATATCGCTGGCGACCACCTGACCAGCGGCAGCTTCACCGCGGCCAGTGACGATCGACTCGGCCTCTGCCAAGGGGGCGTCATTGACCGGCTCGACAGAGACCGTGACGACCACGGTAGTGGAAGCTCCCGTCGCATCGGTGACGGTCACGCTGAAGCTGATGTCGCCACTGACGTTTGCATCGGGCACAAAGGTGAAGGTGCCGTCCTCATTGAGGGTAACGGAGCCGCCGTCCGGTTGATCATCGAGGCTGAAGGTCAGGTCGTCCCCATCCACATCCGTGGCGACAACGCGTCCCTCCACCGGGGTATCCTCGGAGGTGACAACAGGGTCGACGCTGGCGACCGGGGCGTCGTTCGCACCCAGCACGGTGATCGTCAGCGTCGCGGTGGCAACACTGCCATCGCTATCGGTAATGGTGTAGCTGAAGGTCTCGGTCAGCGTCTGCCCAAGCTTGAGCGCGTCCACCACAGGGTTGCTGTTGTCCAGCGTGTAGGAGTAGCTGCCGTCCGCGTTCAGCACAAGGCTACCGAAACGACCCGATACCGACTCGCCGATGCCCCCCTCTGCCGACGACTGACCAGCCCCGACCGCCGTGACCATGCCATCGACGGCAAGACCATCGATACCATAGTGGTCGTTGAGAATGACGTTACCGGTGCAGTGGCTTCCCGGCTCGTCACCTTCCTCGATCACCTCGCCGACGTCATTGCTGGCCACAGGGCCATCATCGACGATGGCAATGGCCAGGGTGCCGGCGTTGGCGGTCATCTTGCCCTCCACGTCGGTCACCCCGATGACGAAGCTGTCGTTGACCGCGCCGCCCGAGTGATCGGCCCTTGACGCCAGGATGTAGGTATAGCCAACCTCGCCGGTGGCCGGATCATAGTAGCGCAGCACCAAAGTCCCGTGATCGCCGACTACCTTGATGGGATGGCTGCCACAGTCCTTGAGCTGATCCAGGCTGATGGTGCTTCCCCCCAGGGTCAGACTGGACAGACTGTCGGCTGGCCCCAGAGTAAAGGTGCCGCTGTGGCTGAGGCCCGCGCCCTCATGACTGCCTCCAGTCAGCCCGGCCTCGTCTACCGAGCCGTCGGTGATAGCGCCACCTGCCGAATCGTCCCCTCCTGCGGCTCCGCCACCATCCCCTAGCCCGCCGACGGTCACCTTGTCGTCTACCGCCGAGACCGAAAGGGCCAGGCTCGCATCGGAGGTCTGGCCCCCATCGTCACTGACGGTATAGGTGACCAGCGACACCTCGCCGTTGTAGTTCAGCGCCGGCACGAAACGATAGCTGCCATTGGCGCTGATGGTCAGCTCTCCGACGCCTTCGATGACGGCGGTCTGGCCCGCCTGGAAGGTACTCTCGACACCCTCGACACTGAATCCGACGACGCTGAGGCGATCGCCCTCGATATCGCTGTCGTTGGCCAGCAGGCCGTCTTCGGCGGCGACCACAAGAGGCGTGTCCTCGGGGGTCGTGGCCGTGTCATTGTCGGGTGACGGCGCATCATTGACCGGTGTCACCGAGACATTGACCTCCACCGTGACGGTGGCACCAGAGGAGTCGGTCACGGTCACGGTGAAGCTGGTGTCACCGTGGAAGTTGTCATCCGGGGTAAAGGTGAAGTTACCGTTCTCATCGAGGCTGACGGTGCCCCCCTCAGGCTGGGCATCCAGGCTGTAGATGAGGTCATTGTCGTCGACATCGGTGGCGATGATCTTGCCATCGACCGGAGTGTCTTCGCTGGCAGTGACCTTCTCCGCAGAAGCCTCCGGAGCATCGTTGGCGCCACGAATGGTGATCGTCAATGTGGCGGTGGCGAGATCGCCGTCGGCGTCGCGGATCTGATAGCTGAACGTCTCGGTTTTCGTCTCACCGAACTGGAGCCCGTCCACGTCGCTATTGGTGTTGTCCAGCGTATAGCTATAGCTGCCATCGGCGTTGAGGATCAGGCTGCCGTAGGTCCCCTCTAGCGGGACGCCGGTGGCCCCATCGAGACTTCCACCTTCCACACCTACCCCGACCCCGACCACCGCCCCATTGGCATCCGCACCATCGGCACCCGGACGATCATTGGCCCAGACGCTACCGGTGCCGGCAGCGCCGTCCTCAACGACTTCGCCACTGTCGTCTGTCGCACTCGGACCATCATCGTCGATGTCGATCACCAGGGTCCCGGCGTTGGCGGTGACCTCACCCTCCACATCGGTCACGCTGATCGTGAAGTCATCGCTGACCGGGCCCTTGGAGTGATCCGCATTCGAGGTCAGCCGATAGCGGTAGCTGACGATGCCGGTGTCGCGATCATAGCCTTCGATGGTCAAGGTGCCGTAGCGGCCCTCGATCGCGATGGGTGACGACGCGCTGGCCTCGAGTTCGGCAAGGCTGATGCTGCGGCTGCCCAGGGCAAGACTCGCCAGGCTGTCCGCCGGCCCCAGGGTGAAGCTGCCGCCATGGCTCAGGCCATTACCTTCATCGCTTCCACCGGACAGGCCCGCCTCGCTGACAGAGCCATCACTGATGTTGCCCCCGTCGCTGCTATCATTACCGTCGCCCAGGCCGCCCAGGCTGACCTGATCATCCACCGGCGTGACGGTGATATCGAGGGTGGCGGTGCTGGATCCGCCTGCACCATCGCTGACGGTGTAGCTGATCGTCGGTACCTTGCCGTGGTAGTTGAGAGCAGGTTCGAAACGCCAGCCTCCATCGGCCTCCACCGTCAGCTTGCCGACGCCGTCGATGGTGACGGACTCTCCCGCATCGGCGATCTCGCTCAGGCCGTCGACGCTGAAGTCCACGACCGTCAGGCTGCCATGATCGGTGTCGATGTCGCTGTCGTTGTCCAGCAGCCCCGGCAAGCTGTCGTCGGCCTCCGAATCCAGCGGAGTGTCCTCGGGAGTCGTGGCGGTCTCGCCGACGACCACTGGTGCATCATTGACCGCCGCCACCTTGACCGTCACATCGACGGTGGTGGTGCCTCCATTGCCATCGGAGACCGTGACCTTGAAGGTGATATCGCCATTGACGTTGTCATCAGGAGTAAAGGTAAAGGTGCCATCGTCGTTGAGCGTGACCTTACCGCCCTCGGGCTGCTCGACCAGATCAAAGCTGAGATCATCGCCGTCAACGTCCTGGGCCTCGATGGAGCCGCTGACGGGCGTATCCTCCTGGGTCGTCAATGCATCGACACTGGCCGTCGGGGCGTCGTTGGCCCCCTTGATGGTGATGGTCAAGGTAGCGGTTGACGAGCTGCCATCAGCGTCGGTGATCTGATAGCTGAAGGTCTCGGTCAGCGACTCACCCGATTGCAGCGCATCCACCGCCGTATTGGCGTTGTCCAAGGTATAGGTATAGCTGCCATCGGCGCCCAGGGTCAGACTGCCGTAGCTGCCAGACACTTCGCTGCCAACACTGCTTGCACTCAAGTGGCTGCTCTGGCCCGCCGTCGTCACGGTGACTTCTCCATCGGCGCCCTGGCGGTCATTGGTCAACACACTACCGGTAGCGGCAGCACCGTCCTCGACGACGCTGGCGGTATCCTTGGAAGCGATGGGGGCGTCATCGAGAATCTCGACTATCAGGGCCTTGGGGTAGTCCACGGTCGAGTTGTCGAATTGATCTGTCATGACAACGTCGACGCTATCGAACACTCGTTCTCCCTGATGATCGGCCGCTTTGGTCAGCACGAACCGATAGAACACCGAGTGTTCTCTCACCTCCCCCTCGGTCACCGCATTGAAGCCAGTGATCTCGAAATAGCCGTGCTCGGTCTCGATGTGTACCGACGGGCTATCGCCGGAAAAACCAGCCAGATCCTCCAGCGAAAAGGTGACATCACCCACCGTCAGACTTTTTAGCTGCGCCACGGCCAGGTCAACCACAGAGAAGGAACCCTCGTAGCTTTCCTGCCCTGAATCCCCCGGATCCGTTCCAGTCACCGCATCCGTGTTCAGATGCGCCTCGTCGGTATCCCCTCCCTCCGTGCCGATGACCGAGGGCGCGCCATAAATACGAATTTCGAGGGTCGCGGTCACTGTATCGCCATCAGGGTCCGCCACCGAGTAGGTAAAGGTCTCGGTAATGAAATGACTCGGTTCCAGCCCGCTGACCTGCTCTGATTCAAAATCCGGCACATAGCGGTAGCTGCCGTCGGCGTTCATGGTCAGGGTCCCGTAGCTGCCCTCAAGCGCCTGTCCGACATGGGATGCAGAGGGCTCACCCGTTCCGACCGCTACGCCGCTGACTTTGCCGCCGTCACCACCCAGGATATCGGCGTCACCGTCCATCGCATCGGGATCGTCGCCACCGTCGCCAGTCAAGACGTTGCCGTCGGCAATACTGCTTGGCTGATCCGGCAGGTTGATCACGTCATCCACATCGGAAGCAGCTTCCGGTGCATCGTCGAGGATGGCGATCGACAGGGTCCCGACCTCCGTAGCGACATCACCGTCGACGTCGGTCACGTCGATCGCAAAATCTTCGCTGATCGCCCCCTCGCTATGGTCGGCGTGGGTCTTGAGGGTGTAGGTGTAGCTGACCTTGCCACTGCCGCGGTCATAGCCGTTGATGACCAACTCGCCATGGTCGCCCAAAATCGTGATCGGCGTATTGGCGCTGGCGGTCAGCTCGGCAAGCGTCAAGGTTGTCCCGCCCAGGCTGATACTGGCGAGACTATCCGCCGGCCCCAGCGCAAAGCTGCCGACGTGTGAGACACCGCTGCCCAGGATGCCGGTTCCCCCCGCCAGGCCGGACTCGCTGACCTGCCCATCATTGGCGCCATCACCGTCACCACTGCCATCGCCCAGGCCACCGACGGTCACCTCGTCGTCCACCGCCTCGACGGTCAGCGAGAGCGTGCCAGAGGCGGTCCCGCCGTTGCCATCGCTGACGCTGTAGCTGATCCTGGGCACGTCACCGTGGTAGTTAGGCGCAGGCTCGAAGCGGTAGGACCCATCGGCGTTCAAGGTGAATTTGCCGACGCCCTCGATGGTGGCCGTCTTGCCCGGCTCGAAGGTTCCTGTCACCCCCTCGATGGTAAACCCGCTGACGCTGAGACTGTCACCATCGACATCGCTGTCGTTGGCCAGTACCCCATTGTCCTTGGTCACCACCAGGGGGGTGTCTTCACTGGTCGAGCCACTGTCGGCCGTGGCGACCGGAGCATCGTTGACCGCCGTCACCGTGACGGTCACCTCGACCGTGGTGGTGCCGCCGTGGCCGTCGTCCACGGTAACACTGAAGCTGACATCGCCGTTGACGTTAGCGTCGGGGGTAAAGGTGAAGTTGCCGCCTTCATCGAGCGTGACCGTTCCCCCGTCCGGCTGTGCCACCAGGTCGAACGACAGCGAATCGCCGTCCACGTCGCTGGCCGTGATCTTGCCGGAGACCGGCGTGTCCTCGGGCGTGGAGATCGCATCCATACTGGCCACCGGTGCATCGTTCGCGCCCATGATGGTGATGGTCAGGGTCGCCGTACTGGTATCACCATCGGCATCGATGATCTGATAGGTGAAGGCCTCGGTCAGACTTGCTCCCACCGCCAGCTCGTTTACCTCGGTGTTTGTACTATCGAGCTGGTAGAGGTAGTTGCCGTTGGCATCGAGGATCAGGCTACCGAAACTGCCGGCGATGCTGCTGCCGACACCGCCGCTTGACGACGACTCACCGCTGCCCACCGCCTTGACCACGCCCTTGCTGGGGGCGCCATCGGCTCCCACGAGGTCGTTGTCGATGACCGAGCCGCTGATATTGCCACCGTCCTCCACGGCCTGGCCGGTATCGGCCTTGGCCACCGGTGCATCGTCGAGGATGGCGAT
>DJIP01000147.1:17326-17499 GCA_002433675.1 Halomonas halophila
CGGTGCATCGTCGAGGATGGCGATGGCCAGTGTGCCGGCATTAGCGATGACATCGCCCTCGACGTCGGTCACCCCGATAACGAAGCTGTCGTTGACAGCACCACCGCTATGGCTGGCCTTTGCGGTCAGCGTAAAGGTGTAGCTGACGGTACCGGTCTTCTGGTCGTAGCCGG
>DJIP01000147.1:17801-17943 GCA_002433675.1 Halomonas halophila
TACCGGTCTTCTGGTCGTAGCCGGTGATGGTCAGAAAGCCATGGGTACTGCTGATCTTGATGGGGGTGGCGGCGCTCGCCTCCAATTGTGCCCGGGTAATGGAAGTGACGCCGATGGTCAGGCTTGCCAGACTATCGGCGGG
>DJIP01000134.1:0-3119 GCA_002433675.1 Halomonas halophila
GGTGCCTTGCCCAGGGCGCGATAGAGCGCGACCAGATATTCCTGCGGACGGCGAAACTTGAGCGCTTGCGGCTGCCACGCCTGAGGATGGCTAAACAGCGTGCGAAAAAGTGCAGCCAGGCGACCGTTCTCGCGTTGGAAGGTGGAGGCCAAGGCCGATACCAGCTCGCTCGGCGGGTCGTCGGCGACAAAGTGACGGGCAAGTTTGGTGGCGACAAAGGTTGCGGTGGCCTCCTGGCCAGCCACAAAGCGCAGCATGTCACGACCCTGCCTTGCCCCCCCGGCGGGGAAACGTCGCCCCATCAGTTCTCGCTCGCCGCCTTGATGGGCCGCGCCATGAAACAGGCTGCCGTAGGGCCCAAGGGCCGGCGCCTCGGCCGATGGCGGCAGTTCGAGTCGTGTCCGCCAACCGGTGATAGCCCTGGCCAGTTCGACCACGTCCTGCTGTTGATAGGGGCCGTCAACGCCGAGGGTATGCAGCTCGAGGATTTCCCGCGCCAGGTTCTCGTTGAGCCCGAGTCGCCGGGCTGAGGCTCCTCCACCGGCATTTCTGGCCAGTGGCGAGTCGGGGCCCACCGACGCCGCATTGTCGAGATAGAGCAGCATGGCTGGATGTTGCTCGACGCTCAGCAGCATGGCCGAAAAGCTACCCGACACATAGGGCCGGATGGCCTCGCGCTCGAAGGCCCCGGGCAGTAGCTGCACGCCGCCGCGGTCGGCGGACACGGTGAAGTGGTTGCTCCAGAACATCACCCAGCGCTCGAATACCGGAAACGGACTCAGGCACTGCTGGCGACCCCTGGCCTGGATCTCTGCCTGTTTCATCGCGCCGAAACGCTCGAGCAGCGTCGGCAGGCTCTGCCTGGGCTCGTCCTCGGTGGGGGCCTCGCTCATGCGCCGACGGGCGGCCGCGTGGTCTCGGCGAAAGCGTTCGAAGTGCTCCAGGTAGGTGACGGTGGATGGCAGGGTGGCGAGAGGATCGATCAGTGGCGCTCGTTCGACCGCGTCGATCTGAGCCAGCACCCAGCCCTGGGGGTCCTGGGCGATCTCGGCAAGCTCACCTGGGCCCGCGCCGAGGCCAAAGCGATTGGCGGCGATTTCCGCCTGAACGAGGTTGGTTGGCACAGCTGACGCCTCCTGGTGGCATGGCAGACGAAACTCGGGACTGGAAGCCCGGAGCCGGGAGAACGGGCACTGGGAATGGGGCCAAGGGCAGGGTGCCGGAGCAGGACGTCGGGTGTCAGCAAGGCTTGGCGTCAGCGCCGGGGATTGCCAACAGTTTGGCCGGTAAGCGGTGGGGGAGTTCAGCAGAGTGAGCGTGGATGATCGAGCGGGCCCAGCACCGAGGTCAGGTCTCCGCTTGCACCGGCTAAAGGCGCACCTTTCGTGCATTTTCGACAGGAGGGTCGCGTCAACGTCAACGTCAACGCCAGCGCCAGCGCCAGCGCCACCGTCTCAGGTCAGAGCCTTCGGTGGAGGCGCAAGCCATAGGCTCAGGGGGTGTGCAGGGCAATACTCAACAGTACCCGCTTGCCCTTTTCGATTTTCGAGACGCTGTGCTGGTAGAGGTCGGGACGAAACAGGATTACCCGATCGAACAGATTGAAGATCACCTTTTCGGTCTCGAACACTCCGCCGGCCCGTGGGGCCTTCAGGATCAGGTTCAGCTTGTAATAGCGGCCGCCACCCATGGGATCGTTGTGGCGATAGACGCTGTGGCCTTCGGGATAGGTGACCAGGTTGGCGGTCAACCGCCCCAGGTCCAGCAGGGTTCGATTGGTGACGCTTGCCATGGGGGCTCCTTGGAGGGCGCAGGACGACTCGGTGCTGCCGTGAATGGGCGCTATTCAAACGCATTTTGAGTAATTGCTCAACATTGGGCTGTCGCCCTGTCCATGCAGGGCTCATCAGAGCGCTGTCGTGAAGACGTCGGGAAGGGGGCTGTCTGGCCGGTGATGAGGGCGAACGGCGGCGTGGTCGAGCCTTGTGGACTGAACTAGGCTGAAACGAGCCGGAGGCAATGGTTCCTCGGCGCCCGAGACTGCCGTCGACAGGGATGGCAAGGGGGAAGCATGTCGGGTCAGATGATGTATCGCTTGCCGGTGGAAGGTGTCGAGCGTCTGCACATGCGCCGCTACATCGCTGCACTAGGCGCGTCCAAGGCCCGCCAGGATAATCGAGGCTACTACCACTACGCCGGCATCCATGGCGCCCCGGGGCGCTGGTGCTGGCACCATCAGTTCTCGCCGCGTACCAGCCTGAGCGCTCGGCTGTTTTTGCCCTGGCACCGGGCCTACCTGCATCGCCTGGAGCAATCCCTGCAGGATATCGATGAGGAGGTGTCGATTCCCTGGTGGGACTGGACCCGAGGCGAGGGCATTCCCGAGGCCTTCGATCTCGCGCTGATCGATGGCGAGGAGAACCCACTAAAGTTCTCGCGCATCCAACTTTATCCCCCTCAGGTGCCCGAGCCGGTGGACCTGGTGACCGAGCGCAATCCTGACGGCCTGCTGCCGGTCTTTTCCTTTCCAGTGGCCGACGTGAACGGCGATGGCCGGGCGACGCTGGGCGAGATCGCGGCCTTCCTGGTGGAGCGGGTGGACACCTTCGAGCAGTTCAATGACCTGATCGAGACGGTGCACGATCAGCTTCACGTCTATGTCGGTGCGACCATGGCCAGCACCACCTACGCCGCCTATGATCCGATCTTCTATTCCCACCACTGCATGATCGACCGGCTCTGGTCGCTGTGGCAGAAGCGCCACGGCATCACCAACTTTCCCCCGGGGCTCGAGGAGATCGTGCTGGAACCCTTCGGCCTGACCGTCGGCGAAGTGCTCAATGTCCAGTCGCTGGGCTACGAGTATGCCCGTTCGGTGGCGGACCTGACCCTGGCCGGCAGCGGTCTGGAGGAGGCCTGATGATCGAGCAACGCTATCGTCTGCCACGTCTCGACCTCGGTGCGCTTCGCGCCGATGACTTCGAGGAAGCCTTCGTCGAGCTTTATGGCATCCATCATCTGCGCCCCAGCTACACCGCCTGGCTCTTCTTCAGCGCGCGGCTGCCGGCCAGGGTGACCCCGCAAAGCCGGGGCTATGCCGGCACCTTTGCGCTGTTCGG
>DJIP01000134.1:3434-4449 GCA_002433675.1 Halomonas halophila
GCCACGCCGAATGCTGGGGCTCGCGCGGACACTGCCATGGCCCGGACGGGCTCAGGCGGTTCGATACCCGACCTTCCCACCCGATGACACCGGCCTTCAAGCGGGTGCCGGTGACCCAGGCCCTGAAGCGCCATCTGCACGCCGGCAAGACCACCCTCGACATCCAGATCTACGCCTATACGCGCGAGGCCTGGCCCGATCGTGGCGACAGGTCGCTGGTGTGCTGCAGCGGGGTGCAACTGGTCACCTTGTGATCGAGCGCAGGCGAAGTTCGATGCGGCCTTGTCACTGCACGGCAGGCTTGATGCTTTCTGGCTTGCCGAGGCACTGTCGGAAAAGTCGACGAGCGCAGGCACTTTTCAGGCAAGCACTAGGCCTTGGAGGACTGGGCCCATAGATTGACCCCACCATCTACCGCGTAGCGGTCGATGTCGGCCAGCTCCTCGTCGCTGAAGTCGAGGTGGTCCAGGGCCTCGACGCAGTCGCTGACCTGATCGGGGCGGCTGGCGCCGATCAGGGCGCTGGTCACGCGTCCGCCGCGCAGCACCCAGGCGATCGCCATCTGGGCCAGACTCTGGCCACGTCGCTCGGCGATAGCGTTGAGCGCCCGGACACGCTCGAGGTTGTCGTCGGACAGATGCTGTTTGCGGATCGCACCACCGCGAGCAAGACGGCTATCGTCAGGCACCCCACCCAGGTACTTGGCGGTCAAAAGGCCCTGGGCCAGTGGCGAGAAGACGATCGAGCCGATGCCTTCATCGTCCAGCACATCGAGCAGCCCGTCGTCCTCGATCCAGCGGTTGATCATCGAGTAGCTGGGCTGGTGGATCAGGCAGGGGGTTCCCAGTTCGCGCAGCAGGCGAGCGGCCTCGCGGGTGCGCTCAGGGCTGTACGACGAGATGCCGGCGTAGAGCGCCTTGCCGGAGCGTACCGCCTGGTCCAGCGCGCCCATGGTTTCTTCCAGCGGTGTCTCGGGATCGAAGCGGTGGGAGTAGAAGATGTCGACGTAGTCCAG
>DJIP01000134.1:4840-8902 GCA_002433675.1 Halomonas halophila
CCGGGCCACATGTTATAGCCCGCCTTGGTGGAGATGAGCAGTTCATCGCGGTGACCGGCGAAGTCGGTCTTGAGGATGCGCCCGAACATGGACTCGGCGCTGCCAGGCGGCGGGCCATAGTTATTGGCCAGGTCGAAGTGGGTAATGCCGTGATCGAAGGCGGTACGGCAGATCTCGCGAGCGTTGTCTTCCTGGGCGTTGTGGCCGAAGTTGTGCCACAGCCCGAGGGACAGGGCAGGCAGCTTGAGGCCACTGCGACCGCAGCGGTGATAGCGCATGCGTTCGTAACGGTCTTCGGCGGGACGATAGCTCATGTTTGTCTCCTGTCAGGGCGCACGGGCGCCGTGGCTGTCGTCTCAGCACTTTAGCTGTCTTTGTCGAGGTATCAAAAGGCCCTCCAGGGAAAAGTCGTCTGGCCGAGAACAACGGGCAGAGAAGGGCGCTGGCCAGACAGCGTGGTGAGCGACAGGAACGGTGCCGAGGGGAGTATAAAGGGCGGTCGCAGGGGCAGGTGAGGCTGCGGGCACGCGAAGTCTTGAGATAGCCCTGGGCGCCATGTGCCCGGTTGTGGGGACATGGCGCCAGGGGCAGGACGTCAGAGATGCAGCCTTTGCGGCGTGGCGACTGGGGCATGACGCCAGGGCCATGACACCTGGCCCATGACGCCTGGGGGCAGGGGTCAGCCGCCGGCGTTCATGGTCTCCGGCATGGCGGCCAGGGTAGCCTCGTCGGAGAGCAGGTCGTGCAGGGTCTGGGACGCCATCTGGGAGTTGCCGTCCATGACCCCGTCGAGCCAGACCAGCGCCTGCTCACGGTTGGCGTTTTCCAGGCCGTTGGCCGCCAGGTAGGCCTTGGCCAGCGCCAGTCGTGCGGTCTCGTGGCCCTGACGCGCGGCCTTGAGCAGGTAGTCGGCGCCCTGGCGGGTATCGCGCTCGAGGTTCTCGCCGCGCAGGTACTCGCGGCCGAGGCTCGCCTGGGCGCCGGCGTGGCCCTGTTCGGCGGCGCTGGTCAGCAGCTGTTCGCCGCGGCCCGCGTCCTGGGCCAGGCTCTGGTCGCCTCGCACCAGGGCGGTGCCGAGCAGGGCGCGTGCCGACAGGCTGCCGGCGTCGCTGGCCCGGGTCAGCCAACGCTCGGCCTCGGCCGGGTCGGCGCTGACGCCATTCCCTTCGAGGTAGGCCTCGCCGAGGGTCTGGGCGGCGTACTCGTTGCCGGCCTCGGCGGCCTCACTCAGCAGGCGACGCCCGCGTTCCGGGTCGGCCTCGACGCCAGTACCGGTCAGCAGCATGCCGCCGAGGTCAGCACGCGCGCCGGCGTGGCCGCCAGCCACCGCCACCTGAAGCAGTTCGGCGCCCTTGGCCGGGTCGCGGGCGACGCCTTCACCGTCCAGGTACATGCGGCCAAGCGCGGCGGCGGCGCCGGGGTGACCCTGGCGGGCGGCACGCTCGAGCCAGCGGCTGGCTTCGGACAGGTTGCGACCGATGCCCTGGCCATCGCGATAGGCGCGGCCCAGATCCGCCATGGAGTTGACGTTACCCTGTCGCGCGGAGGCGATCAGTGCCTGGATGTCACCGGCCTGACCACGATCGCGCTGGGTGCGCATCAGCGCCTCGGCGGCGGAGGGGTGGCCGGCAGCCTCGGCCCGTTCGAGCCACTCGGTGGCCTGGGCGAGGTCACGGTTCACCCCGGTACCGTCGCGGTAGGCGCGGCCCAGAACCACCATGGCGTAGGCATCGCCCTGCTCGGCGGCATTCTCCAAAAGGCGCCGTCCGCGCTCCACCTGGGAGTTGCCGCGTTGGTCTGTCGCACCATCGGCCACGGCCATGGCGTCGCCGCCCGGTTCCCGGGTGGACCTCGAGCCAGTCGGGACATTTGAGGCATTGTCCGATGTGCTGGTCGACGTGGTGTTCGAAGTTGAGTTCGAAGCTGTGTTCGAAGCCCCGGCCAGCGCTTGTGTCGACTGGCCTGTCGTCTCAGCTCTCAGTTCACCGCTCAGCTCGCCGGTCAGATAGGCCTCGCCCAGGCGGGTGGCGGCGCTGGTGTCGCCCGCTTCCACCGCCTGGGTCAGCAGGCGTTCGGCCTCACGGGGCTGATAGGGCAGGGGGCCGTCCTCGGCCAGATAGGCCTCGCCGAGGGTGCGCAGGGCGCCGCTCTGTCCCTGGTCGATGGCCTCGCGCAACAGCCGTTCGCCCCGGGCCGGGTCGGTGGCCACGCCACGGCCGCTCAGGTAGAGCGCGCCCAGCTGTTCGGTGGCAAACGGATGGCCCAGTTCATGTCCGCGCTCGAGATAGCGGGCGGCGATCACCGGCTGGGTCGGCACCACCTCATCGGCCAGGTAGGCCTGGCCGAGCATCGCCAGTGCCAGCGGATCGTCCTGTCGGGCGGCCTGCTCGAGTAGGCGGATGCCACGCTGGGGTTCTGGCGGCAGGGCATCGCCTTCCAGCAAGGCGCGACCCAGGGTCACCCGGGCGTCGACCGAGTCCTCGTCGATGGCCTTTTCGAGCCAATTGCGTGCCTCGATTGGCCGTGCCCTGAGGCCGTCGCCCTCGAGCAGAATCCGGCCCAGGCGCTCCATGGCGTCGACGTCACCGTTTTCGGCCGCCTGGGTCAGCAGGGTCACGCCCTGCTCGGCGCGTCCGCTATCGAGCATCTCGCGGCCCGCCTTGGCCACGGCATCGGGGTCGCCGGCCTGGGCGGCCTGGGTCAGCCAGTGCAGGCGGCGATCGTCGTTGCCGGCCAGCAGGCCGTCGGCCGAGTACAGCTCGGCCAGTTCGGTCATCGCCTTGATATCGCCGCCGCCGGCGCGCTCGCGCAGGCCTTCGGCGTAACGCTCGGCGTACTCGCGCGAGCGCGCCTTGTCGGTGTCGAGCCAACCGCCTTCGGCGTAGGCGTTGGCCAGTGCCAGGATGGCATCCGGGTTGCCGTTGTCGGCGGCCTGGCGATACAGCGCCAGGGCGCGCTGGGGGTCTGCCGCGACGCCCTCGGCACCGCGGGCCAGCAATGAGGCCATCACCACGCCTTCGTCGCGGCCGATTTCTTCCGCCATGGCCTGCTCGAGCAGGTAGTAGGCCAGTACCGGGCGATAGGGCGCGCCTTGCTGTTCCAGACTCAGCTTGGCCAGATTGAGCGAGGCGTGGCCAAGAATGTAGGACGGCGTGCGCACGGCGTCCTCGTAGTAGGCAGCGGCCTTGGCGGGGTCCGCCTGGATGCCCTTGCCCTGATCCCAGATTTTGCCGAGTTCGTAGTAGGCCTTGGGGATGTCCTGGGCGGCCAGCCCCTTGAGCTTGAGGATCGCCTCGCGGGTCTGGCCGGCAGCGACGAGCTGCTGCGCTTCTTCCAGGGTGTTGTCATGCATCCATTCGGGGTTGCGCGGCTGCTCCTTGTCGAAGAAGTCCTGATACTCGGCAGGTAGCGGGTCGACGCCGCTACTCTGGAACTCTGCACTGGGAGCAGCACAGCCGCCGAGCCACAATGCCACGGCGACCGAGGCGGTGAGCGGGAAGGCCCGGGACCAGCGTTGGCCCTGGGCGGTGTGGGGGCGAAAACGGGGGAGCATCATAGGCAGGCCTCCTGGTTGATCGTGTGCTGTCACTGCGACGCGCTGTCGTCGTCGAGACCCTCGAAGGCGGTGGTCTCGCGTTCCTGTTCGTCGACGACAAGGTGCTGCTGCGCCTCGGGTGACATGAAGTACAACGTCTGGTAACCGCCGGCGCTGCGGTTGTAGACCGGACGCACCTGGGCCAGGAACCGTTCGATGCGCGGGTCATCGAAGCGGCTCTGATAGATTTCCATCCAGGCGAAGTACTGGTTGTCCTTGAGAAAGCCGGTGTACTGCTCGTGGGGCGCCAGGTCACCGAGCGCCGCAGGGTCGTTGAAGATGGTCATGGCGAAGTCCACGGCGTCGTGGATGTCATGGCCGTTGATCTCGAGCTCGAAGATGTCATAGCCCTGGCGTGCGATGACCTGCATGTTGGTGATCAGGTAGAGCAGCGCATAGTTCTGGTAGTGGGTGGCGCGACGACCACGCTCGATTTCCAGCGGAAAGGCGCCGCGCTCGGTCATGTC
>DJIP01000134.1:9283-12744 GCA_002433675.1 Halomonas halophila
ACGCCGATCATGCTGGCGTAGAGGGCGCGGCGGTAGAAGTGGTTGTTGCAGCAGCTGTTGCCGGGCTGCCCCTGAATGGCGGCGTGCTTGTGGGCGAGCCGGTTGAGCCATTGCTCGACGCGCTGCTTGGCCTGGTCGCTGCCCTCGACGCGAGGGCGAACCACCGAATAGGCCATGCCTGCGGCGAAGATCATCGATTCGGTGGCGAACCAGGCCTGAGGCTCCTTGGGATCGTAGTGAAAGTCGGTCAGGGCGTCGTGCTGGGCCCACTGATCGAGAAAGGACACCAGGCAGTCGGCGTAGTAGGTGTCGCCGGTGGCTACAAAGGAGCCGGCGAGCATCGACACGCTGTCCTCGAAGTCGAACAGGGGTTCGGATGCCAGCTCCCACTCCTTGGGGCTGGGATAATAGCCGGGGATCCGCAGGCGCGTGGTGATCGGTTCCTGGGCCAGCAGTTGCTGGCAACTGGGCCCGTTGGTCAGTTGATCGAGCTCCTGCAACAGGATCGAGTTGTCGGTGTCGGCCAGTGTCTCCATGCGGGCCTCGACATCGAAGTAGGAGGCGTCGGGCCTGTTCACCCGGTAGTCGCTGAGGTCCAGCTCGGCCCGCTCTTCCAGGGTCATGGCGTGAGCGGGCGATACCAGGGCGGTGCCCAGCGCCAGACCGAGCATCAGCCCACTTGCGAGCGTTGCCGACAGCCCTGTCGTCGGCCCTCCCATCACTCGTTGCGCCAGACGCTTGAGCGGACTTGCCGAGCGTTGGTCGAAGCGGTGGCACCGGCCGGATTCGAATGCCGGCATCGATGGGCCCAGGCCTCGGGTGGGTAACGAACCGGCGAATGAGCCATGGGATGGGTGCATTAAGCGTCTCCTTGGCGGCGCCCCCGGGGGCGCCGGGATCATGAACGGGGGGCGTAGAAACGGAAGTCGGTAAAGTCGGCGTGCTGGTCGCTGGGGGTGCGCCAGTCCTCACCGTGGCCACCGAAGAAGGTCGAGAACATCAGGCCGTCGATGTGCACGTCGTCGTCGGTGCGGTAGGTGAGATCGGTCTGCTCGAGCACCGGCCGACCATCCACCCACACCCGGGCGACGCCGTTGGCCTCGCCGGGATCGTTGAGGATGATCTCCTGCTCCAGGGTGACCCACTGCCCGGTGGGGAAGGTGAAACGGCCTCGGGCCACCGAGTCGCCGTAGTCGCCTTCGCCGCCGACCACGTATTCGTAGAGTTCGCCCTGGCCGTCTTCGCGCCACATGTAGCGCATGGAGAAGCCATTCTCGCCGGTGACATCGTCGCCGCCGCTGGGCGCCTCGCCGCCATAGAGCCCCGGCAGCTTGCCGCCCTTGACGAAGTTGAACCCGCTCTCGAAGCGAACCCGGTAGCTCAGGCAGGCGTGATCGCGCCCCTCGAGCGCGGCCGGCTCGGTGTAGAAGCCGGCGCCACCGGTGTCGGTGTCGCCGGGGGATGAGGTGTCTTCGGGGTAGTGGACCCGCAGCGCCGGTGTCGCCGAATGACCCGACAGCAGCTCGACGTTTTCCTCGGTGCCCCAGGTACGGGTGGTGTCGAAGCCTTCGCGGATGGCGTCGTGGGCGCTTTTCTCACCCAGTGCCGGGGCGGGGGAGGCGACCAGCGGATGGCGCGTCGAGCAGGCGGCGACCTGGGGGACACCGGGGCCTTGCCGATCGGCATCGCTGTCATTGGCGCCACCGTCGGCCAGGGCGGGTTGGGTAGCGCAGATGGCCAGCAGGGTGGCGGACAGGCGCGTCGTCAGTGTCGACATGGTGTGCGTACTCCTGTTGGCTCACGACCACCGCGGTGGCCGTGGCAAGTGGCATTGTCTGTGATGAAGTAAGAGCGTGGCTCAGCCGGCGTTGTCGGCAGCGTCGTTGTCACCAATGCCCGAGAACAGTTGGCTGGCCTGTTGGACCACCCGGCGGCCGCTCTGCCAGATCCACTCGGCGGTGGCGCCCAGCAGGGCCTGTTCGGTAAAGCGCACGTCCACCGGGGTGCCGACGCTCTCTACCGGCAGCGGCTTTTCCGGTACCAGCAGCACGCTGGCGACGTTTTGCTGCTGACGAACCCAGCTCGGGAAGCCGGCGCGTGGCTGGCGCTCGATGTCCAGCGCCACGCTGCGCACCCGCGCGCTGATCGGTCCGGAGGCGTTGGGCAGCGACAGATAGGCGAGTTGATCGGGCTCGATGCGATCGATGTCGTCCATATGCACCAGCGCCTCGACCATCACCTCGTCGTCGCCGGTACGCATCAGCGTCATGATCTTTTCGCTTTCGTTGATGTAGGTGCCGTCGGAGCTCGACAGCGCCCAGGCCACCAGGCAGTCGCAGGGGCTGTAGATCTCGTTCTGGGACTGGCGCGCCTGCAGCGCGGTGACCCTGGACGCCTGGAAGTCCCGGGCGGTCTCGAACTGATCGATGCGCGCACGAGCGATGTCCGGGGACACCGTCTCGAAGCTCACGGCGTCGCCGTTGCCGGGCTCGGCGGAGTTGGCCAGGCTGACCTGTCCGCCATTGGCGCCGTCGAGGTTTTCCTGAAGGTTCTCGATCAACTGGCTGTTGTAGCGCTGGGCGGCCTCGGCCAGGATCAGGTCAGACTCGAGATCGACGTCCTTGACCCGAGTGAGCTGCTCGTCCCGTGTGACACGATCACCGGCCTTGAGTTCGTGCGCCATCAGGATGCCGGGGCTTGGTGCACGAATGTCGATGCGTGGCGCGGTGACGGCGGCGAAGTTGGGCTCGATCAGCATGAAGTTGCGATAGGCGGTGGCCGCCGCCACTACCGCGAGCACCGCGAATCCGATGAACAGCGCCACGTAGCGGCCCATGGGCCTCGGCGGTCGAGCCGCCGCCTGGGGCGTGCTGCCGGTGCCGCGACGCTTGCGTGGGGTCTGGGCGTCCTCGCCCTGGACCATCTGCTCGACGTCCAGCGGTCGGCCGGCCAGGTGGGCGCGGACCACGCGGCGCAATAGTTCAAGGTGGGAGGGTGAGATGTCGGTGATCTCGAAGCCGGCGTGGTGTGCGCCACCGCGACCTTCCAGCGCCAGGCTATGGCGGCACTGGGCGCTTACGGGCACCAGCAGTTCGCCGCTGGCGGTGGTGATGGCGATGCTGCCGCGCACCCTGGCGTCCTGACGCATCGGGCGCGGGCTCTCGATGGCGAAGCCGCCCTGGGACAGGTCCAGCCCGCGGAAGCGGTTACCGTCCTCGAAACGCACCTCGAAGGTCGGCGAAACGCGGATGTAACGGCGCTCATCGCGGCGCTCATGGGCCAGTCCCGAGCCTGCCGGTGCCTCTTCTTGGCGAGGCTGAGCGCGCGCATCGCCCAGATGAGGTTCGGCGCGTGGCGCGGGGTCTGGCTGACGAGCAGGCTCGTGGCGGGGTGTGGAGGTGTCCTTGTCGTCGAAGTAATCGCTCATATCGGTGTCCTGAAGTCAGTATTCGCTGAGCCGT
>DJIP01000134.1:13088-18871 GCA_002433675.1 Halomonas halophila
TCAGCGACAAAATGTGGCCGTGTCGTCGTTGTCAGCCGTGGCGTGGCTGCACCTGGATGCGCAGGTCACTCAGCGACAGCCTGGTGTCGTGAAGGTCAAGCGAGCAGCGCTGCTGATCGGTGCAGCTCAACAGATCGCCCGGGGCTGGAGTGGTCCCCTGGGCGTCCTTGAGGTGGTCGATCAACGCCGGCGGGACCTCTAGCGTGGTGCCCTGGGGGCTGCCGCTGAGGTGGGTAGCCTCGCCGATGCCGCTCGCTCCCAGGCGTTCGATCAGCCGATCGCTGATCCGCAGCTCGCCGGCAGGCAGGCGCAGCTCGCCCGAGCCATCCTCGATGCGGCTGGCCAGCCAGCGACTGGCGTCAGGCAGCGCAGCACTGTCGCTGGGCACCGGGCCTGCACGCTCGAGGATCTTCAGCGAGGTGGCGTCAGGGACCTTCAGTACGCCGGTGGCCAGGGTCAGCACGAACAACATCAGGCAAACATGAAAGCCATGCAGCAGGTGACCCATGCGACGCTGGCGGCGCACCGCCTTTTCATCACCTGGCTCGCCGGCGGAGATGCCCTGGCGTGACCACTTCTGACGGTTGAAGCGAAAGCTCACGTAGGTCTTGAGCAGGGCGCCGTAGACCTGGTTGTAGTAGATCAGCGGGATCCACAGAAGGCTGAAGCGACCACGCTGCCAGGCCAGGATCGAGGTGGAAATCCCGCGAGTGAACAGGATCCACAAGGCATAGGCGAAGATGAACGACGGTCGCACGAACAGCGTCACCAGGATCGCCACGATGGGGCCGATCAAGGTCGTCCACATGGACAGCCGCTGGTCGATCAGACTCCACCAGGTGAACAGCCCCATCGGCCTCGGCCCCAGGGCAATGGCGCGACCGCTGGTGCGCAGCATGTTGCCGTACCAGCGACGCATCAGATCGGTGGTCGAGGCGAAGAAGCGCTTGCGGTCCGGCAGCTCCTCGAATCCCGAAACATAGACGTCCGGAAGATAGAGCATCTTCCAGCCGTTCTTGAGCAACCAGTACCAGGTCGACTTGTCGTCCCCGGACAGGAACTTGAAGTTGCCGAAGCGCCAATGCTCGACGTGGTCATTCTCGACCATGTCGATAAAGTCCGGGTGGGTCGCCAGGTCGGCGCGAAAGGCGCTGTAGCGGCCGGTCAGGACCAGCAGCCGCTCGGACACCGACATCGAGCTCATCACCAGGTGACGCTGGGCGTAGCGCAGGTCGTACCACTCCTTGGTGGCATCGTTGCCGGTAACGATGGCGCTGTTATTGGTGGTCAGGGCGCCGAGATCATCGCGCAGGGCGAAGAACGACAGCGAGCGCTCCAGGGTCCCGGGCTCGAGCAGGATATCCCCGTCCATGGACACCAGCAGAGCGTCGGGGGCCGGTGCCCGGCGCGAGATCGCTCGCAGCACCTCGGCCATGGCCGAACGCTTGCCGTCGCCCTTCTGGAACATGTAGCGGACCTCGATATGTGACGGCCAGCGGTGTTCCTGCAGGACGTGGGAGATGATGTCCACGTCGGTCTGGTCCGAGACCGAGGCAAAGATGGTGGTCGGCACCCCATAGCTCCGGGTCTCCTCGATCAGCGCGTCGTAGACCCGGAAGCAGACGTCGGGGTCGATGCGAAAGGAGGTGCACAGCACGTAGAGCTCTGACGGCTTGCCGGACTCTCCCAGGGCGTCGGCCTCGGCCCGCATCTGTGGAAAGACGCGGCGGTTGTACCACACCGATCGCAGTGCCTGAACGAACCACCATGAGTAGCGCCACGCGCCGACCGCGCCGATGGCGAAGAAGAAGCTCTTCGACGCCGGCGAGAACACCTCGGAGGGCAACTCGCTGACCAGCACGATCAGCAGCGACAGCAGCAGTGCCAGGGTGGTCAGCTCCGTGGCCTTGCTGGCCACGGAGGTGTGCTTGGGTAGCGATGACATGGTCGCGTCCTTACACCCGGGGGTGTTGCAGGGAGGCGCCGCGACCCATGGCGTAGTATTCGAGACCCGCCGCTTCGACGTCCTCGGGTGAGAAGAGGTTGCGGCCATCGATCACCAGCGGGTGATTGAGGGTGCGTGCGATCTTGTCGAAGTCGACGGTGCGGAAGGCCTTCCACTCGGTGCAGATGACCAGGGCGTCGGCGCCTTCCAGGGCAGCATCACGCTGCTTGGAGAGACACAGGTCCGAGCGCTCGCCGTAGATGCGGTGACACTCGGCGGCGGCTTCGGGGTCGTAGGCCTGGACCCGGGCGCCGGCTTGCCACAGCTGTTCCATCAGTACCCGACTCGGCGCCTCGCGCATGTCGTCGGTGTTGGGCTTGAAGGCGAGCCCCCACAGGGCGATGGTGCGGCCCTCGAGGTTGCCGTGGAGCGCCAGTTCCAGCTTGTCGAACAGCCGCGTCTTCTGGGCGTCGTTGACCGTCTCCACGGCCTGCAGCATGCGTGCGGGGGCGCCGACTTCGCTGGCGGTGCGGGCCAGTGCCTTGACGTCCTTGGGGAAGCAGGAGCCGCCGTAGCCACAGCCAGGATAGATGAAGTGATAGCCGATACGCGGGTCGCTGCCGATACCATGGCGGACCTGTTCGACGTCCGCACCCAGGTGCTCGGCCAGGTTGGCGATCTCGTTGATGAAGCTGATCTTGGTGGCAAGCATGGCGTTGGCGGCGTACTTGGTCAGCTCGGCGCTGCGCACGTCCATGAACATCAGCTTGTCGCGCTGGCGGCTGTAGGGGGCATAGCACTCGCGCATCAGCTTGCGAACCTTGTCGCTTTCGGTACCGATGACGATCCGCGCTCCCCGCGAGAAGTCCTCGATAGCCGCGCCTTCCTTGAGGAATTCCGGGTTGGAACAGACGTCGAAGTCGACCTCGGCCTGGCGTCCCTCCAGAGTATCCGCCACCGCCTGGTGAACCTTGTCGGCGGTCCCCACCGGAACGGTGGACTTGTTTATGATGACGCGATATCCGTCCATGTGCTGGCCGATGGTACGGGCCACGCCAAGGACGTGGGTCAGGTCGGCGCTGCCGTCCTCGTCAGGGGGTGTGCCCACCGCGATGAACTGCAACAGGCCATGGGCCACCCCTTCCTCTGGGCTATCGGAGAAGGTCAGGCGTTCGTCTTCCATATTGTGGCGGATCAGATCCTCGAGGCCTGGCTCGAAGATCGGTACCTCACCGCGCTTGAGACGAGCGACCTTGACCTGATCGACGTCCACACACATCACGTCATGTCCCACATCGGCCAGGCAGGCACCGGTGACCAGTCCTACGTAACCCGAGCCGTGAATCGTGATTTTCATGAACTCACTCCTTGCCGTCGCTTGTGATATTGGCGGCCTTGCCTCGGGCGTCGGAGGGACGCCGGGAAAGCCTTGTTCTGACCGCAATGAGGGCAAGGATCGATCCAGTTAAATTTTTGTGCTTTTAAAACAGTGACTTATGTGTATTTGCTCTCGAGTGAGCATGCTTCGGAGTAACATCTGGTCGGTCGAGGTGTCGCCGTAAAGAGACAATGGCGTGCGACGTTCGTATAAATCCTTAAAAATCAGTGCCTTATATGTTGCTCTATGGATACGCCGATGATTTTTTCCGCAATAACTTGTTGAAATATAAGTGAAAACACTGTTCTTTTACGTTTCTTTGAACGGCGGGTAATCAGGGCATCATGCTTGAGACGGTTTTTGCGGCATGACGATCGCCATGCTGACGCCGTCAACGCCGAGTGACACCAGCGCTGCCAGGCGTCGAGCCGTGGTGAAAGTCGAGTTGGTCGACCCGGCAGTAAAACTGTGCCCTCAGTCGATAAGGGGAAGAAAGGATTATTTAACAGTGGCTTGTGCCTTGATCTGGGCCCCGGCAGGGATGCCTCGAGGAGCTGATGCTTATATGCGCCCACTGAAAAGCATGAGGTTTCTAGCCATTCGCGGAGTTAGTTAAGCATGAGTGACAAGAAGTTATTAGCGTTAAATATATAGACGTTGTTTTCAGAAGTTTGCATAAAACACCAATTAAATAGGTGCGCCCTTAAAATACTGTACTTGAGTCCAATGCTAGTCATAAAAGAGCTTCGCTAATACTGCTTCCACAGTGTGCCGATAAAGTGCGCCATCGAGGACAAGAGTGTCCTTGGGCGCGCTCGATAAACGACAACGAGCATCAGGGGAAGCGACATGAGCACGGCGACGGTGGTGATGGTACAGGGGCAGGCTTTTGTTCAGGGCACCGATGGTAGCCTTCGCGAACTCAGGCCGGGAGACGTGATCAGCGACGGGGAGCGCCTGGTGACGTCACAGGGTGGCGAAATCTCGATTTCGCCCGGTGGCGTTGGCGACCCCGTGACACTTTCCGGTAGCGGACAGGTGCGCCTGTTGCCTTCCACCACTGAGCCGGCCGGCCCTTCGCTGGTCGATCAGGGTATCGTGCAGATTTCCGACGACTCGGCGCCCATCGCCGCGCCCGCGACCCCTTTGGGCAGCCCGGTGACGGCTGGCGCGGCTGTCGGTATTGATGCACCGGTTCCCGAGGGTACCCAGGCTAACGGCACCACAGATGCTGAGCTTGCGGCCCTCGCCCAGATTGCCGAGCAGGCCGACAACGTGCTGGGTGACGAGGAACTCAACGAGCTGTTGGCCGCCATCGACTCCGGCGAAGGCGACCTGTTCGATGATCTTGAAGATCCGGCGGCCGGCGGCACTGGTGGGGGAGGGGACGACGAGGGCAGTGGGTTTGTCCGTCTGCTGCGCATCGTGGAAACGGTGGATCCGCTGGCCTTCCAGTTTGGCCTTGAGGGGCGCGATGGTCCCATTGAGCGCGATTTCACCGGTGTCGACGCGGTGGATCCCGGCGATGACGATGAAGGCGTCACCCTGACAGGTCTCGACGGCCCAGAAGATCCCACTGGCCCTGGTGGTCCTGGTAACCCAGGTAGCCCCGGTGGCCCCGGTAACCCCGGTGGTCCCGGTGGCCCCGGTGGTCCTGGGCAGCTGCCGATCGGTGCCGCTGGCGCCGAGCAGGTGCTGTTCGAAGCGGACCTGGCCGGTGGTAGCCGAGGCGATGCCTCCCAGCTGGTTCGCACCGGCTCCTTTGGCTTTAATTCACCTGACGGCCTGGCCACCCTGAGCGTGGGTCCGGTGACCCTGACGCTTGCTCAGCTCAATGCCCTGGGGGCCTCGCCGGTGACGATCGTCACCGATCACGGCGTGGTGACGCTGACCGGCTTCACCGGTTCGGCCGCAGGGGGCACCGTCAGCTACACCTATGAACTGACCGGCAACGTCGACAACGACAGCGTTGCCGGCGCCACCGATGGCGGCTATCTCGAGAGCCTGAGTGTCCAGGCGGTGGATGTGGACGGCAGCAGCGCCAGCGGCTCGCTAGACATTTTGATCGTGGATGACGCGCCCCGCGCCGAGGACGATCCTACCGTCGAGACCACCGACGATACGGCGGTGAGTATCAATGTCATCACCAACGCGACGGGTGCCGATACGCTCGGTGGCGACGGTGCCGAGCTGACTGCTGCGGAGCTTTTGGACAGTACCGCCGGCAGCCTGGAATTCAACGCCGACGGTACCATTACCTTCACCCCGGCGGCGGGCTTCGAGGGTACCGCCGAGATCCGCTATACCCTGACCGACAACGACGGTGACACCAGCCAGGCGACCTGGCGGGTGGAGGTGGAAGACGACGAGCCCGAGATCGAGATTAACCCCGAATCGCCCAACGCTTCGGGCAACAATGAGGCCGACGAGGCCGGCCTCGACGACGGCGGCAGCCAGGCC
>DJIP01000189.1:0-24819 GCA_002433675.1 Halomonas halophila
TTGAGGGAAGTGCCTTGAGGGAAGCGCCTTGAGGAAAGCGCTTTCAGGTGGGGCGCGGCAGCAAGCACCTTGCACGAGGGGCGTGGCAGCAAGGTCCCGCGCCCATACCAGTGCCGGGCGTGCTGTGGAGCGAATCTTCATGTCGCCAAGTTATGAGCATGAAAATTATTATTCATTGCAAGCATATTGAGTTTGCTGCTCCGAGCGGGATAATGGGCGTTAAAACCCACCTATGAGGTCAAGATCATGCTGAGGTCCCTGATGTTTGCCGGTGCCTTGCTGGTGGCAGGCTCCGCCCAGGCACTTGAAGTCGAACCGCTGGTCAGCCCTGACTGGCTGAGCGAGCACCTGGACGACGACAATCTGGTGGTGCTGGACATTCGCTCCAGTATCGACAATGGCGGCGATCGCTCCAGCTTCGAAGACGCCCATATTCCGGGCAGCCTGTACTCGAGCTATACCGAAGACGGCTGGCGCGAGAGTCGTGATGGTGTCACCGGGGTGATGCCGCCGGTATCGAGGCTTCAGCGGCTGATCGGCGGGCTCGGTATCGACAACGACGATACCGTCGTGCTGGTGCCGGCGGGCACCGGCGCCACCGACTTCGGTAGCGCGGCGCGGGTCTACTGGACCTTCAAGGTACTGAGCCATGACCAGGTGGCGATCCTCGACGGCGGCTTTGCCGGCTGGAAGGAACAGGGGCTGGAGGTCGTCAGTGGCGCCGTCGAATATCCCGACCCGGTGCGCTTCGAGGGCGAACTGGACGAGTCGCTGCTGGCCACCACCGAAGAGGTCGAGGCGGCGCGGGAGTCCCAGGGACAACTGGTCGACGCTCGCCCCGAAGACTACTTCAAGGGAGACAATCAGTCTCCGGCGGCGGCGGCCCCCGGTACCATCCCGGGCGCCTTGAACCTGCCTCATCAGAGTCTGCTGGCCGATGACGGTGGTGCCTGGCGTCTGGACACCGCTCAGGTGACCGCGCGGATACAGGCGGCCGAGCTGGATGCCAGCGCCAAGACAGTAGCCTTCTGCAATACCGGCCACTGGGCCGCCACCGACTGGTTCGTGCTCAGCGAAATCGCCGGCTTCGACAATGTTGCCCTGTATGACGGCTCCATGGCCGAGTGGACCCAGGATGAGTCACGCCCGCTGGCGGTAGCCAAGCAGGGCCTGGGCAAGGTGCTCGACGCCCTGGGCTTTGGGGAAGACTGATCGCCCTCGCCGCAGTCAGCGCCTTGTTGATGTGTAGCTATTGTGTAGCTGTTGCGTTGCTATGGCGTTGCTATTGCGCTGTTGTCGCGCTGGTATCGCGCTGGTATCGCGCTGTTGTCGCGCCGGTGTAGCGTCAGCGTTGCGACGTAGCAGCGTCGCTTCTGCGTTATCGCTGCACCTGTTGCTGGATGGCAGGGTTTGATGCTATTGCCACGCCGCTGACGTCGGGTCGCCGGCGTGGCCCTCTCACCACGAGTAGATGACTACCATGACACAGACTTCCGCTGCGGCCCCGGTCCAGGGCCGCCTACCCGTCGATCGTTTCGTCGTCAGCGTTGCCCTGGCCGGGATGCTGATCCTGGGCGGCCTGGTGTGGCTCGAAACCGCTCCTTTCCTGGTGGCGCTGTTCGGCGTCGGTATCGCGCTGGGAATGGCGCTCTATCATGGTGCCTTTGGCTTTACCGCCGGCTGGCGCAACCTGGTCACCAAGCGTCGCGGCGCCGGGATGCGTGCCCAGTTGATCCTGTTTGCGCTGACGTCTGCGCTGATGATTCCGCTGCTCGGCAGCGGTGAGCCCGGCATGGTGGGGGCGGTGGCGCCCATCGGCACCTCGCTGGTGGTGGGCTCCTTCGTGTTCGGCCTGGGCATGCAGCTTGGAGGAGGTTGCGGTTCAGGCACGCTGTTTACCGTGGGCGCGGGCAATCTGCGCATGCTGGTGACGCTTGCGTTCTTCATCATCGGGGCGGTGGTCGGTTCGATCCACCTGCCGTGGTGGCTCGACCTGCCGAGCCTGGATCCCATCAGCCTGATCGACAGTGTCGGTGTCACCGGCGCCATCGCGGTGCAGTGGGCGGGACTGGCGCTGGTGATGCTGTGGGTCAATCGCGTGGAACGCCGCGCCCATGGTTCGCTGGAACGCTCCGAGCTACGCCTGGCGCCTGCCGAAGGCGGGGTGCTGCGTACCCTGGTGCAGGGGCGTTGGCCCTTCGTCTGGGCGATCCTGGTGCTGGCGATCGGCAATACCCTGACCCTGGCCATCGGTGGGGCGCCCTGGGGCATTACCTTCGCCTTCAACCTTTGGGGCGCCAAGGCGTTGCAGGCCATCGGCGTGGACATGAGTCAGTTCGAGTTCTGGACCTGGGACTACCCGGCCATGGCGCTTGCCGATTCGGTGCTGGTGAACATCACCTCGGTGATGAACTTCGGTCTGCTGCTGGGTGCCATGCTGGCGGCGGGTCTGGCCAATCGCTTCAATGAAGCCAGCCGCAAGCCCATCGAGGGGCGCCAGTTCCTGGCGGCGATCATCGGCGGCCTGCTGCTGGGCTACGGTGCCCGGCTGGGCTTTGGCTGCAATATCGGTGCGCTGTTTTCGGGACTGGCCTCGGGCAGCCTGCACGCCTGGGTGTGGTTCGCCTGCGCCTTCGTCGGCTCGCTGGTCGGCATTCGCCTGCGCCCCTGGTTCCGGCTGCCCAACTGATCAACCGACCCACTGACCCATTGTTCGAGGGGATTCCCATGAAAGCCGCCTATCATCGAAGCCGAGTCATCGGTCTGTTGCTGGCGATTCTGGTATTGATCATGGCCGACCATCTGGCCAGTCCCACCTTTGCCTTCAATATGGGCGATGGCCACGCTCGCACCTCGCTGAACCAGCGAGACGCCAGCGCCTGTGCGCCCTGTGGGGCGCCTTGCCCGTCCACTCGCCAATAGGGCTTGCATGAAAAGTGCCTGCGCTCGGTGAGGTTGCACCGTCCAGGCACCGTTCGTCTGACAGTATTGGCCAACAAAGAGGCGCCCCTGCCATGGCAGGGGCGCCTCTTGTGGTGGTCAGTCAGCCGGGGAGGCGATCATTCTCGAGGGTCCTGTTCCCGGCGGGGAATCTTCGGCCCCAGCGGTCCGAGCCACAGCCAGACCTGGAGCACCACCAGGATCGGTAGCAGCCAGGTCGGCGCGCCCACCGTCCACACCAGTACCTGGTGGATCATGAAGGCGGTCAGGCCGCCGAGCAGGCCAAGCACCGGGAACATCAGTGGCCGCTCGGAGCCCGGGCGGCCACTTAGCCGGAACAACGAGCCGGTGAAGGCGCCGAAGCTCAGGGCCATGGCCAGCGGAATCCAGAGTTGCTGTAGCACTTCCTGCATCGTTAACCGCTCATGTTGAGACTTGGGTCCTCAGGCTAACGCGTCTGGCCGCCGGCTGCGCTTGAACTTTGGCGTAATTCGCCCGGCTTCCGGCACGCTACCCTGGGCGGCTGGCGCTATCGTCGGTGGGACCTGCGGCCAGGACGGGCGAAAACGGTCGCCGGGTGCGGTTGCGGCCCCCGTAAGCCTAGAGTTCGGTCTTGTCCTTGAACTCGCACAGATCCTCGATGACGCAGCTGCCGCAGCGAGGCTTGCGTGCCACGCAGGTGTAGCGGCCATGGAGGATCAGCCAGTGATGGGCGTCCTGGCGAAACTCCCGGGGCACGTGGCGCACCAGCCGTTCCTCGACCTCCACCACGTTCTTGCCCTTGGCGATGCCGGTGCGGTTGGAGACTCGAAAGATGTGGGTGTCCACGGCGATGGTGGGCTGGCCGAAGGCGGTGTTGAGGATCACGTTGGCGGTCTTGCGTCCGACCCCGGGCAGGGCCTCCAGCGCCGGACGGGTGGCCGGTACCTCGCCGCCATGACGCTCGATCAGCAGATGACAGGTCTTCATCAGGTTCTCGGCCTTGGTGTTGTAAAGGCCGATGGTCTTGATGTGTTCCTTCAGCGCGTCGATCCCGATATCGATGATCGCCTGGGGCGTATTGGCCACCGGGAACAGCCTTGCGGTGGCCTTGTTGACGCCGACGTCGGTGGCCTGCGCCGACAGCAGCACCGCGGCCAACAGTTCAAACGGCGTGCTCCAGTTGAGCTCGGTGGTCGGCTCGGGAATATGGGCCCGCAGGCGGGTAAAGATTTCGTGGCGTTTGGCAGCGTTCATGTTCGTCTCTTTGGTTGGCAAGCCAGAGGCTGAGTCGACAGTGGGCCAGCTCAGGCTGATCTTCAGCGCACGACCCCGGTGACGCGTACACGCCGTTCATCCCCGGGTGTCTTGGTCGGGGCCGGTCGGCGGCGTTTCACGGCGTCGTCGATGGCGTTCTTGGCGGCGATCAGTAGCCCCGTGACCAGAAAGGCGCCCGGGGGCAGCACCAGAAACAACATGCCACCGTCACCCGGCAGGTAAAGCGTCCAGTCGCTGGCTGGGTCCCCCAGCAGCAGTTCCATGCCGGCGAACAGGGTTCCTTGCCCCAGCAGTTCGCGAATGGCGCCGATCAACACCAGCACCAGCGCGAAGCCGAGGCCGTTCATCAGGGCGTCGAACAGGGCTGGCGCCAAGGGTTGGCGTGAGGCAAAGGCCTCGACCCGAGCCAGGATGGCGCAGTTGGTGACGATCAACGGCAGGAAGATACCGAGCACCTGATAGAGCTCGTAGGCCAGCGCTGCCATGGCCAGTTCGACGCAGGTCACGAAGGCGGCGATGATCAACACGAAGGCCGGCAGGCGGACCTCCGGGCGGACCTGGTGGCGCAGGACCGAGGCCGAGGCGCTGGCCCCGAGCATCACGCCCAGGGTGGCGAGGCCGAGTCCCAGGCCATTGACCACGCTGCCGGTGACGGCCAGCAGCGGGCACAGGCCGAGCAGCTGGACCAGGGCGGGATTGTTGCTCCACAGCCCCTTGATGGCGATGTCGCGAGCGTCGCTGTGGGTCATGGGCTGTGCTCCTCGGTTGCGTGGTCCGACGTCTCACTCTGTGCATCGGTCATGGTTACCAGCAGCGCCTTGTTCACCGCCTGGATGACGGCGCGAGAGGTGATGGTGGCGCCGGTCAGGGCGTCGATGGCGCCCTGCGGGGCCAGGTCCAACTGGTGGCGCGCGAGGCCTTCGAACTGATCGATCCAGGGGCTCTTGCGATACTCGATGGCGTCGCCGAGGCCCGGTGTTTCGCGGTGATCGACGACGCGCACGGCCGTGACACGCCGCTGCGGCGTCAGCGCCACCAGCAGCTCGATGGGGCCTGCGTAGCCGACCGCAGACGAGTGTTGCAGGGTGGCGAGAAGCGCGCCGCTTTCATCCAGCGCCTGCCAGCGTTTGCCGACGGCCTGCGACGCCACCAGCTTGGCGGTGCCCTGAGGCGCCAGGCTCTCCAGCAGGGCTTGCTGGTGAGCCTGGCGATTGGCTTCGATACGCCGCTCGCTGAGTGCCTGGGTCAGCGTGACAGTCCCCAGCGTCACCAGGGCGAACAGAGCAAGCTTGATGGCCAGTGGCCATGGGGCCGAGGCGTTGTCATCGGGGCGATTCATCACGGCTCTCTATCACAACACTCCAGAAAGGGCGCTCGACAAGGTCTCCCGGCAAGGGCGCCACCAGACGGTCAGTCATCATCGCTCGACACCATGGCGGCGGGCTGTCTGGGCGGCCTGTCTGGTACCAGTTGGTCGAGCAGGGGGGCGGCAAGGTTCATCAGCAGCACGGCGAAGGCAACGGCGTCAGGGTAGCCGCCGTAGGCGCGGATGATCATCGTCAGGGCGCCGATGCCTGCACCGTAGACCAGACGCGCGCGACGACCGCTGGCGGCGCTGACCGGATCGGTGACGATGAAGAAGGCCCCGAATATGGCAGCACCCCCCAGCAGGTGGAAGCCGACGCCGCCGCTCGCCGACAGCAGTTCGAACAGCCAGGCGAGCAAGGCCATGGAGACGAGCATGGACAGCGGCAGGCGCCAGTCGATCAGCCGACGATGGAGCAGGTAAAGACCTCCGCCCAGCCAGGCCAACGCCACGCTCTGCCAGGCCTCCATGGCACCGGGCGCCAATAGCAGGGCGGCATCGGCGTCTGCATTTCGATGACGAAAGGCGTCCAGCGGTGTGGCGCCGCTCAGCGCGTCGAGTGCCGCTGGCGGGTGCTGGCCCAGCCAACGTGCCAGCCAGGTCGAGGGCTCTACGGCGTCGGGGCCAAACAGCCCCGAGGGAGCGGGCCACAGGCTCATCTGGGTGGGAAAGGACACCAGCAGCAGGGCGTAACCCACCATGGCGGGGTTGAATAGATTCTGGCCGAGCACGCCGTAGAGGTGCTTGGCCACCGCCACGGCTGCCAGCGAGCCGATGAGGATCAGCCACAGGCTGGTGCCCGCAGGCAGCGCCGCACCCAGCAGCACCCCGGTCAACAGGGCGCTGCCATCGGCAATGGTTGGCGAGACGGGGCGACGGCGCGCCGCCAGCATCATCGCCTCGATCAGCAGGCAGCAGGCCGCTGCGGTGATGACGTTGGTGACGACACCCAGGCCGAAGAACCAGCTCTGGGCGAGGAGCCCGGGCAGGCAGGCCAGCGTCACCCGGCGCATCAAGGTAGCGCTGTCGTGGCCTCTGTCGGTGCCGTCTGCGTTGGTGTGGCGGTGAAGATGGCTCATGACCGGGTCTCCTCCTGACGGGCGGTCTTGAGCCGGGCATCGGCGGCGGCGAGGTGCTCTCTGGCGATACTGAGCTGGGTCTCGAGGTCGGCGAGGACGTCCGCCGATTCCTGCTGCTGGGCGGCGCGCTCCAGCGCCTTTTCGGCCTTGCGAGCGGCGGCCTTGGCGGCCGCCTGGGCGATGCGCAGGCCACGCACGTCCGGGGCGGCGGCTGACGTCTCCTTGCTGCCGCTGGTGGCGTCACGCTGCTGCCCACGCCTGGCAGCGGCCTGGCGACGGGCCTGGCGACGCGCTTCGCGCTCGGCGGCCTCGCGCTGCTCGCGGGCCTGGCGTGCCTCGAAGCGGTGGCGGGCCTGGTCGGCTCGGGCGCTCTCGGCGCGAGCGGTACGCAGGCGCTGCTTGGCTTCGCCGAAGCCGCTGGCCAGCGGCAGGTGGCTGGGGCAGACATAGTCGCAGGCGCCGCACTCGATACAGTCAAACAGGCCGTTGGCCTCGGCTTTCTGGTCTTCGCCTGCCTGGGCGTGCCACCACAGCTGCTGGGGGGCAAGGCCCGCCGGGCAGGCCGGCTGGCAGTCGCCGCAGCGGATGCAGGGGCGAGCGCGCGGCGGCGGAGGGAGTTCGGTCTCGGTGGCGGCGATCAGGCCGTTGGTGGTCTGGGTGATGGGTTGGCTGAGCGAACTGATCGCCTGCCCCATCATTGGCCCGCCTTCGATCACGCGCGATAGTCTGGCGCGATCGAGGCCGGCGTCGATCAGCAGGTGTTCGATGGTGGTGCCAAGGCGTGCGCTGACATTGCCAGGGCGATCCAGTGCCCGGCCCGCCAGTGTCAGGGTGCGCTCGATCATCGGCTTGCCGAGCGCCACCGCGTCGTGGATGGCGGCCAGGGTCCCGGGGTTGTGGCACAGCACGCCCGCGTCCACCGGCAGCTGGCCGGTGGATAGACGGCGGCCAAGCAGGCGCTCGATCAGCTGGCGCTCGCCGCCGCTGGGGTAGCGGGTGGGGATCACCTCGAGTCGCGCCGGGCAGGGCAGCTCGCCTAGCCGGTCCCGCACGGCGCTGGCCGCCTCGGGCTTGTCGTCTTCGATGCCGATGACGATAGCGGCGGCGCCGGTGGCACGGGCCACCATCGCAGCGCCGGACAGCACCCGGTCGGCGTATCGGCGCAGTGTCTGGTCATCGACGCTCAGGTAGGGTTCGCATTCGGCGGCGTTGACCACCAGGGTATCGATACTCGCCTGGCGGGCCGCGCGGATCTTGAGATGGGCCGGAAAACCACCGCCGCCCATGCCGGCGATGCCGGCGTCGGCAATCCGCTGGATGATCTCGTCGGGGAGCGCAGCTTGCCAGTCGAGTGCCGGCAGCCACTGGTGCTGTGAAGCACCGTCTGCGTCGATCACCACGGCGGGTCGGTGTTGTCCGTCGGGGGCCGACTCGTCGTGCATGCACAGCGCGCTGACATGGCCCGAGATGCTGGCGTGCACCGGCAGCGCCAGATGGCCGACGGCACGCGCCACTGGCTCGCCGGCACGCACGTACTGGCCCGGCCTGACGATGGGCTGCACCTCTCGCCAGGGCTGGTCGCGGCCATCTTCGAGCAACAACGTCACCCTGGCGGGCAGCGGCGGCGTGTGTATACCCAGGTCGCGCGTCTGTGACTTGCGGGTAGGAGGCATGACGCCGCCGGTGGGCCGGGCGCGCGCCGCCAGTGACCGCCAGAGTCGCTCAAGTACTGCCATGAAGCGTCTCCGTGGTGCGGTCGCTGGCGATAATGCCGGGGGTCCAGTGGGGATGTGGCTCCCTTGGCAGCATGTCGATGCAGTCCACCGGACAGGGAGCGATACACAGATCACAGCCGGTGCATTCGTGTGCGATGACCGTGTGCATCATCTTCGAGGCGCCAAGGATGGCGTCCACCGGGCAGGCCTGGATGCACTTGGTGCAGCCGATGCATTCATCTTCCCGAATAAAGGCCACCCGTGGGGTATCGTCGGCGTCGCCATCGAGCGCCAGGGGTTCCCGACCAAGCAGTTCGGCCAACTCCAGGATGGTAGCTTCACCGCCCGGTGGGCAGCGATTGATCGCCTCTCCCTGCTCGACGGCCTCGGCGTAGGGCCGACAGCCCGGGTAGCCACACTGGCCACATTGGGTCTGGGGCAGAAGGGCATCGATCTGCTCCACCAGGCCATCCTCGCCGTCCTTGAAGCGACGGTTCAGCCAGCCCAGCAGTCCGCCGCAGACACCGATCAGCCCTACCATCAGGGCTACGCCGACAAGACTCGCAAGGCTCATGGAGCGACCCCTGAGGCAAGCCCGGTGAAGCCCATGAAGGCCAGCGACATCAGGCTGGCGGTGATCATGGCGATCGCTGCGCCGCGAAACGGGCGCGGTACATCGGCGCCCGCCAGCCGTTCGCGCATGGCCGCCAGCAAGATCAACACCAGTGAGAAGCCCAGGGCTGCGCTGAAGCCGTACAGCAGGGCATCGAAGAAGCCACCTTCTCGACCCAGGCTCAACAGCGCCACCCCCAGCACCGCGCAGTTGGTGGTGATCAACGGCAGAAAGATACCAAGTACCCGATGCAGCAGGGGGCTCAGGTGGCGCACCATGACCTCGGTGGCCTGGACCACCACGGCGATGACTACGATAAAGGCGATGGTGCGCAGGTACTCAAGGTCCAGCGGCACCAGCAGGTAGCGATGCAGCAGATGACTGGCCGCCGACGACAGGGTCAGCACAAAGGTGGTGGCCAGGGACATGCCCAGCGCCGATTCCAGCTTCGAGGAAACGCCCAGGAAAGGGCATAGTCCGAGAAACTGTACCAGCACGAAGTTGTTGACCAGGGCGGTGCTGACGAGGACGAGAAGAACGTCGGTCATGGAATGCACGAGGTAACGGCCGGCGGGCAGGGCCCCGCCGGCGCATGGGCGTGGTGTAACCCCTTAGCTGACCCGTTGGCCGGGTTCTGCGCCACTGTGGGGTTCGAGCAGATAGATGCCGTCGTCGTTGCCGGCCGCCAGCACCATGCCTTCGGAAACACCAAAGCGCATCTTGCGTGGTGCCAGGTTGGCCACCATGACGGTCAGCTTGCCTTCGAGTGCCTCCGGCGCATAGGCGCGACGGATGCCGGCGAAGACCTGGCGGCTCTCGCCGCCGAGATCCAGCGACAGCTTGAGCAGCTTGTCGGCGCCTTCGACGTATTCCGCCTTGGCGATGCGGGCGATACGCAGGTCCACCTTGGCGAAGTCGTCGAAGCTGATCTCGTCGGCGATCGGTGTCTCGGCCAGCGGGCCCTTGGGCGTCTCCTTGAGCTTCTGTTCTTCCACCAGATCCTCCTTCGATGCTTCGATCATGGCATCGATACGATCGTTCTCGACTCGGGTCATCAGCGGCTTGAACTTGTTGACGGGGTGATCGCCCAGCCAGGTCTCGCGGCTGTTCCAGTCGAGGGTGTCGAGGTTCATGAACAGTCTGGCCTGTTCGGCCATGGCCGGAACCACCGGGGCCAGATAGACCATCAGCTGACGGAACAGGTTGATCCCCATGGAACAGATGTCGAGCACTTCCTGCTCGCGGCCTGCCTCCTTGGCCAGCACCCAGGGGGCCTGGTCGGCGATGTAGCTGTTGGCCTCGTCGGCCAGCTCCATCACCTTGCGCATGGCGCGGCCGAACTCTCGCTGTTCATAGTAGTCTGCGATCTCGTCACCGGCGGCGATGAAGCGCGCCAGCATGTCCGGCTCGGCGCAGTGAGCCGACAGCTGACCGCCGCCAAGCTTCTTGACGAAACCGGCGCAGCGGCTGGCGATGTTGACCACCTTGCCCACCAGATCGGCATTGACCCTGAGCGCGAAGTCCTCGAGGTTCAAGTCGAGGTCGTCGACCCGTGAGGTGAGCTTGGCGGCGAAGTAGTAGCGCAGGTACTCGGGGTTGAGATGTTCGGCGTAGGTCGCCGCCTTGATGAAGGTGCCCCGTGACTTGGACATCTTGGCGCCGTTGACGGTGACGAAGCCGTGGCAGTTGACCGCGGTGGGGGTGCGCATCTCGGCCCCGTGCAGCATCGCCGGCCAAAACAGGGCGTGGAAGTAGACGATGTCCTTGCCGATGAAGTGGTAGACCTCAGCCGTTGAGTCGCGCTTCCAATAGCTGTCGAAGTCGAGCCCTTCACGCTCGCACAGGTTCTTGAAGCTCGCCAGGTAGCCGATCGGTGCATCCAGCCAGACATAGAAGTACTTGCCCGGCGCATCAGGAATCTCGAAGCCGAAGTAGGGCGCGTCGCGGCTGATGTCCCACTCATTGAAGCCGGACTCGAACCATTCCATCAGCTTGTTGCGGATCTGCGGCTGGACATGGTCGTCCTTGATCCAGGCGCTCAGGAAGTCGGCGAAGTCCGGCAGCTTGAAGAAGTAGTGGGTGGAGCTGCGCACTTCCGGGGTGGCGCCGGAAATCGCCGATACCGGGTCGATCAGCTCGGCGGGGGTATAGGTGGCGCCGCAGGCCTCGCAGTTGTCGCCGTACTGATCTGCGGTGTGGCACTTGGGGCAGGTGCCCTTGATGAAGCGGTCGGCCAGGAATAGCCCCTTGACCGGGTCGTACATCTGCTCGATATCACGGGTGGCGATATGCCCCTTATCGCGCAGGCGCGTATAGATAAGCTCGCTGAAGTGACGGTTTTCTTCGGAGTGGGTCGAGTGGTAGTTGTCGAAGGCCACGCCGAAACGGGCAAAGTCCTGCTGGTGTTCGCGGGATACGCGGTCGATGAGCGCCTCGGAGGTGACGCCCTCCTGCTCGGCACGCAGCATGATCGCGGTGCCGTGGGCATCGTCGGCGCAGACGTAGTGGCACTGGTGGCCGCGACTCTTCTGGAACCGCACCCAGATATCCGTCTGGATGTACTCCAGCAGGTGGCCCAGGTGAATGGCGCCGTTGGCGTAGGGCAAGGCGCTGGTGACCAGAATCTGGCGCTTGTCGGGTGCGGTGATGGACATGATGTGACGTGATATCCCGTTGAAAATCAGGCGACGATTGTAGCTAGGATCGAGGTTGTGTGCATCCGCTATCGTGCTCGGACGCAGCCATGAAAAAGCCGTTGCCCAGACGGTGCGTCGTCAGGACGACGCCACCAGCAGGCCGACATGCTCGAGGCCCTGGTCCTTGAGGTGCAGCGCCTGGAGGCGGCTCATGACACCCTGATCACAATAGAGGAGATAGTGGGTGTCAGGATCCAGCGTGTCACTACGGGTCGCCAGTTCATAGAAGGGAATATGATCGACGGGGCAGGTGAGTGGTCCCAGTGGGCGCCGTTCGATGTCATCCGGAGGCCGCACATCGATGACGCGGGTCGCCGTCCGGGCGAGGCGGTGGAGCCCACCGAGGGAGACTTCTTCCAGAGGCTGCTGTGGTGGCGCGCTGACGCCGTCGGATACTGTCGCATCGACAGGCTGGCGAGTGGCACTGGCCAGGACGCGATCCAGCAGGCCGTCCGGTAGCGCGGCCTCTGCCGCCTGAAGTTCCTTCAACGACGCCTTGACCCTGGGGCGGCTGGACATCCCGCCGCAGTACTCGGGCATTCGGCTCGACGCCTCGGCGGTAGCGATTCGGCGGGCTTCATCGATGATGGTCTGCTTGTCATCGGTCAGCAGCGGACGCAGTAGCGGCAGGTGGCTGGCGCGGTCGATCAGGCCGAGATTGGTCAGTGTCTGACTGGAGACCTGGGCGATCGCCTCTCCTGTCACCAGGGCGGGGATGCGTGCACGCTGCGCGATACGGGCGGCGGCCTCGATCATCAAGCGCTTGAGCACCAGCGACACCAGGCCATCAGGCACCTCACGACGCAATGTCTCGACCACTTCCTCGAAGGGGACGGTGATGAAATTGGCGTTATGGGAGGCGCTGTATCGCTGCCACAGGTCCCGGGTCAACGCCTTGACCGCGCTTTCCTGCTGCTGACCGCCAAATCGAAAGAGGACAAACTGGCATTTGATGCCGCGCCTCAACATCCGATAGGCCGCCACCGGTGAGTCGTAGCCCCCGGACATCAGTACCAGTGCCTCTCCCTGGGTGCCCAGCGGGAAGCCACCGAGTCCCGGTCCAAGGTCGACCTCCTCGATCAAGGTGTCTCCATCGATACGCAGTCGCACCACGACGTCGGGGGCGCTCAGGTCAACCTTGGCGTCAACCGCGTGGGCGAGCAGTGCTGCGCCAAGGGCGCGCTCTACCTCCACCGAGCCGAAGTCGTGATGCCCCTTGCGCTTGACCTTGACCTTGAAACGCCTGCCCTCGAGTTCCGGTGCACGTTCGCGTGCCAGTTGTTCGATGCTGCTGCGCCAGTCCCCCAGAGGCCTTGCGCGTATCCTGGCAACGCGCTGCACACCCGGTATCCGGGTCATGCTCGCTTCCAGGGCCAGGCGATCCTCGCGAGAAAGGTCCCGCGGAAGTCTTACGACCAGATGGTCCCACTGGGCAACGACTTTGGTCTTGGGGTTCTGGCGCCGGAGAGCGTTGCGCAGATTGGTGGCCAGGCAGCGACCCATGTGGCGTCTCACCGAGGCGGACTTGGTGGCGATGTCGGCAGAAAGGGAAAGACGATATTCCATGGTGTGAAAGCCGGGACTACGATGTAAGAATAGTAACGTTGATCTAGATCAAGTTTAATTGAGTTCTTCAAGATTCCGCCGATGGCAGGGTGAGCGATCGGCGGGGACAGCATCAGAGTGATAACGGTGCGTCAGTACAGCGCTTTTTCTTCCTGAACGACCTCTTTCAGAAGCTCCAGGAAGAGACGGTCGGCCTCGGAGTGTTCCTCGGCGCTGTCAGGGATATGGATGCTTGTGGTGTCCGAGATTTCGTTGGCGATGTCGGACATGACGCTGCTGTCGCTGCCATTTTCCAGGTGACGGCGGGCGATATCTAGAGAGGTCTCCAGGACCTTGGGGTCCTGTAGCAACTTCTTGATAAAGCCGGTTAATTCGTTGATGACACGGGTTTTTTGAATTTCGGATGAGGCCATTGGTAACTCCTTGGCTAGGCGCTTGATCCAAGTGGTTACGATAGCATGTTTGTAGACTGCTACGGGACAGGTTTGCCGTAGAACGATGGGTCGGTTGTGTCAAGAGGTGTTTTGCCGAACCCAGGGAGCGCTGGACAGCCGGTTGTTACCGAATGTGATCAAGTGTGCGAGTATTGTAGTTGTAGTTGGGTGGGGTATTAGCAGCGTTGGGAAAGCGCTCGACAATCGGCGCTACAGGGAAACTGCTCGCCCATCCCGGGGATAATGAGAATGGTAGCGCCGAAGCAGCACGGCTGGTCCAGCAGAATACAGGGTTGTTGGACTAGTTCGTTGGTACTAGATTCAACTGTACTGGCTGCGGCCATTGATAATTAAGGGAACACGAATGAAAACGATCTGCCGAGAAGCCCGCTCTTCCATGTTGCGGCCGCTGGTAAGTGCCATCGCCTTGACCTCGTCGTCGATGCTGCTGGCTTCAGGAGTGATGGCCCAGGATGCGCAGGCTCTGCCGCCTGGCACGACATCGCCGGGAGCGGCGACCCTGCGTGACGTCGTGGAACAGACCATCAATACCAATCCTGAGGTACTGGCGGCCTGGAACGGCTTCCAGGCAGCGGGCCACGACGAGCGAGTGGCCTTTGGTGGCTACCTGCCTCAGATTGACATCAATGCCGGCGTCGGCCTCGAGGATCGCCAGAACGATCAGCAGGGAAGCTACGACACCGACTATGCCGAGGTGACGCTCAACCAGATGATCTATGACGGCTTCGCTACTGCCAGTGAGGTCGAGCGTCTGAGCCGGGCAGAATTGGTGCGTTACTACGAACTGCTGGGGGCCAGTCAGGACGCTGCGCTGGACGCGACCAACGCCTACCTCGATGTGCAGCGTTATCGTCGACTGGTGGGCCTGGCCCAGGAGAATTACCAGAAGCACCTTGAGGTGTATCAGCAGATCGAGGCCCGTGCGCTGTCTGGTGCCGGCCGTCGCGTGGATCTCGAGCAGATCAGCGGTCGTCTGGCACTGGCCGAGTCCAACCTGATTACCGAAGCCTCTAACCTCCACGATGTGTCTGCGCGATTCCAGCGTCTGGTGGGTGAATTGCCCCCGGAAGCGCTGGCGCCGGCGCCGACCTTCGCCGAGCAGCTACCCGCTGACGTCGCCCAGGCGTTGCAGCTGGCCTACGAAGGTAACCCGGACTTCCACGCCGCCATCGAGAATATCGAAGCGGCTCGCGCCGAGCGTGAAGGCACCAAGTCACCCTTCCATCCCAGGCTTGACCTGGTGGGCCGCAGTGGTACCTACAAGGGCAGTGATACCGACGGGGACTTCATCTCCGACAACGAACACGAAGATCGTCACAGCATCGAGCTGGTAGGCAGCCTCAATCTCTATCGCGGCGGCAGCGACCTGGCGTCATTCCGTGCTGCCAGTGATCGCGTCGAGCAGGCGGTCAATCTGCGTGACAAGGCCTGCGTCGACATCCGTCAGACCACTACCATCGCCTACAACGATACACGTCGTCTGCGCGACCAGCTCGAGTATCTGAACGAGCACCGTCAGACGACCGATCGTGTTCGTGGGGCGTACAAGCAACAGTTCGATATTGGTCAGCGTTCACTGCTCGACTTGCTGGACATCGAGAACGAGTACTTTGAGGCGAGTCGTGCCTATGTGAATGCGCAGTATGACGTCGCCTTGGCCGATGCGCGTACCCTGCGTGCCACCGGAAGCCTGCTGGAAGTGCTCGAAGTGCGCAAGGATGGTCTGCCGACCCTCGCCGAGCTGGACAGCAACGGTGTGTCGATCACACCGGATATCGTCTGTCCTGCCGTTGGCCCGCGCTCCTATAGCATTGAGGAGCTCACCGGCTCCACACGTGCTCCGGACGTCGTGATGCCTGCGGACGCTCTGTTCGAGATCAATAGCTACGTTCTGAGCGAGAGCGCCAAGCGTGAACTGAGCGCCTTGGCTGACCGCATCCGTGGTCGCAACGATCTGGTCCGCGTGTTTATCGCTGGCCATGCGGACATTTCGGGTACCGACGCGATCAATGATCCTCTATCGCGTAATCGAGCGGCAGCGGTGGGTGAGTACCTGGTCAGTCAGGGCGTCAATGCTTCCTTGATTGAAACCCGGGGCTACGGCTCGCATCGGCCTGTCCAGTCCAACGACACCGTTGAAGGTCGTCGCCAGAACCGTCGAGTGGAAATCACCCTGGAGCGCAGCGGCGAGAATCTGGATATGGGGGCCTTGCCTGCTTCTGCCGGTGATGACAGCGTGTCTCTTGCCTGGGCGCGTGGGGTAGAGAACCGTAGCCTGGAGGGCTAGAAGCTTCCAGTGGAAGATAGCGCCCTCGTCATGGGGGCGCGATTTCCCGGGGTGTGAATGCAACTGCCACGTTCTGGTCCTTGCATTTCAGCAAAGGGAGCCGTGTCGACGCAGGGATGACAGGTCGAGTCGCACGGAAAGGACGTTCTGGTACAGCCATCGGCCGACAGAGAGGTTTACGTGGACGATTCACGAGTTGCGGATGAAACGGAAATTACAACACCTGACGCGCAGGAGCAGGATGATGGCAGAGGCCCCGTCAAAGATGAATTGCTGGAAGTGCTGCTGTCGATTGCGCACTACCACGAGCATGATGTCAGTGCCGATTCCCTGACAGCGGGACTTCCGCTTGAAGACGGTGCGCTGACGCCCGGGATCTTCCCCCGGGCGTCAGAGCGTGCCGGGTTGACGGCGCGAATCGTCAAGAGTCGCCTCGTTCAGTTGAATCCTGCGCTATTCCCCGTCGTGCTGTTGCTGGAACCGGGGCGAGCCTGCGCGTTACTGGATATCGACGTCAAGGCGCGTACCGCGCAGGTGATATACCCGGAACTGGGTCAAGCGTCGGTAGAAATCTCTCTGGACGAGCTCCACGAGCGGTACAGCGGGACGGCGATCTATACCCGGCCGCGCTTCCGTTTCGATGCCCGCTCAAAGGATGTCAACGAAAAGCGCTCGGGACACTGGTTCTGGAGCGTGATCAAGGAAAATAGGCGCCTTTACCGTGACGTGATATTAGGCTCGGTCGCCATCAATATCTTCGCGTTGGCGATGCCGCTGTTTGTTCTCAATGTCTATGATCGCGTGGTGCCCAATCACGCCACCGAGACCTTGTGGGTGTTGTCCATCGGTGCCCTGATCGTACTGGCATTCGACTTGACGCTACGGTTGATGCGTTCAAGCTTTGTCGATCTTGCGGCCAGTCGTGCCGACGTCAAGCTCTCGTCGCGTATCATGTCACGGGTCATGGGCATGCGGATGGAAGCCAAACCTGCCTCGACCGGCTCCTTTGTCTCGATGTTGCAGTCTTTCGAGTCGGTTCGGAGCTTTATCGGTTCCGCCACCGTGATCGCCATGGTGGACCTGCCGTTCGTTCTGATGTTTATCGCCATCATTGGCTTGATAGGCCCTGCCCTGGTCATTCCCATCGTGGTCGGTGTGCTGTTTATTCTGCTGTATGCCCTCGGTGCGCAAGGCAAATTGCACGACTTGTCGGAAACCACCTTGAAGGTAGGGGCGCAACGTAACGCTACCCTGGTGGAATCGGTCTCCCAGCTGGAGACGGTCAAGACACTGCGGGGCGAGAGCCGAGTGCAGGGGCAATGGGAGCAGGCCAGTGCCTTCCTCTCACGCACCGGTGCCCAGTTGAAGTTTCTTGGAACCTCGGTCACCAGTATCGCTCAGTGGACCCAGAATACCGTCGGCATCTGCGTCATCCTCATCGGCGTCTATCTGATCATCGATGGCAATCTCTCCCAGGGCGGACTGATCGCAGCCTACATGCTGTCGTCTCGTGCGCTGGCGCCGGTCAGCCAGGCCGCCGCATTGCTCGCTCAGTATCATCAATCGGCCACGGCGCTTGAGTCGCTGGACCGGGTGATGGAAATGCCGGTGGAACGCGAGGAAAAGAGCTACATCGATCGTCCCGCGGTCAAGGGGCTGGTGAAATTCGACAAGGTCACCTTCCGCTACCCTCAGGCCGAGAATGACAGTCTTCGCGACGTCTCCCTGTCGATAGCGCCAGGTCAGAAGGTGGCATTGCTGGGGCGCGTGGGCTGTGGCAAGACCACGCTGCAGAAGTTGTTGCTGGGTCTTTACCAGCCGACGTCTGGTGCCGTGCTGATCGATGATGTGGACATTCGTCAGTTTGACCCTCTGCAGTTGAGGCGTCACATCGGCTATGTGCCTCAGGACGTTCGCCTGTTTTACGGTTCATTGAAGGATAACATCATCGCCGGTGCCGGCAGCGAAGGGGTGGATGACGATCTGTTGCTGAAGGCCATTCGCATCAGTGGGCTCGACGGTCTCGTCAGTACCCATCCCCAGGGCGTCGAACTGCAGGTGGGCGAGGGCGGACAGATGCTCTCGGGTGGTCAGAAGCAGGCGGTAGCGATCGCCCGTGCCATCGTGCACGATCCGGCGATCCTGTTGCTGGACGAACCGACCAGTGCCATGGACCACGCCAGCGAGGAGGCCTTCAAGCGCAACCTCAAGGACTATGCCGGCGGCAAGACGATGGTGGTGGTGACTCACCGCACGTCCCTGCTGTCGCTGGTGGATCGTATCGTGGTCATCGACTCCGGCAAGGTGGTGGCAGATGGTGAGCGTGACAGCGTCATGGATGCGCTGCGCAAAGGCCAGATCGGGAGGGCCAGCTGATGTCCAGCAAGAGTGCCGAACAGAAGGGATTCGAAGGCGTCGGTCGCGTATCACGTAAAGGTGGCAAGGTCTTCCGTCCCTTTATCGACCGGTTGTTTGCGCGTCGGGTCAGCGCATCCCATCTCAACAGAGACTGGGCGAGTGACGCTGACTGGGCACGGATGCAGCAGGATCCGCTGCGCGCCAGGCTGATGCTCTACATGGTCGTGGTAGCGATCATCTGCGTCATCGTGTGGGCGTGTTTTGCGCCGATCGATGAGGTGACTCGGGGTAGTGGCAGAGTCATTCCCTCCAGCCAGCTCCAGCGCGTACAAAGCTTCGATGGAGGGGTGGTCCAGGAGATTCGCGTCAGCGAAGGTGACTTCGTTTCCACCGGTGATCTGCTGATGCGCATCGACCCGACGCGTTTTCTCTCGAATTTCAACGAGAACCGGGCCAAGGCGGAAACCCTGCAGGCCAAGGCCGAGCGGTTGAGGGCGTTGGCCACAGGGTCGGAATTTTCTCCATCGGAGGCATTGATCGAGCAGGCGCCGAATATCGTCTCCCGCGAGCGGGAGCTCTATCAGAGCAGTCTGGAAACCCTGGACGAGCAGAAGCAGATACTGCAGGAGCGGCTGGCTCAGCGCAGGGCAGAGTTGAACGAGGCGACTGCGCGTCGCAACGCGGCCAGTCGCGAGCTGAATCTTGCCAGCCAGGAACTCAACATGACGCGCCCATTGCTGTCCAGCGGCGCGGTCTCTGAGGTCGAAGTGCTGCGCTTGCAGCGTGAGGTCTCCAGGGCGAGTGGTGAGCGCAATCAAGCAACGGCTCAGGTGTCGCGGCTGGAGTCGGCAATTCAGGAGGCACTGGGTGAGCTTCGCGAGGTCGATGCGAAGGCGCGCAATGAATGGCGTCAGGAGTTGTCGGCGACCCTGGGTGAACTGTCGGCCCTGGACGAGTCCAGCGAAGGGCTCCAGGACAGGGTGCGTCTCTCCGAGATACGCTCGCCGGTCGATGGTGTCGTTCAGCGTCTGGCGATCAATACGATCGGCGGGGTGGCCCAGCCTGGCCAGGAAGTGATCGATATCGTACCGACCGACGACGCCCTGGTGGTCGAGGCCAAGATCGCGCCGCAGGACATCGCATTTCTACGCCCGGGCTTGCCCGCGACCATCAAGCTGACGGCCTATGATTTTTCCATCTATGGTGGGCTGGATGCCCAGTTGGAGCACATCAGCGCGGACACTACCACCGATGAAGAGGGCAACACCTACTATCGGGTTCGTGTACGCACCGAAGACACCGCGGAAGCCGAATCGGTGGATGTCATTCCGGGCATGACCGCTCAGGTGGATATCCTGACCGGCAAGCGCACGGTGATGCAGTTCCTCTTGAAGCCGGTACTGCGTGCCTGGGGTAACGCGATGGGAGAGCGGTAATGACCCGATACCTGGTCTACCAAGGAAGTAGCGAGGTGCCGCGCTGGAATGACGCCTTCAGTGATCTGGAGGTTGTTGCTCCTCATAGTGTCGTCGACCATGCCGTCAAGGGTGATCTGGCCTGGGTAGTGGTAGAGGCCGGGGACTGGGCGGGGCTGTGCACACGATTGACCACCAAGGGTGTGCTGGTGTCGGTGCTGTCCTTCAATCCACATTCCGCCGAGGCGTACCAGGCCTTCACTGCTGGTGCCCGGGGCTATGTCCATGCACTTTCGACCCCTGAAGTCCTGCGTCAGGTCGATGTCGTGGTGCGACACCGGGGCATCTGGCTGTGGCCCGAGTTGATGGACAGCCTGGTGGGTGGCGTCTTCAAGGCCATGGGTGGGGCGCCTGCGGTGCACCATGACATGCTGGAAGGTCTGACGGAGCGCGAGAAGGATGTTGCCCTGGCCGTCGCCGAGGGCCAGAGCAACAAGGTGGTGGCGCGAGAACTCGGTATCACCGAGCGCACCGTCAAGGCCCATCTTGGGGCAGTCTTTCGCAAGCTGGGCGTCAAGGATCGGATGCAGTTGATCCTGCGCCTTTCCAGGGATCGTTGACGGCGAATGTGTTCGTCATTACCGCGTGATAGGTAGAAGGGGGCTTTTTGCCCCCTTGTCTTTTTTAGATGGGTTTATCGGATGTCGTCCCGTCGGGGCGACCAGGTATCTGCACCTCTCCGGGAATAGAGCTTCCGAATAGTGCCGTTATTTTTCAGCCTTGGGAAAGAATAGAGTGAGGTAGGAAAATCTCTCTATATTCTGTAATAAACACTTCTTAACTGTGCTTTTGTGGGTAGTTGCGTTGGAGAATTCTCCCACCTGACCTACTAGACAGTATCGCCCGTTCGGGACCGCCCCTATTTTCTGTGGAAACCCAATAAGCAGAAAGCACGGGGCTAAACCCATGAATATCATTGCTACCGCAGGAAAAGTGTGGATTGTCGACCAGGCAGGCGAACAGCATATCGCCAGGCCTGGCGATGTGCTGCAACCAGGTCAGAGGCTTGTCGCTGGAGATGACGGGCGGGTGGTTGTTTCGTCGGATTCCCGACAGGTACCGCTGGTGCTTGTGGCAGGCGAGACCATGGAGATGCCGCTGGGCCAGGGTGACGGCCAATCGCTTCCGTCTGATGAGTTGCTTCTGGCGCAGAATGTCCCGTCCGAGTTGATCCAGGCTTCGCTGCTGGAAGATGAGCAATTGGAAAGGGTGCTCGAGGTGCTGGAATCGGACCGGGACCTCTTCGATGCCTTCGAGGATCCTGACGCGGGTCCGGGGGCTGGGCCCGGCAATGACAATGGGCATTCTTTCGTCCGTCTTTTACGTATTCTCGAGCAGGTTTCTCCACTGGCCTTCGAGTACGGCCTGGACGCTGCCGATGGTCAAGAGCCTCGACTATTCCTGGGGGATATCGTCGACGGCGACAATCCCGGTGAGGAGGAAAGCGAGCAGGAAGAGGACAATGATGTCAGCCTCGGTGGCCTCGATGGTGGTCCCGATGGTGCCGGTATCGACCCTGACGGTGGTGATCTTCCGGGAGGACTGGAAGGTGCCGAGCTGGTGGTACGAGAGTCCGGGCTGGCCCAGGGAAGTTCTCCATCTGCGGGCGCCTTGCAGCAGTCCAGCAGTTTCAACTTCGACACTCCCGATGGTCTCGGCGCGCTGACGCTAGGGGGTGAGCTCACTTTGACGCTGGAGGACCTGCAGTCCCTGGTAGAGGCTCCCAGGTCCTTGGCGACACCCCATGGCCTGCTCTGGCTGGATGGTTTTCAGGGAGACGCCACAGGCGGCACCGTGCTTTACCATTTCGAACTGACCAATGCCGTCGACAATGACGAGACGCAGGGGGCGACCGATGGCGGCTTTCTGGAGCAGATCGATGTGACGGTGACGGATGCCGATGGTGACGGCCGCACCGCCAGCCTGGATGTGCTGATTCTCGATGATGTTCCCGGTATCGAGCTGGGCGGCCCAGTCGAGGTGGGGGAAGGCAATACCGTCGAGGGGAGCTGGAGCGCCGTCGATGGTGCCGATGGTGTCGCCAGCCTCGTTGTGGCGGTTGCGGGAATCGATGAGTCCTTCGCACTGGGCCAGGAGATCGTGCTCGAGGAAGGACGGTTGATCGTCGCGGCGGATGGCAGTTGGTCGTTCACCGCTGCCGTCGGGCTCGATCAGGGAGCATTCCCGTCGGTGGCGTTCAGTCTGATGCAGACCGACGGGGACGGTGATCGAGCCGACGCTCGCCAGCGCATCGAGATCCTCGACGCAGCCGGCCCCACTACGCCCACGGATGGGGGCGATCCGGATGCGGCGCCGGCCGAGGTGGTGCTCGACGAGGATGGCCTGGATGGCGGTAACCCTGGCGGTGATGGCGACGTTGCTGGCGAAGCCACGGTCATCACCGGTGTGCTCGGCTACGACTTGGGCGACGATGGCCCAGCGGCCAGTGGCGCCTTTACGTGGTCACTGGCGGGCCTGCCGGCGCTGAGCTCCGCCGGTGAGGCGCTGAGTTACACCCTGTCGTCTGATGGCCTGAGCCTGGTGGCGGCCACGGCGGCGGGGGAGGAGGCGCTGCGCATCACGCTGACAGACCTTGCCAGCGGTGCCTTCGAGGTGAGTCTGCTGCGCCCGCTGGACCATCCCGAAAACTCCACCGAGGACGATCTTGCCCTGTCGGTCGGCTACACCGTCGCCGACGTCGACGGTAGCGAGGCGTCCGGCCAGCTCGACATTCGCATCGATGATGATGCGCCGGAGGGCATCGTCTCGGAAGCTTTACTGCTTGAGAATGGCAGCACGGGAGATCTGGCGCTTCCGGGCGGTTACGGTGCGGACGCCCAAGGGGCGCCGATCCGCTTCGTAGGTGCGCTGGAGGGGGCGGCGGTGGAAGACGTCAATGGCAACGACATCATGCTGGATGGTAGTCCTTTGTTCTGGCGACTGGCCGACAGTGGGGTCGAGCTGGAGGCGGTGACGGCGACCGGGCAGGCTGGCTTCAACGTGGTGCTGGATGAGTCGGGCAACCAGGCCAGGCTGGTTGTCGAGGAAGGTGAGCTGTCCGTGTTCACTCGGCTCGATGGCGATATCGAGGCCATCGCAATATCGGATAGCGAGGCCCAGGGTGTGCTGGATGTATCCGAGAGTGATTCCGATTCGCAGCTGGTGTTCTCAGCGGTGGCCGGTATAGGGGTTACCGACGGGGTGCTCGCCGTCGGTCCAGGTCAGATTGAGGAAGGTGATCAACTGCGTGTCGACATGGTCGCGGGGGCCGAGGAAGCTGGCGGAGTGGTGTCCTGGGACTCTCATGTGCGTGTCGGCGAGTTTCGCCAGAGCGTCTCGATCGTTGGCGCCGACAATGCCCGGGCCACGCTTGTACTCAGCGCCCGGGCCTATTCGTCACAACAGGGGGTAGATGAACCGCTGCCCCTGTCGGTCGCAGATCTACGTATTCTCGATCAACGGGGCGTGGATGTAACGTCGGAAGTGCAGATCGAGGTCTCCGGTGGGAATCTCAGGGTGGAAGGCTTGCAGGATGGCTGGTCCTTTGTCCTCAGTAGCGCCGAGGGCATCCAGGCCATCATCATCGAAGGTGGCGACGGTGAGCCCTTTGGGCTAGGCGGCGTCGACATCGTCCGTGGTGCTGCTCCAGGGGATGTAGAGGTGCTACTGCCTCTCGAGGCTGCCGATGGCGATGGTGACAAGGCGTCCGGTGAGCTTCCTCTGGTTCTGGCAGGCCCGGGTGAATTTGTGGTCAGCAACAATGCAAACAATGCTATCACCACGGGTGGGGGCGACGATGTCGTCATTGCGGACAAGGGCGGAGCAACAATCATCATCGACCCTGCGGGCGACTATAACCTCTCCTTCATCCTCGACTCGTCGGTCAGCATGAATGCGGAGGTCGATACCGCAAGGCCCGATGGAATGGGTAATTATACCCGCCTTGAGCTGCTCAAGGCGGCCATGTTGCGACAGCTCGAGACCCTGGCAGACTTCGAAGGTACCTTGAATCTTCAACTGATCGATTTCGATGGTGTAGCGCGAAATCCTGTCGTGTTCGAAGACTTCAGTAGTGCTGACCTGTCAGCGGCCAGGGCCTATATTCTCGGAATGGAAGCCAAAGGATCCACCAACTTCGATGCAGGCTTCGTTGCCAGTACCGAATTCCTCACCCGCATGGCGGACATCAATAGCTTCGAGTCAACGGCGGTCTTTGTCACCGACGGGCTACCGACCGTCTGGCTCGACGAGGAGGGCAAGCTGGTGATCCCGGATCCACTTGAACCCGGTTCTCTTGCGGCGGTGGAGGAGTCGGTGGCGTCTTTCGAAGCACTGCTTGAAGTGGCCGATTCGGTCCACGGGATTGGAATAGGGGAAGATAGCCTGGTTGATTACATCCGCCATTTTGACAATACGGACTTCCTGACGAGTGATGTCGAGACAGCCTTGGAAGACGGCAATACTTATATCGGTTCCGCCGGTGAGATCAACGTGGTCAACACCGAGGACGATCTGAACCTTGCTCTTGATACGGGGTCGAGTACCTCGGACCTTGAGCCCCTGGGGAGTGATCAGGTGTTTGCGGGGGCAGGGGATGATCTTGTCTTTGGAGACACGGTCAACTCGGATGGTCTCGAATGGGTCAATGGCGATTCTGGGGAGGAGTTTTCATCGGGAAAGCACAATGGTCTAGGTTATGAAGGGCTCTATGAGTTTCTGAAGTGGTCTCCCGAATTTGGCAATGGTGTAGCGCCAAGTGCTGATGAGGTCAAGGCGTATGTGCTGGCCAACACAGCATCACTGATGAACCTGGAGCGCCAGGATGGTGGTACCGATGAACTGTATGGAGAAGAAGGCGATGATGTCCTGATAGGCGGAGCAGGACAGGATGTGCTCGTGGGTGGTAAGGGCGATGATGTGCTGTGGGGAGGTCTGGATAGTGATCAATTTGTATGGGAGACAGCAGACGCCGAGGCGCCTTCTGTTGATCGTATCGAGGACTTCACTCTCGG
>DJIP01000189.1:25203-26245 GCA_002433675.1 Halomonas halophila
TCGGACCTGTCCAGCTATCTGGTGGCCGTCGACGAAGGCGAGGACATCCTCCTGAAGATCAAGACCGGTGGCGGAATCGACGCATCTGGAAGCAACGCTGACTTGACCATCGAACTGGGCGGTCTTGGCGCTGCCGGAAGTGGTGAGCAGGTGCTGCAGCAGATGATTGATGATGGGCAATTGATTGTCGACTGAAGTCACATTCTTGCAAATGGGCCTGGCGATGCCGGGCCTTTTTTATGTGTGCTATTTGAAAGGTAAACACTCTTGCCATGCTCGGTTTCCAATGGCTACCGGTAATGGATGCGACGGGCGCCGATAGCGAAGGTCGTAGGCAGTATCACCCAATGGTGGTTCTTTTTGGAATGATGGTTGTATTTTGTTTTGCTGATTCGATGGTTTTTTCTCTTTTTGTTTAAAGATTGTCCTTGAGTACAGTGTGTGTTGTCCCTTGGCTTACATATTTTGTGTTGTATGGCCGCAAACATGTCAGGTAAAGGGAAAGTATCATGGAAGATGCCGTAATTGTCGCCGTTTCCGGGGACGTTTGGATTAAAGACGCCGAAGGAAACATGACGGTGGCCGAGGTGGGAGATCGCCTTGAGGAAGGAAGTGTTCTGGTAACAGGGCCGACGGGAGTGGCTCGAGTCGATTGGGGGAAAGAGGGGGAGTTGCTCGTCGTCGACGCAAATCAGCAGTTGAGCATACCCTTTGGCCAGGGGGATGGGAGTGATTTTCCGTCGGGCGAGCCCCTCGAAGGGGAGCGGCTCGATCACCTGCTGCAGGCTCTTGATGGTAGTGGTTCGAACTATGCAGATATTATTCCCCAGGCGGGTTCGTCGGGAAGTGCTGGTGATGGCAACGAAGGGCATGAATTCGTTCGGCTTCTGAGGATCGTGGAGGAAGTCACGCCACTCAAGTATCAGTTCGGCCCGCTGCCTCCCGAAGAGCTTTTACCGCGGGCGGGGGGAACCAACAGCCATGATGGAGATCCGCGAGACAACAGGCTGGCAATCGTCCCCGATGACACCCCGACCACGCC
>DJIP01000342.1 GCA_002433675.1 Halomonas halophila
GAGGCCGGTGTGCTGGCCGACGACGTGCGTACCGACGATTCACCCACCGGTCCGCAGCGCGCCAGCTGACGAGGAGAACCCCATGATCATTGTTTCCATGTTCTTCGGCCTGATCGGGCTGATACTGATCAACGTGCCGGTGGCCATCGCCCTCGGTCTCGTCGGCGCCCTGGCCACCGTGGCCAGCTACGGTACCCTGGCCCTGCCCAACGTCGGCATGGTGATGTTCGACGGTGCCACCAAGTTCCCGCTGATCGCGATTCCGCTGTTCATCCTGGCCGGCGCCATCATGAACGCCTCGAGCATCTCGCGCCGTCTGATCGATCTGGCCTCGGCCATGGTCGGTTTCATCAAGGGCGGTCTCGCCATGGTGACCATCGGCGCCTCGATCTTCTTTGCCGAAATCTCGGGCTCTGCCGTTGCCGGTGTCTCGGCGATCGGCTCGATCCTGATTCCGGCCATGCGTAAGAAGGGCTACTCCAAGGAGTTCGCCGCCGCCATCTCGTCGTCTGCCGCGAGCCTGGCGATCATCCTGCCGCCCTCGATCCCGATGATCCTCTACGCGGTCATGTCCGGTGAGTCGGTGGTCAAGATGTTCGTCGCCGGTATCTTCCCGGGCCTGCTCGGCGCCCTGGGGCTGGCGGCCATGTGCTACTTCCTGGCGCGTCGTCACAACCTGCCGGCGGAGCAGAACTTCCAGGCATCGCGTCTGTGGAAGGCCTTCAAGGGCGCCATCTGGGCGCTACTGATTCCGGTCATCATCCTTGGTGGCATCTTCGGCGGCATCGTTACCGCCACCGAGGGCGCGGCGCTGGCGGTGGTCGTGGCGATCTTCATCAGCGCGGTGATCTATCGCGAGTTCAGCCTCAAGATCTTCTACAAGGCCTGTCTCGACGCCGGTGTCCAGACGGCGGTAGTGATGCTGCTGGTGGCATCCTCGGCGGTGGTCGGTCTGTATCTGACCGAGACCCAGATTCCCCAGCAACTGGCCAACTCGATCGCCGAGATGACCGACAACAAGTACGTGGTACTGGCGCTTCTGAACGTCATCTTCCTGGTGCTGGGCATCTTCCTGCACTCGGCGGCGGCGATCATCCTGGTGGTGCCAATCGTGCTGCCGCTGGTAACCGCGGTGGGCATCGATCCGCTGCACTTCGGCCTGATCGTGACGCTGAACCTGGCCATCGGCCAGCAGACCCCGCCGGTGGCCAGCGTGCTGATCGCTTCCTGTTCCATCGCCAAGGCCGACATCTGGGCTACCACGCGCACCAATCTGTGGTTCCTGGCGGTGCTGTTCGTGATCCTGCTGATCAACACCTACGTGCCCGCCGTGGCCCTGGCGCTGGTCAACCTGATCTACGGCGTGTGATCGCGACCACCACAAGGAGAACAACGACATGAGCGACAACGATCAGGGCCAGGTGCACTACCACAGCGAAGATGGCGTCGCCTGGCTGACCTTCGATCGCACCGCCAGCCGCAACGCCATGACCTGGCAGATGTACGACCAGCTCGAGGCCCACTGCGAGACCATCGAGAACGACCCGGAGCTGGTCGCGGTAGTCATGCGTGGCGCCGGCGGAGAAGCCTTCGTCGCCGGCACTGACATCAAGCAGTTCGCTGCCTTCGACAAGGGCGAAGACGCCATCGCCTACGAGCGTCGCATCGACCGGGTGGTCGGGCGGGTGGAGAAGCTGCCGCTGCCGACGCTGGCGCTGCTGGAAGGCTTCTGTGTCGGCGGTGGCGCCGCCATCGCCCTGGCCTGTGATTTCCGCCTGGCGACACCGAGTCTCAAGTTCGGTATCCCCATCGCCAGGACGCTGGGCAACTGCCTGTCGATCACCAACGTCTCGCGGCTGGTCGAGCACGCCGGCATCGCCCGGGCCAAGCAGGTACTGATGGCGGGCGAGCTGGTACGTGCCGAGGAGGCCCTGGCACTGGGCCTGGTCGGCGAGATCGTCGACGCCGAGACCATCGAGGCGACGGTGACCGAGCAGGCGCAGGCGTTCAAGGAGCGTGCCCCCTTGACCGTGCGGGCGGCCAAGGAGGTGATCCAGCGGGTCATCGAACAGCGCCGCCCGGCCTTCGACGCCAGCGACGACTGGATCGCCACCTGTTACACCAGCCGCGACTTCAAGGCCGCGGTGGACAAGTTCGTCAACAAGACACCCTTCCGCTGGCAGGGCCGATAAAGGCCCTGGGGCAAGGAGAACCACAATGCTGCCACTCGATGGGATCAAGGTACTGGACGTCTCGCAGATCATGGCCGGCCCCTACTGCACCATGGTGCTGGGAGACATGGGCGCCGAGGTGATCAAGGTCGAGAAGGCCAACGGCGGCGACGACAGCCGCCAGATGGGCCCCTACGTCGAGGACGAATCGACCTGTTTCGCCCAGATCAACCGCAACAAGAAGAGCATTTCGCTCAACCTGAAAGAAGAGAAGGGACGCGAGGTGTTCTATCGCCTCGCCAGGGAAGCCGACGTGGTGGTCGAGAACTATCGACCCGGCGTCACCCAGTCGCTGAAGATCGACTATGACAGCCTCAAGGCGATCAACCCGGGGCTCATCTACTGCTCGATCTCGGGCTATGGCCAGACCGGTCCGTCGCGTCACAAGGGCGGCTTCGACCTGGTGGCCCAGGGCATGAGCGGGCTGATGTCGATGACCGGGGAGCCTGGCCGGCGTCCGCTCAAGACCGGGGTCGCCGTCTACGATATCGGCGCCGGCCTGACCGCCATCTACTCGATCCTGGCGGCCTATATCCACCGCCAGCGCAGTGGCGAAGGCCAGCACCTGGATATCGCCATCGCCGAGTGCGGCCTGCCCTGGTTTACCTGGGAGGCGGGCGCCTACTTC
>DJIP01000202.1:0-1573 GCA_002433675.1 Halomonas halophila
GTCCCTTGCCGTCGGCCACCGGGGGGTCGACACGGCCTCCAGGAGCGTCGGCCTGGGCTTCAGGAGCGTCGGCCTGGGCTTCAGGAGCGTCGGCCTGGGCTTCAGGATCGTCGGCCTGGCCCCCCTGCAGGCGCCGTGCAGCACGGCGAGCCAGTCCTCGGTGGCAGACCAGCCCCAGCAGTGTCACCACCACCAGCAGCAGAACCGCCATGGCCACCAGGTTCTGGCCCAGCATCCAGCGCAACCTCATGTGCCAGGGCATCTCGCCGACGCCCTGACGCGGCCCTGCGCGAAAGCTCTCGGCACTGCCCTCGACAGGAATCAGCGCCAGATCGCCATACACCGAGCGGCTGATCTCATCGTCGCCCAGTCGCGCCACCAGCGACGGCAGCGCCTCGGCGTCGTCGGCGACCGCCGCGACCACGAAGCGCGAACGGTTCAAGGGTGACGGCAGGCTGACCAGCCCCTGGGACACCTCGCTGTCCTGCAGCGCCTGGGCGGCCTCTCGCCACAGCGGCCGCCAGTCACCCAACAGCCAGTAGCGCCAGCGTTCCATCCAGGGCACCTCGGCCACCGTCAGACGCCCTTCGTCGGCCCGGTAAACGCCGGCGTCGAACAGCGACATCTGCGCCAGGCTGGCGAGGTCGGCGACCACCAGCAGATCCTTATCGACCAGATCACCGGTGAGGGAAAGCCCTCGACGCACCTCGATGCCAAGGGCGGGATAACCGGTAGCGCCGGCGATACGGCCCACGCTGGTCAACAGCGCCGACAGCTCGCTCTCGTCGGGGGCCTCGGGCACCAGCGCCACGCTGGCGCCAAGATCCGCCTGACGCGAGAACGGAAACCCCGCGCTGACGAAGGACGACAGCGACGGCATGACGCTGAAGTGCTCTGCCCGCCGCAGGTCCAGCGTGGTGGTGGGCAGGATTCGGCTGATAGCGTCCTCACCCAGCCCGGGCGCGCAGTCGACCCCGTCTGCCACCGCCAGGTGAAAGTAGAACTGCAGGCGATTGTTGCCGTAGAGCAGGTCCCTGGGCAGCAGGACCTCGGCGCTCTGCTCCCGGCCGGCGCCTACCAGGCGTTGCCACAGCCGCTCCAGCGCCTTGCCCGACTCCACCGGCAAGGCCGCGAGATATTCGCCGTTGAGGCTGACATCGAGGCTCGAGGCGATGGGGTCGAGCCAGGGCTCGTCGGGAAAACGATAGTCGACCCTCAGCCGATAGTTCTGACCGGGCCACAGAAACAGATCCGGCGGCACCCTCAGGCTCAGGGCGTGCTCCCGGGCGGACAGCCCGCGTGCCACGAAGCCCTCGGGTTCGCCCAATGTGGCCAGGCTGGCCGGGGTTTCGACATCGACCCAGCGCGGCGCGTCATAGGGCTCGCGAGGGGCTGGCGGGCTCAGTCGTTCGTCATCCAGGCGCAGCCGTTCGCCACTCAACGTCACCGGCGCTGCGCTATCGCGACTCTCCCCGAGTCCCGACAGCGCCAGGCCGCGGGCGGCCCGGGCCACCTCGACGTCACTGTTGCCCACCACCAGCAGCAGCTTGAACAGCGGGTTGCGCGGATTGGG
>DJIP01000202.1:1964-13791 GCA_002433675.1 Halomonas halophila
CCGATCACCACCGCGTTGTCCAGCGGCAGGCGATCGTAAAGTGCATCGACCTGTAGCTGCCCGGCCTCGGCGTAGCGTCCGAAGTGCGAGGCAATGATGGCCGCCCCGCGCAACTGGGCCTCAGACGCATCGCGGGCCATCACCATCGCCACCCGACTGACATCCGCCGTCGCGGCATCGATGAAGGGCCTCGGCAGGCGGGCCAGCTCGTCGGGGGTCGGCAGCCGCTGCAGGGTCAAGGCCAGCCTGGATTCGGGGGCGATCTCCACCCTGCCGACGGCCTGGTCATCACCGTGGCACTGCTGGGTCGCCTGCCCCAGCAGGCGAAACTCCAGGCGATTGAAGGGCAGGATCAGGGCCGAAGGGATATCCAGGCGCTGGGTCATGCCGCCGGCGTTGAACTGGTCAAGGTCGATGGTCTGAAGCGTCTCGCCGTTGAGCAGCACCCCGAGTTGGCTGCCGGCCGGCAGGTCACTGTGTGACAACGACAGCGACAGCGACGCAGCCACCGCCACCTCATCATCGCGCAGCGAGAATGCAGTGCCCGAAAGCCGGGTGTTCGGGGTCAGGCGCAAGGTCTCGTCAGCGGCCAGCAGCGGGATCGACAACTCGCGCCGGGTCGGTTGCAACGGCTGGCTGACACTGTCCAGATCCAGCCGGCCGTCCTCGCCGAAACGCAGCGGAGGCAACGTCTCGCCCGGTACCGAGGTGTCACCCGGCACGTCACCAAAACCGCCGGCCTCGTGCGTCACGCCGATCGTCGGCGCCGGGACCTGGGCCCAGACCCGGTGCGAGACCATCAATACCCCGAGCACGATGGTGGCCACCAGCATCACCGGCGCCAGCCAACCTCGGCTAAAGCGCCCCTGGGTCAGCCCCCGCACAGGGCTACGGAAGTGCAGCCCCTTCTGCTGCCACTGGTGGAAGAACAGTCCCACCACCGAGCGCACCACATGCCACAGTGACGCCAATGGCCGGTCCTGGGGGTGCGGTGCCTCGGGAATCCAGGCGTCGGCACGCCCCATGACCACCCGCACCAGTTCTCTGCGCTGACGCAGCGGCAACTCATCAAAACGAAAGCGCAGTGAGTCATCGGCACCGGAAGCATTGACCGAACACACGGGGAACATCAGCCCCCGTCGATTGAAGGTGATCTCCAGGCACTCCACCTCGCTGCCCAGGGCCGAGCGCTTGCCCTCCACCAGGGCGCCCCCCATGGACAGGTTGGCGGTCCAGCTCTGCACCGCATGGCCACTGGCCAGGTGCAACACCACCGGAAGACGCGCCTCGACCCGCACCGAGCGCCGCAGCTGGCGCGTTTCCCGCGCCACCGCGATGGCCGCCAGCAGCACCAGAATGCTGACGGAGGCCCACATCACGTTGAACAGCATGACGCTGGTCTGGACATCGAACAGATCATTCCAGAAGACCCGCACCAGCCCCCACACCACCGCCGCCACCAACAGGCCAAGCACGAACAGATGGGGACGCACCGCCTCACCGTCGAAGTAGCCCTCCTCCAGCAGTCCGCCCTTTTCGGTGACATTGAACTTGCCCCGACGCGGGCTGAGCAGAGTCACCAGGGTCGGCTTGAGCAAGTGAAAGGCCAGCACGCTTTCGTAGATCTCGCCCCAGAAGGAGTAGCGGAAGCGCCCCACCAGCCGCGAGTTGGTGTAGATCGCGTGAAACAGATGCGGCAAAGCGTAGACGGCGATCATCTGCGGCGACGAGGCAATGACGTGCAGATCAAACAACAGGTAGGCCAGGGGTGCGGTCAGGAACACCAGGCGAGGCATGGCGAACTGGAAATGCAGCATGGCGTTGAGGTAGCAAAGCCGCTGCGGCAGGCGCAGACCACGCCCCCACAGCGGATTGTCCAGCCGGAAGATCTGGGTCATGCCCCTGGCCCAGCGGGCCCGCTGGCCGATGTGCAGAGACAGCCGCTCGGTGGCCAGGCCAGCGGCCAGGCGCACCCCCAGGAAGGCCGTGTTCCAGCCACGCCGCTGCAGCTTGAGGGCGGTATGGGCATCCTCGGTCACGGTTTCCACCGCGAAGCCGCCGATCTCTTCCAGCGCGCTACGCCGCATCAGTGCACAGGAACCGCAGAAGAAGGCCGCATTCCAGTAGTCATTGCCCTTCTGCACCGGCCCATAGAACAGCTCCCCTTCGTTGGGGATGTCCGCCCCGGCGACGAGATTGCGCTCGAACGGATCCGGGGAATAGAAGTGGTGAGGCGTCTGTAGCAGTGCCAACCGCTCGTCGGCGACAAACTCCCCCACCGTGGCCTGCAGAAAGGCCCGGGTCGCCACATGGTCGCAGTCGAATACGCAGATCAGCTCGCCGTCAGTCAGCCCCATGGCGTGATTGAGGTTACCCGCCTTGGCGTGACTGTTGTCTTCCCGGGTGATGTAGCCAACGCCCACCGCCGCGGCGAAGGCGCCGAACTCGGGTCGCTTGCCATCGTCCAGCACATAGATACGCATGCGATCCGCCGGGTAATCGATGTTCTGGGCGGCCAGCACCGTGTCCCGCACCACCTCGAGACTCTCGTTATAGGTGGGGATGTAGATGTCCACCGTCGGCCAGCGCGTCGCATCCGGCGGCATCGGCCGGATCGCCCGCTCCAGCGGCCAGGCGATCTGGAAGTACCCCAGCACCAGGATCACCCAGGCGTAGCACTCGGCGGCCAGCAGACCGTAGCCGAACACCGCCTCGACCTGGGTATCGAACACCAGCGTCTCGCTCAGACGCCAATACAGGTAGCGGGTAGAGACCAGCACCGACAGCAGCATCATCGCCTGGCGTACCCAGCCACCACGAAGGCGAGCCAGCACCAGCAACGCCAGCATGCCGACACCGGCGAACACCAGCTGGCGCTCCAGGGTCAACGGCGTGGTGACAAGCAGAGCAGCCAGGGGCGCCCCCAGGATCAGCGCCAGCAGACGCGCGCCCAGTGACGCAGAGGAAGAGACGTTCATGGGCATCCTATAGCGCCGGGGCGACCACCCCATGGGACTGGAGTGAGGGGAGCAGACGACTGACGCTGCGGGCCAGGGTGTCGATATCGTGGGCCGCCGCCGAGGCTGGCGCGTAGTCGAAGATCGACTGCTCACAGGCCAGCGCGTCGGGAATCGCCTCGTCACGATGCACGTTGCCGAGCAACGGACTGCCCAGACGATCCTGCAGGAAGTCGGCCACGTCGCTGGAAAGCCTGCGGCGTCGATCCACCTGATTGATGATGTAGTAGGGCCTGACACCAGGCCCCATGAAGTCGCCGCCTTCGATACGCGGCAACACCGACAGCGAGGCACTGTCGGCCAGCAGCACCGCCACCTGGATGGCATCGGCAGCACCCATGGCGGTTAGGCTCGGCGACGGCCCAGGCGGTAGATCCGCCAGCACCACACAGCGTGGCTCGTTCAGCAGAGGCCCCAGACGCTGGGCCACCGCTTCGGGGTGCGCGCTGAGCCAGGACTCGAACGCCAGGCGCTGGGCGTCGCTGACCTCGCCATAGGGCAACAGCTCGATACCGCTGGCACTGGGCACCAGCAGGCGTCGCCAGTCATCGATCTCCACGGCCTGGGCGACAAAACCTCGCCCCTCGCCGAATCCCAGCCCGAAGTGCAATCGCAGAGCGTTCTGCACGTCGAAGTCGATGACCACCACCCGGTGCCCGAGGCGCTTGAGGGCGTGAGCCAGATTGGCGGTCAGCGTTGTCTTGCCGACGCCGCCCTTGGGCGACGACAGGGAAACCAGATTCATTGAGAGATTCGTTTGAGCAGAGGTTTCAGCGGCGTTTCCTTGCCGGTAGCGGCCTCGGACGACGCCTTGTCCGAGGCACTGCGAAACAGATGGCCAAAGCGCCCGGCAGGCGGCACACGTGCCTCCCCCGGAGGCGAGGCCTCGCCCACGCTCAAGGCGTTGGTGGCAGGCGCCTGGTGCTCGACCCGCCGCCCAGCGGGTGGTTCGCTACGCTCAGCGACGGCCGAGGGGGCGGGCCGGGCGGCAGGACCACAGGCAGGCTCAGGTGCCGGGGCTGCGGGAAGCTTTTCCAGCGTCGCCCAGGCCTTCCCCTTGCGCGCAGGGGCCACCTCGGCTGCCGTTTGCAAGGGCTCTAGGCGAGCACCTGGCTCGGCGCGTGACGGCCTGTCACCAGGATCGACGTCGTGGCCCGAGAGCTGGCCAAGCAGCCCCCAGCGTGGCTGCCCCGCCTCCTCATTGGTGCGACCAAACGCCTGGTAGCCTGCGGTATCGGAACCGGTCTTGCGCAGGAAATCCTGGATATCGTCCGAGGCACTCATCTTCCGTCTCCAACGAGCCAAGGCACGCATCTCCCATGCCTGGTCCGTCACGGCACCGGCAAGAGAGAATGCGGGAAAGACGCTTCAACCAAAGAAGCACATGTCGACCAAAGAGGCATATTACTACCACTTTTGTGCCGCTACCGCAGCAAGCGATCTCTCAACGCGCCTTGCGACAATTGCCTGATTCCTCGTCACTTCTCAAGCATAGCCACGCCAGAGCCTACCTTCAGGCGGGCCAACGGCCGCGCCTCCAGCAAGCAAAAACTCAGAAAAATGAGTGAGAAACCTATGGGGCCAGGACAGCCAGGGATAGCGTACCGCCAAGGGCCACAGCCCTCGGGACACCTGAAGCCACAGAAAGAAAACGCCCTATGTGGCAAAAAAGGCCGATCCGAGCCACGGCCCGGATCGGCATAAAATTCTAGATCACAAACACTACTGTGCCAGGGCAGCAACCAATGCCTGCTCCCAGCGCGCGTCGCGCTGGCCACACACGACAAAGAACGGATTGAGCAACGACTCACCACGATTGCAGCGCAGCGGCTCAAGGGTCTCTGCGTCCAGCACCTGTCCACCGGCGGCGGTGACCACCGCCTGGGCAGCGGCGGTGTCCCATTCACAGGTCGGCGCCAGGCGCGGGTAGAGATCGGCCTTTCCCTCCGCCACCAGGCACAGCTTCAGCGAGCTACCCATCGAAGTGCACTCGGTGGCCGGCAAGCGTGCACAGAAAGCCTCGAAGGCCTCGGCACCGTGGCGGCGGCTACCCACCACCACCCAGGGGGCCTCTGCGGGGTCCGGCAGTTCACGCGCATGGATCGGCTGGCGCGACTCGCCCTCGGATCGCCAGGCGCCATTGTCCTGATCACCGAACCAGGTCACCCCCAGCACCGGCGCGTGGACCACCCCCAGCACCGGGACGCCATGCTCGATCAGCGCCACATTGAGGGTGAATTCACCGTTGCGATTGACGAACTCCTTGGTGCCATCCAGCGGGTCCACCAGCCAATAGCACGACCAGCCGAGACGTGTCTCGGTGGCAATCTCCCCGGATTCCTCGGACAGCACCGGCACCTCCGGCGTCAGTCGTCCCAGCAGCGCCACCAGGGCGTGGTGGGCGGCCAGATCGGCCTCGGTCAATGGGCTATTGTCGTCCTTGTGCTCGACCTCGAAGTCGCGCTGATAGATCTCGAGCACCAGTCGACCGGCCTCTTCCACGCCGGCGACCAGGGCATCCTTGTGTTCACTGCTCAGAGAAACGGGCACGCAAGACTCCTTGATATAAGGCCCGGTCGGGGTCGACACGACGGGCCGATACAAAGTACCGGGAAGGCCAGGCCTCCCCGGGAATCGATGGTGCAAAGCTTAGCGTGAGTGGCGTATTGAGCGCAGGGCTGCAAGCGGATCGGCACGGGTCCGACGCCGCACCCTCAGGACGATACCAGCGGTAGCCACAGCCATAGCGCCAGCAGCGCGGCCAGCAGCACCGGCGGGGTCAGCTTGAGCCCGACCTTCATGTACTGGCCCCAGCTGATGTGGGTGCCCTTTTCCGCCAGCACGTGCAACCACAGCAGGGTGGCCAGGCTACCGATGGGGGTGAACTTGGGCCCCAGGTCGTTGCCGATGACGTTGGCGTAGATCATCAGCTCCCGGGTCAGGTCGCCGACCTGGGCCTGGTCGATGGCGAGTGCCCCCACCAGGGTGGAGGGCATGTTGTTCATGATAGAGGCCAGCAGCGCCGAGGCCACACCGGTACCCAGCGTCGCCACCAGGGTGCCCTGCTGGCCCAGCCAGGTCAGCAGGGCACTGGCGTCTTCGGTCAGCCAGGCGTTGCCGAGCCCGTAGACCACCAGATACATGCCTACCGAGAACAGCACGATCTGCCAGGGCGCGCCCTTGAACACCCGCGACAGCGAGATCACCGTGCTGCCCCCGGCCTGGTGCCAGCGACCGGCCAGAGCGACCAGCACCAGCGCCGCGCTGCCGGTCACCAGCGCCACCGGCACGCCCAGCGGCGCGGTGACGAAGAACGCCACCAGCAACGTCGCCAGCACCGGGAAGGCGGCGCGGAACACCAGCGGGTCGCGGATGGCGTGGCTCGGCGCCTCGAGGCGTTCGACGTCGTACTGCTCCGGTATATCGCTGCGAAACATCCAGGTCAGCACCAAGAGGGTCGCCGCCAGCGAGACCAGGTCCACCGGCACCATCACCATGGCGTAGTGGTTGAACGAGATATCGAAGAAGTTCGCGCTGACGATATTGACCAGGTTGGAGATGATCAGCGGCAGACTGGTGGAGTCGGCGACGAAGCCGGTGGCGATGATGAAGGCCAGCGACGACTGAGGCGAGAACTTCAGGCGCAGCAGAATCGCCATGACGATGGGGGTCAGCAGCAGCGCGGCCCCGTCATTGGCGAAGAAGGCCGCGATCACCGCCCCCAGCAGCACGATCAGCGGAAACAGGCGGCGTCCGTTGCCACCGCCCCAGCGCGCCACGTGCAGCGCCGCCCAGGAGAAGAACCCGGCCTCGTCGAGGATCAAGGAGATCAGGATCAGGGCGACGAAGGTGAAGGTCGCGTCCCACACGATGTCCCACACCACCAGCACATCGGGCAATTGCACCACCCCGACGGCCAGGGCCACCGCAGCGCCCCCGAGGGCGCTGGTACCGATACCGAGGCCCTTTGGCTGCCAGATCACCAGCACCAGGGTCACGACGAAGATGGCGAATGCCAGCATGGAAAACTCCCTGTCAGAGACTGTCCTGATTGACCCGCGAAGACACCTGCTCGGCGCTTTCGACCCGCTCGGAGTAACGCTGGGTCAGGTAACCGTCACGGCCACGGTTGAGCCAGGTGAACTTCATCAGCTCCTCGCACACGTCGACCACGCGCAGATACAGCGGGGACAAGCGCATCCGCCCCGCCTCGTTGAACTCGTTGAAGGCCTTGGGCACCGACGATTGATTGGGGATGGTCAGCATGCGCATCCAGCGTCCCAGCTGGCGCATCTGGTTCACCGTATTGAAGCTCTGGCTGCCACCACACACCTGCATCAGCGCCAGGGTCTTGCCCTGGGTCGGGCGAACCCCGCCGAGCGACAGCGGAATCCAGTCGATCTGGGCCTTCATCACCGCCGTCATCGCACCGTGGCGCTCGGGACTGACCCACAGCATGCCCTCGGCCCAGCTCGCCAGATCGCGCAGCTCGGCGACCTTGGGGTGGTCGGCCTCGGCGCCATCGGGCAGCGGCAGCCCCTGGGGCGAGAAGGTACGCACCTCGGCGCCGAAGGCCGCGAGCAAGCGCCCGGCCTCCTCGGCCAGCAGCCGCGAGTAGGAACGTTCGCGCAGCGAGCCGTACAGCACCAGGATGCGAGGCGCATGGCGTGGCGCGCTGGGCGAGGCCAGCTCGTCCACGGCGATGGGCCGCCACAGCTCCGGGTCGATGTTGGGCAGGTCCTTGAGCAGGGTATCGGGGGTCATGTGCGGTTTGCCTCCAGCGTGACGGTTTCGCCGTCTTCCTTGGTGAAGCTGTCGCCCTCGATGGCCGACAGCGGCGCCTCGACCAGCGCCAGTACCCGCTCGGAGGGACGACACAGCGCCGCGCCCCTGGCGGTCACCACGATGGGTCGGTTGATCAGGATGGGGTGAGCCATCATGGCGTCGATCAATGCCTCGTCGTCGAGGCGGTCATCGTCGAGGCCCAGCTCATCGTAGGGCGTGCCCTTCTGGCGCAGCAGTGCCCTGGGCGTGATGCCCATGGCCTCGATCAGCTCGACCAGCCGCTCGCGGCTGGGCGGTGTCTTCAGGTATTCGATGACCTCGGGCGATTCGCCGGAGGCCTCGAGCATGGCCAGCACGTTGCGCGAGGTGCCGCAGGCCGGGTTGTGGTAGATCAGCGTCATGGGGGCTCCGGGAGGCGCTCTTGGCTGTCGTGGCTGTCGTCACTATCGAGGTTACCGTGGCTCAGCGGGTCCTGGTGTCGTCACAGGTACCGGGGCCCAGCAGGTCGGCCAGGGGGTTGCACACCTCCGGCCGGCTGGCGCAGCAGTCGCGCACCAGAAAGTCGAGGGTGGCCACCATGTGCGCCAGGTCCGCCCGATAGACGATGGAGCGGCTTTCCCGGCGCTGGCTGACCAGCCCCGCCCGGCTGAGCACGCCAAGGTGGGCCGACAGGGTGTTGTGGGGCACCTCCAGGCGGCGGGCCAGCTCGCCGGCAGGCAGGCCTTCGGGCTCGTGGCGCACCAGCAGGCGAAAGGCAGCGAGCCGGGTAGGCTGAGACAGTGCAGCGAAGGTGTCGAGGGTCGGTTGCAGATCGTCTTTGTCCATATGTCCGGAATTATGGACATATTGATGTGCGGGTCAAGTACTTCTTGATCCAGGGCATCTCACTTGCCGTCACCCTGGCCAAGAACGACAAAGCGGCGACGTCCAGCAAGGACGCGCCGCTTTTTGGTTGAGGGGGCTGTCACACGACGACGATCGAGTCGTGCTACCTGCACGCTATACCAGCGCTACATCGACCCTACATATAGTTGAACAGCGACAGGTCGCGAATGCCGATAAAGGCCTGCTGGGCGGCCTGCATGCCCACCTGACGCATGCTGTACTCGGAGATCGCCTGGTTGTAGTCCAGGTCGACCAGGTCCGACATGGTCTGGGCGTAGTTGAGCTCGCGGTTGCCGCTGACCGAGTCGATCACGTCCAGCTCGTTGAGCCGCGCGCCGACCGAGGCCCGCTTGGTCAACACGTTGTCGAGGCTGGCGTCCAGTTCGCGCATGGCGCCGTTCATGGTGTTATGCAGCGTCGCCTGCTTTGCGGGGGTGTCGGCGGGGGCTTCCAGCACCGACAGCACCTTCTCGAAGGTGGTGAAGACGTTGGTGTTCATGGTGTCGGCGGGACCGAAGGTCACGCTGTCGCCGGTCGCAGGCGCGCCTTCAAGCTCCAGGCGCAGGCCACCCACCTCGACGCTGGTGCCTTCGGGGTCGTAGGGCTGATCTTCCAGGGCCGCACCGGCGCTGACCCAGGAGCCATCGTCTTGTTCGACCTTGACGCTGTAGGTGGGAGCGTCGTCGGTACCACCGAACTCCACCTGGTAACGCTTGCCGTAGCCGGCGTCGCTGTTGTCGACCACATCGGGGCCGGCGAAGGTCACACTGCCGCTGTTGTCACCCTGCTCGGCCACGTAGCCCGCACCGCTGGGCACGCTGGTGAAGATGTCGGCGCCGGTATCCCCCACCGACATCAGTCGCGAGGCGTCCACCTGCTGCTCGCGCACCTTGTCACCGCCCACGTACTCGATGCCGTTACCGCTGTCGGTGAAGGGCTCGGCGCCATCGGCGTAGCCACCGAACAGGTAGCGACCGTTGCCGTCGGTGGCGTTGGCCTGACCGATCAGCGTCTCGTAGACGCCGCGCAGTTCACTGGCGATGGACTGCCGGTCGGCATCGCTCAGGGTGTCGTTGGAGGCCTGGATCACCAGCGCCTTGGCGCTGGCCAGGGCGTCGCTTGCGCTGTTGAGCACGCTTTCTTCCTGGGACAGGGCGTTGCGCGCGCTGACCCGGGCATCGGTGTACTGCTGGGTCACCGCCTGGGCCTGGCTGACCGCCACCGCCCGGGACGCCGCCTGGGGGTCGTCGGAGGGATTGACCACCCGCTTGCCGCTGGCGAGCTGCTGGCTCAGGTGAAGAAACTCGGACTGCTGACGGTTGAGCGAGCTGACGCTCTGGTCGTACATGGTGACGGTGCTGATACGCATGCTCTGCTCTCCTTAGCCGCGCAGTCCGAGGATGGTGTCGACCACCGAGGTGGCGGTGTCGATGACCTTGGCGTTGGCCTGGTAGTACTGCTGATAGCGGATCAGGTTGGCCGCTTCCTCATCCAGGTTGACCCCGGACTCGGACAGCTTCACCGCGCTCAACTGCTCGGTCAGCCCCTGCTGGGCCGCCAGATTGACCTGCACCACGTTGGTACGGTTACCCACGTCTCCGACCAGCGAGGCGTAGGCCTGGCTCAGGGTGGCACTGCCGCCCACGCTCATCTCGTCCTGCAGCCCCTGCAGGGCCAGGGCGTTCTCGTTGTCGCCGCTAGCGCCGGTTTCCCCGGCGGCGGCGATCTTGTCGGGATCGCTGATGGCGGTATCGAAGCCACCCGCGGCGCGGCGCACCGGCTGCACCTCGAAGCGATCGCCGTCGGCCAGGGCGCTGGGGTCATCGATGCCGAGCGTCACGCCGCCAAAGGTCAGGGTGTTCTCGGTGGCGTCGAAGCTCGCGTCCACCGCCTCGCCGGTGTCCTTGCGGGTGACCTCGAAGGTCGGCGGCGAGGCCGAAGCGTCGCTGACCTTGACCTCGTAGTCGGCCGCCTCGAGGTCTTCGATCTTGTCGATGTTGAAGCTCGCGGTGACCGTGGCGCCGCCGCTGTTGGCGTCGTTGGCAAAGACCCGCGGTTCGCCGATGTCGAACATGTCGCCACCGCTATTGCCATCCAGATCGTAGCCATCGGCGTGCTGTTTATTGAAGGCCACCGCCATGGACACCGCCAGCTGGCCGATCTGGTTCTGGGTGCGATCCAGGGTCTCGGAGCGGAACTGGATCAGCCCGCCGAGCGAGCCGCCCTGCAGGCTGTCCTCATCGAGTCGCTGCAGGCCGCCGCCGGGGTCCTGGTAGCCCACCACCACCCGCTGGGGATCGCTGGCCGAGGCCACCGCCTTCAACTGGTAGGACTCGGTGCCGGCCACCAGCGGCTGTCCGCCGGGCAGGCTGACCCGATAGGAGGAACCGTCCTGCACCGTCAATTCCACCCCGATACGCTCGCTCATCTCGGTGACCAGCTGGTCACGCTGGTTGAGCAGCGCGTTGGGGGCCTCGCCGGTCTTGGCCTTGGCCAGGGAAATCTCGCGGTTGAGCGAGGCCAGCTGCTCGCTCTGGTTGTTGATCTGGGTGATCTCGTCGCGGATCTGGCTGTTGATACCGTCCTGCATGTCCTGCAGGTAGCTGTCGAAGGCGCGGAACTGGGCGCTCAGGGTGTCCGCCGCGCCCAGCACGCCCTGACGGGCGGCAGGGTCCGAGGGGGCCGAGGCCAGGTCTTCCAACGACGAGAAGAAGTTCTGCATCAGCGGTGCCAGACCGGCGTCCTGATCGGCCAGCAGGCTGTCGATCTGGTTGATCTGGGTCTGGTAGGCGTCCAGCGCCGAGCTTGAGCTCACCGCACCATTGAGCTGGTCGGCCACGTACTGGTTGAACTGACGCTCGATGTCGTTGACCTGGACGCCCTGGGTCCCGCCGCTGCCCTCGCCCAGCACCGTGATCTCGCGGTTGTAGCCCGGTGTATAGACGTTGCTGATGTTGTTGCTGGTGGTGGTCAGGGCGTTCTGGGCGGCATTCAGGCCGCTCAAGCCGATGGAGAACATGCTCATGGTGGAATTCCTTTCGCCGATAGCCTGTTTATCGGCCGAATGGCCGCTGGCTTGAGAGCCTCGGTACCGCAAAAACCATTAATTTTCCGGGCGACTAGGCGCTGTCCGAAAAGTC
>DJIP01000267.1:0-26128 GCA_002433675.1 Halomonas halophila
ACCAACCACCTGGACGCCGAGTCCGTGGCCTGGCTCGAGCGCTTCCTCCACGACTATTCCGGTACCGTGGTAGCCATCACCCACGACCGCTACTTCCTCGACAACGTGGCCGGCTGGATCCTCGAGCTCGACCGCGGCCAGGGCATCCCCTTCGAAGGCAACTACTCCCAGTGGCTGGAAGCCAAGGAGAAGCGCCTGGAGCAGGAAGCCAAGGCCGAGGCCTCGCGTCAGAAGGCGATCAAGCACGAGCTCGAGTGGGTTCGCTCCAACGCCAAGGGCCGTCAGGCCAAGAGCAAGGCACGCCTCAACCGCTTCGAGGAGATGCAGTCCGGCGACTTCCAGAAGCGCAACGAGACCAACGAGATCTACATTCCGCCGGGTCCGCGTCTGGGCGACAAGGTCATCGAATTCCACGGGGTGTCCAAGCGCTTCGACGACAAGCTGCTCTACGAGGACCTGAGCTTCACCATCCCCCAGGGTGCCATCGTCGGTATCGTCGGCGGCAACGGTGCCGGCAAGTCCACCCTGTTCAAGCTGATCCAGGGCAGCGAGAAGCCGGACGCCGGCGAAGTGGTGCTCGGCGAGACGGTGGACATCGCCTACGTCGAGCAGATGCGCGACGCCCTCGACGACAAGCAGACGGTGTGGGAAGCGGTGTCCGATGGACAGGATATCCTCAACATCAACGGCTACGAGGTCTCCTCACGGGCCTACGTCGGGCGTTTCAACTTCAAGGGCAATGACCAGCAGAAGTTCCTCAGGGACCTCTCCGGTGGTGAGCGCGGCCGCCTGCAGCTGGCCCAGACCCTGAAGCAGGGCGCCAACGTGCTGCTGCTCGACGAACCGTCCAACGACCTGGATATCGAGACCCTGCGTGCGCTGGAAGAGGCTCTGCTGGCCTTCCCCGGCTGCGCCATGGTGATCTCCCACGATCGCTGGTTCCTGGACCGCATCGCGACCCATATCCTGGCCTTCGAGGGCGAGTCCCACGTCGAGTTCTTCGCCGGCAATTACACCGAGTACGAAGCCGATCACAAGAAGCGCGTCGGTGACGACACGCCGCATCGGATGAAGTACAAGCGTATCGACGCCTGATACGACAAGCACTGCGCACTGCAACGACGCCACCGGCCCACGCCGGTGGCGTCGTCGTTTGTGCAGTTCCAGTCTTTCCGCTGCCGCCAGCGTTTACCGGCGTACTTGCATGACAGCACGCTTGAAGCGATAAGAGCCACATGCGACGCATCTTGTCGTCGACATCGACCTATCCCATCCACCGCTACCTGACAGGGTCCCTGCCATGTCATCGCTGACCTTCCATCCGGTGCGGTTGATTCGCGCCTTTTACACCAGCATCGCCTACCTGCCGACCCTGGCAGCCCTGGTCTACGGTCTACTCGGCCTGCTGGCGCTGGCCCCACCGATCAGCGACACCTCGCTGCCGGAGGTGATCCAGAAGCTCAGTCTCACCGCCCCGGGCAGCGCCCAGTCACTGCTGGCGGCCATGCTCGGTGGCATGATCTCGCTGATGGTGTTCAGCTTTTCCATGGTGATGTCGGTGCTGTCCCAGGCCGGCGGCAACTTTTCCCACAAGCTGGTATTCGGGCTGGTATCGGAGCGCGCCAATCAGTGGGTGCTCGGCCACTACCTCGGCACCATCCTGTTCATCCTGATTCTATTGATCGTGCCGGAGGTCGACGACGGCGAAGCCGCCTGGCGTTCGCTCGCCATCTATCTGGCCTGCGCCATGGTGCTGCACTGCCTGGCGCTGTTCGTCTATTTCATCCACAACGCCTCCCAGTCGATCCAGATCGATGCCGTGATCTCCGGGCTCCATGACACCACCCTGGCCAGCATGCAGCGTCTGCACGACAAGGAAACCGATGACCATTGGCGCTACCTGCCCTCGGCTGCACCGCCGAGCGCCCAGTGTCACGAGATCCATGCGCGCATGGCGGGCTATGTGCAGAACGCCAACCTCGAGCGACTGGCGGAGCTTGCCGAGCGCATCGGTGGCGTGCTGCATCTGCAGTTTCGTTTCGGCGACTACGTGGTGGAGGGGCTGCCCATCGCTATCCTGGAATGCGAGGACACGCCCAACGAGGAGTGGTGCGACGAGGTGCTCTCCACCCTCACCTATCTCGACGGAGAATCCATCGACGAGCACTTCGTCCACGGACTGACCCAGATGATGGAAGTGGCGATCAAGGCGCTGTCGCCGGGGATCAACGACCCCGGCACCGCCAGGCTGTGCCTGCACCGGATGACCGATCTGCTGTGCCGCTACCTCAAATGGCAGCCGGCCAACACCATGGTCGACGGTGACGGCAAGCGCCGTGTGACCTGGCCGGTGGAACGCTACGACAGCCTGCTGCACCGCCTGTTCGTGCCGATCCTGTCCTACGGCGCCGAGGACCAGAGCACCCTGCTGGGTTTGCTCAAGTCGCTCAAGACCCAGTCACTGTTCGCCGGGGAACACCAGCTCCCCAGCATTCAGCGGATGGCTCAGCGGGTCGGCCAGGCGCTGGCGGACGGCGCCAGCGACCCGATGGATCAGGCCTTTATCGTGGAACGCCTGGAAAGAGGCGCACACCGCCTCGACCTGACCCCCATGCGAGAACGCCTGGCGGCGCGCCTCGAGCAGATCGGTTGACGCCTGGACCGACGGGGCGCCCGCGGCCAAGCCGGCAAGCCCCGCCAGGCGGGTCCATCAGTAGATCTTGGCCTCGCCCCTGGGGCGGGTCTTGAAGCGCCGGTGCATCCACAGATACTGCTCGGGATGGCGGCGAATCGCGGCCTCGATCACCGCGTTGATACGGGCAGCGTCGGCGACCTCGTCACCGCTGGGGAAGTTGTCCAGGGCGGGCAGGTATTCGAGGCTGTAGGTGCGATTGTCGGGATTGCGATGAAAGATCAGCGGCATCACCGGCGCGCCGGTCATCTTGGCGATCTTGGCCGTCAGCTTGATCGACGCCGCCTCGACTCCGAAGAAGGGCGCAAACACGCTGGCGTCACGACCGAAGTCCTGGTCCGGACTGTACCAGACGTGGTGACCGGCCTTGATCCGTCGCACCACGCCACGCAGGTCATGACGATCGATGGCGGTACCGAAGATGCCGTTGCGGGCACGGGTCATGAAACGCTCGAACACCGGATTGTCGTGGGGGCGATAGACCACGTCGGCGGGAAAGAACAGCGAGTGCAGGGCGCCGCCGAGATCCAGGGTGGAGAAGTGGATGCCGATGATCAGCGCGCCCTTGCCTTCGGCCTGGACCTTGGCCATATGCTCCTGGCCCTTGAAGGTGACCCGGTGGCGCAGATGTTCGGGATCCCGGCACCAGCCGGTGGCGGTCTCGTAGATGCCGATGCCGTTGGCCAGAAAGCTCTGCTTGACCAGGCGGGCCTGGGCCGCCGGGTCGAGCTCGGGAAAGCAAAGGCGAATATTGGTCTCGGTGATATGACGGCGACGCCCGGCGAAACGCCAGGCAGCCAGTCCGATCAATCGGCCCAGCGCCAGCTTGCAGCGCCACGGCAACCAGGCACTGGCGCGCATGGCGGTGATGGCAAGGTAGGTCGGCCAGTAGCGTGGCTGGGTCCAGTAACGTGGCGCGGTCGTTGTGTCCTTGGACATGCGATCCCTCGTCGGTCGATCAGGACGACCGACGAGCCAGGCCGTCAGTCGCTAACGGCGCCATTGTACCGCCTGGGCACCCGTGGCAGCACCCCGGTCAACAGGGTATAGCTGATGGTGTCGCAGAATCGGGCCACTTCATCCACCGACAGAACGCCACCGTGACGGCTGCGGCCCCACAGCACCACCTCGCTGCCGATGCCTGCCTCGGGTAGTTCGCTCAGGTCCACCGTCATCATGTCCATCGACACCTTGCCGGCCACATGGGTGCGCTTGCCGTCGACCAGCACCGGAGTGCCGTCCACCGCGTGGCGGTCATAGCCGTCGCCGTAGCCACAGGCCACCACCCCGATACGCGAGGGCCGAGAGGTGACGAAGCGCCCCCCGTAGCCCACCGGCTCCCCCGCGGAAAGCTCGCGCACGGCGATGATCTCGCTGCGCAGGCTCATCACCGGTGCAAGCTGCTGGCTTGCGCTGTTGGCGACCTCCAGTGGGTCGGCCCCGTAGAGCATCACTCCCGGACGGTTGATGGCACCGTGGGCCGAGGGCTGGGCAAGAATACTTGGCGAGTTGGCCAGGCAGGTGGGCGCGTCGAGACGCTCGGCCAGCGCCACAATGCACTCGCGCTGACGTTGAAAGTAGCCAGCATCGGTACTGTCGGCGGTGGCGAAGTGGCTCATCAGGTGAAGATCACAGACACACTCGGGGGCCGCCTCGAGTGCCCGCCAGGCCGCTTCGGCCCGCTCGGGCGGGAAGCCCAGCCGATGCATGCCGGAGTCCACCTTCAGCCACACCGGGATGGGCCGGGCCGGACGCCGTGCCAGGGCGGCCTCGAGCTGCCAGTCGCTGTGAATCGCCATGCCCAGGCCAAGCGCCTCCACCTGGGCCAGCTCATCGGCGCTGAAGATCCCCTCGAGCAGCACGATGGGCTCCTCGATGCCGGCCTCGCGCAGGGCGACCGCCTCCTCGATCGCTGCCACCGCAAACATCGGCGCCTCGCCGGACAAGGCCCTCGCGCAGGCGACGGCGCCATGGCCGTAGGCGTCCGCCTTGAGCACCGCGACGCTGAGGCTGCCAGGGGCCAGGCCCGCGGCAAGCCGGTAATTGTGGCGCAGGGCATCCAGGTCGATATCGGCGATCAGGGGGCGAGACATGGGGACTCCGAGGTCAGTGTGCAGAGGCTAGTGTTGTCACCATATTATGCTCAATAGAAAAGGGTATTTCATGGCATATAAGTCCATAAAACTCTTCCGAGACAGCTAGTTAAACCAATACTTAGATAGCAACCAGACAAAACCACTAAAAAAAGCGCCAGGCTTGGCCCGGCGCTTATGGATACGTCTCACGGGGTCAGTCTTGAAGGTCGAGCACATGCCTCTATCCAAGCGCTCCAGCATGCACTGACATCATCTACTAGCGGGTACCTCCACCGACAGTACCCTGGTCACGCCAGGCTGACGGGACTACTCGAAGATGGCGTCCAGCGACAGGCCCTGCTTGTCGAGCATCCGGCGCAGCTTCTTGAGCGCCTCGACCTGAATCTGGCGCACCCGCTCGCGGGTCAGGCCGATCTCCTCGCCGACCTGCTCCAGGGTGGCGGCCTCGTGGCCACGAAGGCCAAAGCGTCGCACCACCACCTCGCACTGTTTCTCGGTAAGCTCCGCCAGCCAGTGATTGACGTGGGCCTTGACGTCACCGTCGACCAACGTCGACTCGGGCCCCTGCTCGTTGTCGTCGGTGAGGGTCTCGATCAACGGCTTGTCGCTCTCGCCGCCCATGGGGTAGTCGACCGAGGACACCCGCTCGTTGAGCCCCATCATCTTCTTGACGGTCTCGACGGGCTTGTCCAGATGTTCGGCGATCTCTTCGGCGGTGGCCTCGTGATCGAGCTTCTGGGTCAGCTCGCGGGCGGCGCGCAGGTAGATGTTGAGTTCCTTGACCACGTGGATCGGCAGGCGAATCGTGCGGGTCTGATTCATCAGCGCCCGTTCGATGGTCTGGCGAATCCACCAGGTGGCGTAGGTCGAGAAGCGAAAGCCGCGCTCCGGATCGAACTTCTCCACCGCACGAATCAGGCCGAGGTTGCCCTCTTCGATCAGGTCCAGCAGGGTCAGGCCACGATTGAGGTAGCGGCGCGCGATCTTCACCACCAGGCGCAGGTTGGACTCGATCATCCGTGCCCGCCCCTGGGGGTCGCCCTTGCGCGCCAGACGGCCGAAATAGACCTCTTCCTCCGGCGTCAGCAATGGCGAGAAGCCGATCTCGTTCAAGTAGATCTGGGTGGCGTCGAGGCTCTGGCGCGCATAGCGATCCTCGCGACCCAGCGCCTTCTCGAACGCCTGAGTCTCGTCGTCGGCTTCCTCGACCTCTTCGGCCTCGTCCGTCACGTCCTCGACGGCGTCCTCGTCAGCCTCGTCTACCGTTTCGAGATTCACATCCTGAAGATCCCGTTCAAGCATGCTCATCGTATAGCTACCCCGTGGTTGCGACCCGGCGTTGTCGTCACCCACTACGATCAACGCCAAAGATTATTATTGTGTGACGCTCATCCTGGAGAAACTGCCGTTTCTCAACGGGAAGGAAGATATTTCGTCGGATCCTGCGGCTGACCGTCCTTGCGCACCTCGAAATGCAGGCGTACGTCCTCGGCGTCGGAATCCCCCATGGTGGCGATGACCTGGCCTGCCTCTACGACATCGTTCTCGCTGACCTTGAGACTGTCGTTGTGGGCGTAGGCGCTCAGGTATTCATCGTTATGCTTGAGCAGGATGAGCTTGCCGTAGCCCCGCACACCGCTGCCCGCGTAGACCACCTTGCCCGGCCCCGCCGCTCTGACAGGTTGCCCCTTTTGACCGCCGATATCAATGCCGGCGGTGATGCTCGAACTCTCGCCGAACTGGCTGACAATCTGGCCGTCGGCCGGCCACTGCCAGGGGACCTCATCGACCGGCGTATAGGTCCGGGACCCGCCGCTTGAAGCGCTTTCGCTGCCACTGGAAGACGTCGCCTGGCTGCTGCTGCCGCTGTCCTGTGAAGCGTTGGCGGCCACGGTTTCTGACTGTGCAGAATCGCTAGCTTCGGCCTGCTGCTGTTGCTGTGCCTTGGCCTCTTCCTCGGCGGCCGCCACCACCGATTCCTCGGCTTCGCGCTGGGCGCGTTCGGCCTCATCCTGACTGCTCAGGCTGCCATCGGCGCCGGGGGTGTCGTAGTCGTACACCGGTCCCGGAGCGGTCGCGCTGACACCGGCCACGGCGGCCGCGCCCTGGGCCGCGGTACCGCTGATCTGCTCGGTACTCGCGCTCACGGTCTCGGTGCTGCCGTCCGGCAACAGCCACTCGAGATCCTCGGAGGAGGGCTGAGCGTTCTGACTTTCCTGGCCGAGGGGCGTTGCCACCGCCCCGCCCTGGCCTGCCTGCGCGCCCGCCACCTGCTGACCGCCGGCGCCCGACGACGGGGCCTGACTGTTGGCCGACAGGCTCAGCATCTGGCCGACGTCGATGCGGTAGGGAGGCTGGATATTGTTGATCCGGGCCAGTTCGCGAAAGTCCATATCGTGGCGCCAGGCGATGCCGTACAGCGTATCGCCAGACTCGACGGTGTACTGCGCAGGCACCTGGGCGGCACGGGCCGACGACAGGTCCTGAACCTGGACCGGCTGGCTCGGGCCCTGCTGATTGACACAGCCGGCCAGGACCAGCGCCAGGCTGGAGATGACGAGAGTCTTATGCATCGTGTGGTGTCTCCTTGTCGGCTGACCGCGTCGAGCGGCTAGCGTTGGCGTCTTCGCGGGCGGCGGACGAAGCGCCAACCCTGGCAACGATGAGGACCACCAGCATGCCGAGGATGGCGAGCAGCGTCACCCCCACCAGCTGCGCGGCCTCTCCGGTCACCGCAGAATAATCCCAGGGGGCCAGATAACGATAGTCCAGCGGGATGACTTGATTGTCACTGCCTAGCTGATAGCGCGTCAGCTCCCGCCAGGGCCAGAGGATCGGCAGCGAGCCCACGATGAAGCCGACCAGCAGCTGCAGGGTGGCGGTGTGATGACGTCGCAGCAGCCACGACAGCAGACGGGAAAAGGTGAAAAGGCCAACCAGGCACCCCAGGGCAAACAGCCCCAGCAGCGGTACATCAAAACCGCGGATCCCCTGCATCACCACGTCGTAGAGGCCCATGCTCAACAAAAGAAAGCTACCCGAGACGCCGGGCAACAGCATCGCGCTGATGGCGATGGCGCCACCGACGACCAGTACCAGCGAGGGGCTGCCGAGGGCGTTGACCAGCGGCATCAGCGACGGCAGCGCCTGGGCCAGCACCAGTCCCAGCGCCAGCGGCAGCATGTGCCACCAGCGCCAGTCGGCCGGGTGCTTGCCGACCACCAGCGCCGACGCCGCCACCAGGCCAAAGAAGAAGCCGTTGAGCAGCAGCGGATGGCTATCCAGCAGCCACACCACCAGGTGAGCCACGGTGATCAGGCTGGTCAGGATGCCGGCCATCAGCGGAAGCAGGAAGCGCAGGTTCAGGTGAGCGACGAGCCCCCTGACGCCGCCCTGTTTCAGCGCCCCGAAGGCACTGGGACCGAAGCGCTTGATGGTGTGGATCAGCTCCTCGTAGATGCCGGTGACGAAGGCAATGGTGCCCCCGGAGACTCCCGGGACGGCATCCGCCGCCCCCATGCCCGCACCCCGGAGGTAGAGGCCTAGCGAATGTTTCAACGAATTACTCCTTCAAGTAACGGCACGAAGCGTACCGGCTCCAGCCGTTCGAATTCAAAGCGCTCTCCCTCGCGCCTTACACGGGTCAGCCACTGGCGTCCATCGTGCCCTTCCAGCGGCGCGATCAGCACGCCGCCGTCCACCAGCTGGGACAGCAGAGGTTCGGGCAGTTCGCTGGCACAGGCGGTCAGCAGGATGGCGTCGAAGGGGGCGGCCTCGGGCCACCCGTGCCCGCCGTCGGCCAGCCTCAAGCGCGCGTTGTAGGTCTTCAACAGGCGCAGGCGTGAGGCGGCGATACGATGCAGAGCATTGATCCTCTCCACCGACCAGAGTTCCGTCACCAGACGTGCCAGGATCAGCGTCTGGTAGCCTGACCCGGTCCCCACCTCCAGCACTCGCTCGGGCGCCTGCTCGAGGATCAGCTCGCTCATGCGTCCGACGATCCAGGGCTGCGACAGGGTCTGGCCGTGGCCGATCGGCAGCGCGGTATCTTCGTAGGCACGATGCGCCAGGGCCTCGTCAAGGAACAGATGGCGAGGTTCCCGCGCCATCACCTCGAGCACGCGAGACGAGCGAATGCCCTGCTCGCGCATGCGGCTGACCATGCGGTCCCGGGTTCGCTGGGACGTCATGCCGACGCCTCTGAGATCAGGTGAGCGCATCAAGCCAGTCCTGCACATCATCGCGTGCGGCGTGTCGGGTCAGATCGGTCTGCAGCGGGGTGATGGAGACGTAACCCTCCGCCACCGCGGCGAAGTCCGTGTCCGGCGCATCGTCGGCATTTTCCCCCACCGGGGCGATCCAGTAGCGCAACCGTCCACGGGGATCGCGCGTCTCGATGGGGCGTTCGGCGGGGCCACGATAGCCCATGCGAGTGACGCGAAAGCCGCGCAGCTCCTCCCACGGCACATCCGGCACATTGACATTGAGCAGGCTGCGCGGCGGCAGCGAAAGCTGCTCCAGTGCCCCTACCAGGCTCGCCGCCACCCGGCCAGCGGTCTCGAAGTAGCGGTGCCCGACCAGTGACACGGCGATGGCCGTCATGCCCAGATTGCGCCCTTCCATGGCCGCCGCCACGGTGCCCGAGTAGAGCACGTCGTCGCCCAGGTTGCCGCCATGGTTGATACCCGAGATCACCAGATCCGGCGTCTCGTCCCAGACGCCGTTGACGCCAAGATAGACACAGTCGGCGGGGGTACCGTCGACGCTGTAGAAGCCGCTGTCCATGGGGCTGAGCGACAGCGGACGCGACAGGGTAAGGGAGTTGCTGGCACCGCTGCGATCACGATCGGGGGCGACCACCCTGAGCTTGGCATAGGGGCTGAGGGCGTCATGCAAGGCCTTCAAGCCAGGCGCGTTGACGCCGTCGTCGTTGGATAGCAGCAGTCTCCTCATGGTGTATCTCCCTGGTGTTGCTCGGCCACTGGTTGCGCGTCCCCGGTCAGCTCTTCCCCAGGCTGCCTGGCCACAGGCTCCTTCACTAAAGGCTCGTCGACGGACGGCGCGTTGCGAAAGCTCAAGGTGGGGTGATCCATCAGCTCACGCAGCACGGCGGTGGCAAAGGCCCCGGCGGGCAAGCGGAACTCGAGCCACACCGCGTCGCCCTGACGCCATAGACGGGCCTCGGTGGGCATGACTCTCAACGCCCGTCGGGACGCCTTGACCCTGGCCTTCTCGAGTCCGGCGCAAAGCGCCGGCGCCTCGGCCAGGACGTCTTGCTCCAGCGCCTCGGCTCGCTCCCGGGCGCGACTGCCACCGGTCCCCCAGAGTACCCCGGCGGGATGGATGTCGCCTTGCTCGAGGCGCGCCTTCAAGGCGTCATCGGGGCTTTCCACGTCGAACAGGCTGTGGGTACCTTCCAGCATCATCACATCGCCGGCCAGCACCTCTCGCCAGCAGCCCCTGCGCAGACGCTCGGCCAACTGGGCGTTGAACAGGTAGCTGCGAGCGGCGGACAACAGCATGCCCTCGCGGTCATCACGCTTGCGCCAGCCGCGCTCGAGCACCGCACAGGCCTTGCTCAGGTTGCGCCCCTCGTGACCGAACCGCTGGGGCCCGAAATAGTTGGGCACCCCGTCGCTCACCAAGGCCTCGAAGCGCTGTTCGAGCCCAGGGTCCCGAGCCACCTCGCCGGTCAGCTTCAGACGAAAGCGGTTGCCGCGATGGACCCCACGCTTGAGCTTGCGCGGATGACGGCTGGCGGCCTCGACCACATAGCCCTCCGCCGCCAGTCGTGCGTCGAGATCTTTCGGCGCCTCACGCCCCGCAAGATGCACCGAGAACCACTGACGCGTTACCGCCGTGCGGTCCTTCATGCCGGCATAACCGACGTCGCGGCGACTCACCTGACACTGGTGGGCCAGGGTCGAGGCGACCCTGGCGGTGGTGGTGTCACGCTTGGCGATCCACAGCCACAGGTGCTCGCCCTGGCCCTCAGGAGCGAACCCAAGGTCCTCCTCGACCTGGAAATCCTCGGGGGTTTCCCGGTAACGCCCAGCCATCGGGGCGCCGAAACGCTCGTCCAGATAGCGCGGCCAGTCCGGGGGCCAGACGATGGCATCGCTCATGTCGATTCGGCCCTCGTGACACTGGCGCCAGGGTCCCCGGCGGCGCTGGTGGCATCATTGTCAATGGCCGCCATCAGCACCACCGCCTCGGCGGCGATGCCCTCGCCACGCCCGGTGAAGCCGAGACGCTCTGTCGTGGTGGCCTTGACGTTGATGGCGCCCCTGTCGATGCCCAGGTCCTCGGCCAGGGCGTCGCGCATGGCACCGAGATGCGGTGCCATCTTCGGCGCCTGGGCCATCAGGGTGGCGTCCAGGTTGGCCACCCGGTAGCCGGCCTGCGCCACCCGTGCCACCACCCGCCGCAGCAGGTCGCGACTGTCGGCGCCCTTCCACTCAGGGTCGGTATCCGGAAAGAGGTGACCGATATCACCGAGGGCGCAGGCGCCCAGCAGCGCATCACTGATGGCATGCAACAGAACGTCGCCATCGGAGTGCGCCACGAACCCCCGATCGAAGGGCAGTCGCACGCCCCCGATCATCAGGTGGTCACCCTCGCCGAAGCGATGGACGTCGAAGCCGTGGCCTATGCGCAGGGGCAGCAGCATGTTCATGAACTCTCGTGCAGATCCCGGAGCACCGCGTCGCCGGCCAGGATCAACTCGGCCAGGCGCAGGTCCTCGGGGTGGGTGATCTTGATATTGTCGCGGCGACCGGCGACCAGTCGGGGCGCGCGGCCCAGGGCCTCAACCGCCGACGCCTCGTCGGTGATCCGGCCGACACCGATGCCGTCCGGCGCCAGCGCCCGGGCCAGAGCTTCCTGAAGCAGAGCAAAGCGAAATGCCTGGGGCGTCTGGGCCTGCCACAGACCCCGTCGGTCCTCGGTGTTCGCCACCGCCCCCTGGCCATCGTCACGCTTGATGGTATCCGCCACCGGCGAGGCCAGCAGCGCCCCGTCAGGGCTCGCGAGGGCAGCGTTGTAGAGCCGTGACAGGTCATCGGCGCTGACACAGGGGCGCGCCACGTCGTGCACCAGCACCAGGTCATCGGGGGCGCCTTGGGCGGCGACCGCCGCCAGGGCATTGACCACGCTGTGCACGCGCTCGGCGCCGCCGGCCACCCGCTGCCAGTCGGTAAAGGGGACCAGCGCCGGGTCGAACCAGTCGTCATCGGGCGCCAGGCACAGGCACAGCCGCGCCTCGGGAAAGCTCTGATGCAGCCGCGCCAGGGTATGCGCCAGCACCGGTCGCCCCGCCACTTCGAGATACTGCTTGGGGCAGGTCCCGCCGACCCGCTTGCCGACGCCCGCCGCCGGCACGATCAGCCACAGTCGGCTCATTCACTGGCCCCCTGGGCAGATCCCGGTGTCGGTTGGGCCACCGGGGCGACGTCGGTCTCGACCCCGGGCACCCAGAAGAACTGCTCGTCGGTGCGCACCATGCCCACATCGCTGCGAGCGCGTTCCTCGATGGCATCGAGACCGGTCTTGAGGTCCACCACCTCGGCGCTAAGGCGAGCATTGCGATCGCGCAGGGGCTGGTTTTCCGCCTCCAGCGCCGCCACCCGCCCGCTGACTTCATTCATTTCCATGACACCGCCCTGGCCCAGCCACAGTCGATACTGAAGCAGGGCGAGCAGTGCCAGCAGCACTATCGCCAAGGTCTTGAGCATGCAGGTACCGTCGACATTCGATTCGGCGCCTAGTATGCCATCGCCGCCCGGTCGGGGGCGAGTCGCGGGTCGGCCCATGTCACGATGGCCAGGAGAGCGCATCAAGACCAGAGGCACCAACGCAATCGGCCGACCCCGAGGGTCGGCCGACTCACTGGCGAGCGTTCTTGCGCTGGTTAAATGCCAACCGCTCTATAGCTGGAACGGCATACGGAAGGTCAGGCTGATATCCGAGGCGTCATCGGTCATGCCGATGCCCAGGTTGGTGACCACCGAGGTGGAATCGGTCATGGCGTAGGTGCCACCGATATTGAACACCCCGATAGTGGCGTCACTGCCGATAACCTCGGTCTCATTGCCACCTTCCGGAGTAATCTCGGTCTTGCGGATATATTCGTGGGAGTAGGACAACGCCAGACTCAGCCGCTCATTCAAGGCAAAGGCGGTACCGAAGCCTGCGCTGATGCTGTCACCCAGATCCACATCGGCGCGCTGATCACCCTCACCCGCCGAAATATCGTCGAAATCTTCCTCGATATTGTAGGTGTAGCCCAGGTTGGCGAAGACGATGGCCGGGTCCAGAGTCTTGAGTACCGACACCCCGGCAGTCACGCCCCAGACGCCGTTGCCGGTAGGCAATTCCTTGGGAACCGACAGGTTACCGGCGGTATCGGATTGCTCGATTTCGATGCCGTAGGGGTCCTTGCCGGTGGGCGCACGCACCCCCAGACTGACCACCACGTCGGGCCTCTCCACGGTCTCCGGCAGCAGCCGGTAGGACAGGCTCGCCGAGATATCACCTAGCCCGGCTTCATCGACGTCATCCTCCACATTGCGTTCTGTGGAGAACTCACCACCGATGGACTGGATGGTGGTGGTGCGATAGACGAAGGGCACATTGATGCTGGCTTCCAGCCGATCGGTCAGGCCATAACGGGTATTGATATCCAGGGTGGTAATGTGGGTCTCGACATTGTCGAGATTCAGCTCGCCGAGAAAGATGGCGTCCAGTGCCAGAAAGCCGCGTAGTGCCAGGCTATCCCGATCCGAGTAGGTGTAGGTGATCCCGGGTTCGATGGTCAGGCGATCGGAAAACAGCGCGTGCTCCTCGCGGAAAATATCCTGCACGCTGCGCGAGGCCTCCTGGGATTCCAGCGCTTCTTGCTGTTCGGCTCCGACGGTCTGTTGTGCAAGAGCAGGCGCCGCAGCACCGGCCAGTAAAAGGCCCGCCAACGGCGGGCAGAGCGTCCTGTTGATGACGATATTCACGTCGATCTCCTTGTCCCCGAATGAAATCGTTTGTACTTCTTGTCGAGCGTCTACTGCGCCCTTCTGCTCCCCTTCCAGCAGGGTCCCCCGACACTCCTGGTAAAGTGTAGTCAAATTGTGCGTTTACGACGGCCAAATCCTTCATAGCTGTCAACGCAGTGCCGCCGCGGACTTGATGCCGCTGAGCATGCCGGGTACCGCCCTGTCTCCCACCCCGGCCTGGTTACCCATATACAGCTGCAGCCGGGTCAGGTTGCGCACCTGCTGCATGTTGCTGGAGAGCTGGATCGCCTGATTCAGCCCGCCGCCGGGTACAATGGCCTGACTGATGCTGCCCATACCCGGAATGTCCACGGATACGCTCATGTTGTTGCCGACGGCGGATACCGCGATGGTACTGCCGGCGATGGAGCGGGTCAGATTGCCGCTGGTGTCCGGGCTCACTCCACCGAAGCTCGAGGCGTCCATGACATCGATGACCAGGTCATTGGCGGCGACGTTGAAGTCCCCCCCCGCCTGGATCGACTGCACCACGCCGGAGGCGTTGGCGGTGCCCCGATCGACTATCGTTGCACCGTTGCCAAGACTTGCCAGACCCGCGGCGCTCTCCACCACGGTAATGGTGGGCTGGAAGCTCACCGTGGGTTGGCCTCGACTCAGATCACCCAGCATCTGCGCCCCGGCAGATAGATGATCCCCCGCCGCGGTGCGCCATTCGCTGACCATCTGCACCCCGAAAAACATCAGGCGCCCCTTATCGGCGAAGCGCCCGCGCTGTTGTCCCAGTTCACTGTCGGATAGCTGACGCGCCTCGCTGAAACCCTCGAAGCGGTCAAAGTCGGTGGTGGCAGCCAACGCTGCCGGTGCGCCCAGAGCCAACGACAATGCCAACAGCATTGCCCAGTATTTCAGCCCTGGTCCCCTGTCATGTCCCATCATGGTGTTGCCCCCTGATCGACGGCGCCTTCCTGCTCGCCGCTGAGCCTTGCCGAAAGAGCGTTATCGTTATCAGAACAGTTCAGCGTGACGGAAACCGAAGTCGATCATCTGCTCGCGTGAGACGGGCGAAAACACGTCCTTCATTCGATGCGCCGTCAAAGGCTGGCGCGGATCGAGCAAGGCGGTATAGCGATCGAAGCCGTCGCCCACCACCGCGAAGATGATATTGTTCCAGGCGGCCATGAATTCGTCCCGGGACATCACCCGGTTGCCCAACGCCGGATCACCGATATAGACGCGATCTGCGCTGGCCTTCTTCATGACCACGAAGTGTTTGTAGCCGTTGAGGTCCAGTAGGACGATCACCGGAATCGAGACGTCATCCAGGGTCTCGGCGTCGACTTCATAGCCGCGCCCGCGCAGGCCCAGGGTCTCGACATAGTTCTTCAGATCCAGCAGGGAGAAGCCCTGCTGCTGTACCAGCTCCAGGTCGGCTACCTCCAGCATCCCCGCCAGCACGTCGTGCTCGGTGGTGTCGGGACGTTGGAAGGCGTACTTGAGCAGGGTGGCCAGCGAAGCGGCACCACAGGAAAAGTCGGTGCGCTGCTCGACCAGATTTTCGTAGCGACGCTCACGGATGGACTGCACGTCCTTGTTGATCACCGTCCCCGGCACGATCCCTCCCAGGCGAATGGTGGCAGCCTGGGTGTTGCCGAGTGGTAGTGCGAGGCCGATGGCCAGTGCCGCGGCCAGCGGCCAGCGTGGCAGTGTCATGACCTGTCCCCCGTATCCAGATGGTGAGTGTCGTATTGGCCAGCTTCTTGGTGAGCTTTGGCGGTCGTGTCTTGTTGGAAAGATCCCCGACCCAGATGGGCCGGGGAAGTACCGATTGGATCGAACGGATTACTGCGCTTCGCCCGCGCCACCGCCGGTGGCTGCGCCGCCCATGCTGGAGGCAATCGACAGCGAGTTGCGCTGCATGTTGCCGGTGCCGGAGGCGATGTTGACGCCGATGTTGCCGGTGGCGCCGCGCAGGGCATTGCCGCCCAGGGTGGCAGTATTTTCCTGGTAGACCAGCACTTCATTGAAGGAGTTGCTGGAACCGGAAGCGGTGCCGGCCAGGCCAATCAGACCGGCCTCGACGAAGCCGAGAGAACCGCCTTCTTCACCCTCGAAACGACCGTCGTTGCCATCCGGGCCCTGGTCGTCGAAGTCAGCATGGCCCCACAGGGACTCGCCGCCGGGGTGGCTATCGCCGCCCTGCCAGATTTCCGGATAGACGTCGTTGGTCTGCTCCCAGTTGCCCTCGTAGCTACCGACACCGCCACCGATGTAGCCACCGCCCAGTACCACGCCGGCGCTGAACTCGGAGCCGCTTTCCAGGGTCACGACCTGTCCTGCGGTGGTGGTGCTGTTGTTGTAGCTGGCCTGGACGCCGCCGGTGGTGGCGTCGGCGCTGCCGCTGGCGGTGTTGACGGCTGCCGCCAGGCTGTTGTGCTGGGCGTTGCCGATACCAGCCGCGACGTTGACGCCGATGTTGCCGCTGGCGTTACGCAGGGCGTTGCCACCCATCAGGGCAGTGTTCGGGCTGCCGGTGATGCCAGTCATGTTGTTGGAGGTGGACTGGAAGGAGAAGGAAGCCGCCTGGCCGAATACGGTGGCCGCGTCGGAAGACGACAGCGCGGCGTCGTTGGCCTGCTGGTTGTTGTCACCGGCGGCCACGTTGGCACCGATATTACCGGCAGCACCCTGCAGGGCATTGCCGCCCAGGGTCGCGTCATTGGTGGTCAGGTCTTGCGTGGCATAGTTGTTGTCGCTGAACTGCTTGCTGTCCACGGTGGCGCCGGAGTAGTTGTCATCTGTAACCAGGGCTCCACCGAGCGCACCCAGCCGCTTGTAGGTGTGGGAATCGTTCTTGATATGAACGTCGTAGCGGTTGTTGACGTCGGAATCCATGTAGGAATCGGTGTCAAAGCTGTTGTCCGCCAGTGCCGCCGGTGCGACCAGAAGTGCAGAGATGGCCAGAGCGAGCGGTGCTTTTTCGAAAGTTTTCATGATCGTTCTCCTGAATGAACCGTACTGTCTTTTCACTGCTTTTATTGACGTCACTCGTTGTCTTCCACGCTTGCTCTATTGGTTGAAGCGATAGCTGAAGCTGTTGCGAGTGGCGTTCCCCGTGCCGGCTGACTGGTTGACCTGAATCACTCCTCTGGCGCCCCCGAAGGTACTCTCATCGATCTCGAGATTCCGGATGGCGCTGTCGGAGCCATTGCTGCTCGACCCATTCAGCCCCTGCCTTGGTGCCAGCACCTGTTGCAGACTGTCGTCGCTCAGGCCGCTGACCGTGCTCCCCAGAGCCATGCCGAAGCTGTTGCTCTGAAGGTTGCCTATCCCCGCCGCCTGGTTGACGGACATCCACCCGGAGGCTCCACTAAAGGCGCCCTCCCTGATGGCGGTGCCCACCTCCATGCCGGCGAGTCGTTCGTCGATGCGCACCTGCTGCACCAGACGATTGTTGATGGTGGCGCCATCACCGATGGCCAGGGCGCCGCTGTTGGACTGCAGATTCTGGTTGCCCGCGGCCTGGTTGGCCGCCGCGACACCACTGACACCGCTGAGCGCCTGTCCGCTGATCACGCTGCTGCTGCGCAGGCCGCTCAGGTCCTGGCCCTGGGCCGGGTCCGGGCTCACCATCACCAGCCCGAAGGCGGCGGTAAGCACCAGGCTGCGAGTCAGCCGTACCGGCACGAATGAAGGCTTGAAGATCCGCATGATCAGCGCCTCCCGCCGGTCAGGGGCGCCAGCGCGCCAGTCACGGTATTGGCGATACCCGAGGTCGCCCCGATCACGCTGCCACCGGCTGCCGATCCGCCACCGACCGAGGTCGCTACCCGATTGCTGCTGCCCAGGGGGCCGGTGCCGAGATTGGCGCCGGTACCCAGGGCGCGGTGCATCTGACTCATGCCGCGGCCTACGCCGGCGGAGATACTGGCCGCCCGGGTGTCATCGAGCATGATCGCGGAGACCCCACCCATGCGGGTGTGAACGCTGCCGGTGGCGCTGCGCGCCATGTTGCTGCTGTGCATCAGGTCGGCACGGCCACGAATCGGCCCGCTTTCGCGATTGACGTAGCCGAATGGCGCAGTCTCGACCTCTCGCAGCATGATGATCTCGCCGGGCTGGACGCCGGGGCGAAGATCGGCGCCGAGGCTCTGGTCGGTCCCCACACCGACCAGGCCCACCGCTACTACCGCTGCGGCCAGGGCCAGACGCCACTGGCACGTCACGGCGTTCCCGCTTCCCCCTTGCCCTTCTTTGTGCTTCAGGTGTCCCATGGTGATCACCAGTCCCGTTGCGTAGTGACGTTGGCGCTCTGACGGTTGTTCAGCCCGTTGGCTGCGCGATGGCTGCTGTCGTCGCCCCCGCCTCCGGCACCTCGTCCCGGCCGTTCGTCCCAGAGGATGACGCCGTCGGCGTCGATTCCCTGCTCCGGCACGAAGCGGCCTCGAATTGTGTCCAGCGCCCCGTCATTGACGAGGTGCTGCTCCCCGGGAGCGCCGAACACCTGCTGCTCGTCGAGCATCGCGGTGTCCGATCGGGCCGACATGGATCCGGTGGCGGCCAGCGCCACACCGATCGCGATGGACGCGCCAAGGACTAGGGTCCGGCTGTTTGCGATCGTCTGGTTCATGTCGGCGTCTCCTCGGGTCCTGTTCCCGTTGCAGTGTTTCTCCTGCACAAAGAACAGAGCAATCGCCGTGCCAACTTATAACCTGTTGATTTATAGGCATTTTTATTTTTGTGCGAAATGAAGAGTGTTAAGCGGATGAAACAACGCACCTTCAGCCGATGAGAAAAAACAGCACAAAACATCGTCAACTATCTGTTTTGTCGGTGGTTTTCCAAAAAGTACCGTTACTGGTACAGCACAGAACTGAGCGATAGCGACAAACAGGCAAAGCGACGCTGCCAGCCTGGCACTATCGTGCTGAAGGGCCCGCGAGGCGGGGGTTTCAGAAGAAACAGCAAAAAAATGTGGCAGGGTGTGTTCAAGGACGACATTCGCGTTACGAGGGAAGCCGGCACCTTGTACGGATGGGCGAGAAATGTCAGAAATCGCATGATTGAGCACAGTTAAAACTGACCCATCAACAAGCAATATACTGATATAAAAGGTATTTTTTAGACATTCACCACTTCAACACTGTCCTTCTGGCCAATGTTTCAACAAAGCAACACTTTTGCGCCAGGCCCATTTTTCGGCAGTACGAAGCATCAGCTTCGTCCGCATAGCGTCGACATCTTGCCGCGATCTCTCAACGTCGATAATCGGATCCGGATGCCAGAGCGCAGATACCTGGGTGATAGAAGGACGCAGATACCAGGGTGATAGAAGGACCCAGATGCCAGGGCGATAGAAAGCCCCCAGATAGCAGAGCACTGGAACCTGGATGCAAAAAGCCCCGCTTGCAGCGGGGCTATTAAAGAGTGGTTTGCCGAGAGGTCATATAGCCGAGATGTCATATAGAGAGAAGAGAGCGCTGCGAGGAGAGACCTGCCGATAACGCCTCTTCACTATCGCCCGAACAGAATCAATGACACCAGTCCGTCAGGAGAAGGCAGCCTCCTGGGGAGGCGTACGTGAAATACCGTGCTTGTCGAGCAACCGATAGATGGTCACCCGGGAGACGCCAAGTTCCTTGGCGGCGGCGTTGACCCTGTACTTGTTGCGCCCCAGCGCCGAGAGCAGCGCATCACGCTCGGCTTCCTCGCGAACCTCTTCAAGCGTTATCTGGTGGCGGTTCAAGCCACGCCGTTCGATGCCGAGGTCCTCGGGCTGGATCAGGCGGTTTTCGCACATCACCATGGCCCGGCGAACCCGATTGATCAGCTCGCGGACGTTGCCGGGCCAATGGTAGCGCTGCATCACCGACAGCGCCTCTCGGGAAAAGCCTTTCAGACAGGAGGCCTTCTCGCAGGAGAAGCGCTCGAAGAAGAAACGCGCCAGGATCTCGATATCTTCCGAGTGCTCGCGCAAGGCAGGTACCTGCACCTGGAGCACATTGAGCCGGTGATAGAGATCCTCCCGAAAGCGTCCCTCCTTCACCGCCAGCTCGAGATTGACGTGGGTCGCGGCGACGATACGCACGTCCACCGGAATATCCTCGAGCCCACCGACGCGCTGGATACAGCGCATTTCCAGAAAGCGCAGCAGGTTGACCTGAAGCTCCAGCGGCAGGTCGCCGATCTCGTCGAGGAACAGGGTGCCACCGTCGGCCGCCTCGATACGACCGATCTTGCGTTGCGAGGCACCTGTGAAGGCGCCCTTCTCGTGGCCGAACAGCTCTGACTGAATCAAATGCTCGGGCAGGGCGCCGCAGTTGATGGCGTGAAAGGGCTGGCGCGAACGCGTGGAGCGCTCGTGGATGGCCTGAGCCGTCAGCTCCTTGCCGGTACCGGACTCCCCGCTGATGAACACCGGGGCATCGACCACCGCCACCTTGCGGATGGTCTTGAACAGGTTCCACATCACCGGCGTCGTACCGACGAACTCGTACTCGCTGTCTTCGGCGGCGGCCGACATGCGCTGTTCTTCACGGTCGCGCTGCTGCAGCATCGACAGTTCCGCAGCGTGCTCCATCAGAATCGACAGGCGTAGCAGATCCACCTGGGGCGACACCAGGGAGTGGCTCAGGTGGGCCATGATGCGACGCATCTCGGGGTCGTCACACTGATCCGAGGTGCCGACCGCGATCCAGGGCCTTTCGCTTTTCAGGATCAGCGGTTCCAGATGGCGCAGGTCCTGACAGGACAGGTCCTCCAGTACCATGATGCCGACCCGGCAAGGGTCATCAGGCTGCAAGCGGCAATCCGACAGCGGCGACACCAGCGGATGCATCTGCCAGCCACTCGACTGCAATCCCTCCAGCAGGTGGCCGGCACGACCACCGGGGTCGCCGATCCACCAACTGCAACGTTGCTTGACGTCCATCGCCTGTCCCCTGAACCCAACCGCCCGCAGACACCAGCAACGATCGGACTGTCGCGCCAACGCGGCGACGAACCCGACCGCCCTCGATCCATCTGCGCCTGCGTAATGTAATCGTTATCTCACATGAGTATCGGTTGAATCATAGCACCGTATTACGCTCTACCTCGAAACGGTAGTCCACGGTGGGCCGCCGCCACATACAGTTCGAGCTGTCGGGCTTCCTCTTGACAAAATCGCGCTACCGCATCGTTGAGGCGGGGATCATTGACATGATGCAAGGACGTCAGCCGGCGGGGGACGAAGCCCCGGGACACCTTGTGCTCACCCTGGGTACCGGGGTCAAAGCAGTCGAGGCCTCGCGCAAGGCAGTGCTCGATACCCTGGTAGTAACAGGCCTCGAAGTGCAAACAGTCGGCCAGCACCTCGCTGCCCCAGTAGCGACCGTAGAGGGTTCGGGTTCCCTGAAGGCAGAGCGCGGCGGCCACCGGGCGGCCTTCAACAAAAGCTTGAACAAGCACAAGGTTTTCCGGCATATGACGGCGAAGCCGCTGAAAAAATACCTCGCTTAGATATCCTGTCGTACCTCTTTCGAGATAGGTGATGCGATAGCAGCGAAAGAAGTGGCGGATCGCCGCTTCGTCGATCTCGCTGCCCTCGAGGCGCCGCAGTTCGATGCCCTGGTCGGCGACACGGCGACGCTCGCGTCTTACTTCCTTGCGCCGTTTCGAGGTCATCGCCGCCAGGAATCCCTCGAAGTCGCCAAAGCCCTCGTCTCGCCATTGAAACTGCACGCCGCTTCGGGCGATCAGGCCCGGACAGGCCTGCCGCCAGGCGGCCACCTCCGAGTCCTCGGCAAACAGCAGATGCCAGCCCGATAGCCCGGGGTCGTCTTGCCACTGGCTCGCCAGCATGGCCATGACGGTCTGCTCGTCTTCACCTTCTGCCAGTGCCAGGCGCGGGCCTGGCGCCGGGGTGAAGGGAATCGCGCTCACCGCCTTGGGGTAGTAGCGTCCCCCGGCACGCTCCCAGGCATCCGCCCAGCTCCAGTCGAACACGTACTCGCCCCAGGAGTGCTCCTTGAGGTAGTACGGCAGCAGGCCTACCAGTCGCGCCCCTCGCCACAGCGTCAGATGTCGAGGCTGCCAACCGGTGCCCTCCCCCACCGCACCGGTGGCCTCCAGCGCATCGAGAAATTCGTGACGGGCAAAGGGGTGGTCCGGGTCCACCAGGGCGTTCCAGTGCTCGGCCGGCACCTCGGCGACGGTCTCCAGGCACTTGACCGAAAGACCTTCCTCGGCGTGGCCGCCCTGTTCTTGCTGCGGGGATGATGGCGTCACAACCCACTCCTTGCGCTTTGCGATTCAGCCACAGAGTGCCAGACTTTGGAGGTGCTCGTCGCCGAGATCGTCGAAGGCGGCGACCACCGGCCACTCCCTGTAAAAAAACTACATATTCGACCAAAGCACTCGGTCAAGGGGGAGGAAATTGGCTTTTTATTTGGTAAAGTTACGCACCTGACCCGCATCAACACGTCTGAGGTTGACCATGGCTAGCCAGCAAGCTTCTTCGCTCGATCCCACCGTCGCCCGCGTCACCGAGCGCATCCGTGAGCGCTCCCGGCAAAGGCGCGCCCTCTACGAAGAGCGCATGGAGGCCCAGCATCGTCGCGGCGTCCATCGCTCCGAACTGTCCTGCGGCAACCTGGCCCACGGCTTTGCCGCGTGCGGCAGCGAGGACAAGAATCAGCTCAAGCTGATGAATAGCGCCAACCTCGGCATCATCTCGTCGTACAACGATATGCTGTCGGCGCACCAGCCGTTCGAGACCTTTCCCGAGGTGATTCGCGAAAGCGCCCGCCAGATGGGCTCTACCGCCCAGTTCGCCGGCGGAGTGCCGGCCATGTGCGACGGCGTCACCCAGGGCCAGCCGGGCATGGAGCTGTCGCTGTTCTCCCGCGACGTCATCGCCATGGCCACCGCAGTGGGCCTGTCGCACAACATGTTCGACGCCGCCCTCTATCTTGGCGTATGCGACAAGATCGTGCCGGGCTTGTTCATCGGCGCGGCGCGCTTCGGCCACCTGCCGACTACCTTCATCCCGGCCGGGCCCATGCCCAGCGGCCTGCCCAACAAGGAAAAGGCCCGCGTCCGTCAGCTGTTCGCCGAGGGCAAGGTCGGCCGTGACGAGCTGCTGGAAGCCGAGTCCGAGAGCTACCACAGCCCCGGTACCTGCACCTTCTACGGCACCGCCAACTCCAACCAGCTGATGATGGAGTTCATGGGGCTGCACCTGCCGGGCGCTTCCTTCGTCAACCCCGGTACCGACATGCGCGAAGCGCTGACTCGTTTCGCCACCGAACAGACGATCCGCAATACCGAGCCCGGCGGCGACTACCGTCCGTTCTATCGCCAGATCGACGAGCGTGCCATCGTCAACGCCATGGTCGGCCTCTTGGCCTCCGGCGGCTCCACCAACCACACCATGCACCTGGTGGCCATGGCCGCGGCGGCGGGTATCACCATCAACTGGGATGACTTCTCGGAGCTGTCCTCCGCGGTGCCCAGCCTGACCCGGGTCTATCCCAACGGCCAGGCCGATATCAACCACTTCCAGGCCGCCGGCGGCATGAGCCTGCTTATCCGGGAGCTGCTCGGTGCGGGCCTGATCCACGGCGACATCCCGACGATATTCGGCACCGACCTGACCGCCTACACCCAGGAGCCCTTCCTCGAGGATGGCAAGCTGGTATGGCGCGAAGGCCCCCTGGAGAGCCTCGACCCGGACGTGCTGCGCCCGGTATCCAACGCCTTTGCCGCCACCGGTGGCCTCAACGTGCTCGAGGGTAATCTCGGCCGTGGCGTCATCAAGGTGTCGGCGGTAGAGGCTCAGCACCGGGTCGTCGAGGCGCCGGTCAAGATCTTCGAGGAACAGAACGACCTCAAGGCCGCCTTCGACGCCGGCGATCTCGATCGTGACGTCATCGTGGTGGTGCGCTTCCAGGGCCCCAAGGCCAATGGCATGCCCGAACTGCACAAGCTGACCCCCTACCTGGGTGTCCTGCAGGATCGCGGCTACAAGGTCGCCTTGGTTACCGACGGGCGCATGTCCGGTGCCTCGGGCAAGGTACCTGCGGCCATCCACATGACCCCGGAGGCGCTGGACGGCGGCCCGCTGGCCAAGCTGCGTGACGGCGATGTGGTGCGCCTGGACGCCGACAAGGGCGAGCTGTCTGTCGTGCTCGGCGACGCCGAATGGCGGGATCGTCCCAAGCGCGTGGCCGAACTGGACCACTACCATGTGGGGCTGGGTCGCGAGCTGTTCGGCGGCTACCGCCACCTGGCCATGGGCGCCGAGGAAGGTGCCGGCGTCTTCGGAGGCTTCGAGGCCGACGACCTCGAGCGCCAGCAGGGACAGATCCACGACGAGGACGCCTGAGTACGCCCATGACACGCCAAGCGCTGATCGGGGACATCGGCGGCACCAACGCGCGCTTTGCGCTGGTGTCGCCGGGCAAGACTGCCCCCCACGACATCCTGACCCTGCCCTGCGCCGACTATCCCGGCGTGGTGGAAGCCGCCCGTGACTACCTCGAGCGGGTGGGCGCCAGCGGCGAGAATGCCCCGCGGGAGGCGTGCCTGGCGTTTGCCTGTCCGGTACACGCCGAACGGGTCAGCATGTCCAACAATCACTGGAGCTTCCTGAAGGGCGAGGTCAAGCGTGACCTTGCCCTGGATGACTTCAAGGTCATCAACGACTTCATGGCCCAGGCGCTCGGCGTCCCCCACGTCGATCCGCATGATCTGGTCAGCATCCAGACCGGCGAGGCCGAAGGGCACGCCGCCCGGCTGGTCATCGGACCGGGCACTGGCCTCGGCATGGCTGGGGTCTTCCCGGCCCGGCGCGCCTGGGTGCCACTGCCCAACGAGGGTGGCCATGCCAGCTTCGCGCCCACCGACGAACAGGAGCTCGAGATCTATCGACGCTTCCACCGGCGCTACGGCCGCGTCAGCGTGGAACGCATCCTGTGCGGTCAGGGCCTGCTCGACCTTTACCGAGTACTGGCCGAAATCGATGGTCTGGAAGCCAGCGCCAGCACGCCGGCTCAGGTCACCGAGGCGGCCAACCGCGGCGACCCGTTGGGGCGTGATACCATCCTGCGCTTTCTCAAGATCCTCGGCGACGTGGCGGGCGACGCTGCGCTGACCCTGGGCGCAAGAGGCGGCGTCTATCTGTGTGGTGGCATCGTGCCACGGCTGATCGACTGGCTGCCCCACAGTGGGTTTCTCAGCGCCTTCTGCAACAAGGGAAGGATGCGCCCTTACAACGAAGCCATCTCCATCCAGGTGGTCACGGCCCCGTGGACGGGGCTGCTGGGCGCCGCCGAGGCGCTCCACAACGAGGAGGTCGAATGATTCCGGCAACGCTCAAGACACGTATCGACGAGGTAGAGGGCCAGGGGTACATCCACTGGGCCGGCCGCGACATCTGGGTCGCCAACGAGAGCTGGGGCCAGCTGGCGATCTCGTTACAGGGCGCTCAGGTGCTTCACTATCTACCCGCGTCCGACCCCACGCGAGCCGCAGGCGCTTCTGCCGACAAAGCCACCGTCGATAGCGGCGCGGATGATCCGCTGGTGCCCGCGGGCTGGCTGTGGGTCACCCCCACGCCCCAGGACGTGCCGGGTGCGATTCGTGGCGGCATCCCGCTGTGTTGGCCGTGGTTCGCCGACGAAAACACCGCCGACGAGTCCCCCGACCGCTCCGGCCCGATGCATGGCCCGGCGCGCAAGGCCGACTGGCAACTGGACGCGGTGGACGAGCACGAAGACGGCGTCGAGGTGCACCTGTCCCTGCCCCAGCGCCTGCACAGCCAGCTGCATCCCCGTGCGGTGGTCCAGGCCAACGCCCAGCGTCTGCACGTGGAGCTGATCACCGAGCATCTGGGCGTGACACCGGTGAAGATGACCGCTGCCCTGCACAGCTATCTGGCGGTGGATCAGGTCTTCGCCTGCCGCGTCGAAGGCCTCGTCGGGGCCCGCTACCTGGACAAGCTCAAGGGCTTCGCCGAGAGCGAGCAGGTCGGTGAGCTCGGGGTCCGTGAAGGCGTCGATCGCATCTATCATTCCAACGCCGAGGTGGTGCTCGATGACGGCCAGCGCCGCTTGCGAGTGGCCCGCCAGAACAGCGACTCGGTGGTGGTGTGGAATCCCGGCGAGACGCCCAACCCGGACACCCCGCTGGACGCCGCTCGCCGTTTTCTGTGTGTCGAGTCCGCCAACACCCGCCTCGACCCGGTGTGGCTGGTACCCGGCGCCCAGCATATGCTCGGCACCACCCTGTCGCTGGACGACAACCACTGATCGACGAGGAATTCCGCCATGACCCCCGTGATCGCCTTTGGTGAAGCC
>DJIP01000267.1:26521-38692 GCA_002433675.1 Halomonas halophila
CCCTACGCCGGTGGCGCGCCGGCCAACGTGGCCGTGGCCTGTGCGCGGCTGGGACTGACCAGTCGCTTTCTCGGCATGCTGGGCGACGACCACTTCGGTAACTTCCTCGCTCGTGAGCTGGAGCACCACGGCGTCGACGTCTCCGGCGTGTCGCGCACCCGCGAGGCCCGCACCGCCCTGGCCTTCGTGTCCCGCGACGCCGACGGCGAGCGCACCTTCGACTTCTATCGTCCTCCCGCCGCCGACCTTCTGTATCGCACCGAGCATCTGCCCCATGGGGTGTTCAGTGAGCCGGCCATCGTCCACCTGTGCAGCAACAGCCTCACGGACGATGCCATCGCCGCCACCTCCCTGGCGATCACCGAGATGGCTTCCCGGGCAGGCTGTCTGGTCAGCGTCGATGCCAACCTGCGCCATAACCTCTGGCCCGAGCACAGCATCGACGTCGGCCTGGTCACCCGCCTGCTCGACCAGGCCGACCTGATCAAGCTGTCCACCGACGAACTCGACGCCCTGCGGGGTGATCACCCGCGTGACGACTGGCTGGCCGAACGCCTGGCCGCCGGTGCCCGCCTGATCGTGATCACCGATGGTCCCGGTGCCGTCGCCGCCCACACCACCCAGGGCGTCAAGCGCATGACACCGCCACCGGTCAAGGCGGTCGATACCACCGCCGGGGGTGACGCCTTTATCGGTGGTCTGCTGGCGGCACTGGCCGACCACGACTGGCAGCGTCCGAACTGGCAGCACGACGAGGCCTTCCTCGAACGCGCCCTGACCCTGGCCTGTCGCTGCGGCGCCCATGCGGTGACGCGCCCCGGCGCCTACGCGGCCCTGCCGCGCCGCGAAGACGTGATCGACTACTAGCGTCACGACAACCTCGGGTGACCCGAAAGTCCCCCGCTGCCATGCCAGGGCCTATCGCCTCCCCGCCCTGGCATGGCGCCAGCGATTGACCAGCCTGTGGACGATCAACGGCAGAAAGATGGCAGCCACCACGCAGCCCTGGAACCAGGCCAGACGATAAGGGTGCGCCCAGGCGCCCGTGTATCCTGTCAGAATCCCCGTACAGGTCAGCACGATGGCCGCCGTCATCGTGGCCGCCAACCACTCGAGCCTGCCCCAGCGCCGCGACCAGCGGTACACCACGGCTCCTTCGACCAGCGACAGCACCACGAACACCCACGTATAGCCGTCCAGGGTCGCCCCCCAGGACACTCCACCCCGATACTCCCTGCCCAGGACATCGGCGATCTCATGACCGACGCTGTACCCCACCACCAGCAGCAGAAAGCGCAGTCCTGGTAGTCCAAGCACGCGGTAAAGCAATCGTAGGTTCATTGATGGCCTATTTCCTCACTGCGTTGACGGCTTGCGTCAGGCCAGGTCCCTGGCCTGCACCAGATGCCTCCCGGCTGGCGCGCTGATGGCACCCTGCACCAGCGCCTCGGCGATGCGGGCCACCGGACTGGGTTGCCACTGGCGCGGCAGCAGCGGACGCAGGCCGCGAGAAAGCGCAAGCCCCAGGCGCTCGGCGTGGCGCACTTCGGCGCGCTCGCCGTCTATCAGGCCCGGCCTGACCAGGGTCAGGCTCGGGTAGTCGAGTTTGATCAACTCGGCTTCCAGTTCGCCCTTGACCCGGGAATAGAAGAAGCGCGAGCCGCGATCGGCGCCCAGTGCCGAGTTCAAGGCAAAGCGCTCGGCGCCGGCGGCCCTGGCGCGGCGGGCAAACCACAGCGGCAACTCGAGATCCACGCGGCGAAAGGCCTCTCGCGAGCCGGCGGCCTTGAGGGTGGTACCAAGGGCACAGATCACGCCGTCCACCTGCCAGCATTCGACACTCCCCTCCAGCACCTGTGCATCGCCTCGTCCCGCCTCGTCCGGTCGCAGTGACTCCAGGTCGGCAAAATCGACTACCGGGGCGGCTAGCCTCGGGTGTTCCAGCACCAACGGTCGGCGCACCGGTGCCAGCACCTCGGTGACATCGGGATGGACCAGGGCCTGGCGTAGCGCCTCGCTACCCACCAGCCCGGTAGCGCCCAGTATCAACAGTTTCATCGGTTCTTCTCCACTCGCTCAGGTTGCCATCATCCCACGGCGGCGGATAAAAAAATCCGGCCAGTGGCCGGATCAAGGACAGCACCAGCTGTCGAGAGAGCACATGGATAGGCATGACGCCCCTCCGGTGCAGAGAGCTCAGGATTCATGACGAAGCGGCCAGTGCCGCTTCGTCATCGAGCATTCGGTGATGGCTTCAGTGATGGAAGCGGTCTGCGGCTTCCTTGGCCAGGGCGCGGATGGCGTCCCAGTCACCGGCGTCGACCAGCGACTTCGGGGTCAGCCAGGAGCCGCCCACGCACATGACGTTAGGCAGCGCCAGGTACTCGGAGGCGTTGCCCAGGTTGATGCCGCCGGTAGGGCAGAAGCGAGCCTCGCCGATGGGGCCGGCGAAGGCCTTGAGCGCCTTGACGCCGCCGCTGGCTTCGGCCGGGAAGAACTTGAAGCGACGGTAGCCGTACTGCCAGCCGGTCATCAGCTCGGAGATGGTGGCCACCCCCGGCAGCATCGGCACCGGGCTCTCGACGCCGTACCGGTACAGCGCTTCGGTGGCCCCCGGGGTCACCACGAAGTCGGCACCGGCCTGCTCGACCTGGCGATACTGGGCGGGCGTCAGCACGGTACCGGCAGCGATGCTGGCCTGGGGCAGCTCCTTCTTCAGTCGGGCGATGGCCTCGATGGCGCAGTCGGTGCGCAGGGTCACCTCGAGCACGCTGAGGCCACCTTCGACCAGGGCGCGGCCCATGGGCACGGCGTCCTCGATGCGATCGATGACGATTACCGGGATCACCTCGGCCTTCAGGCAGATGCTGTCGAGCTCGGTGGTGCGGGTGGACGGAAGCTGTTTTTCAATGGTCATGAGCGTGGCTCCAGGAAATCAGGGCGCCCAGTAGACGGCCAGCGGGCAGCTAAGAAAGGCGCGAATGGGCAGTTCTCGTACGTTGTCACCGGCCATGGCGCTTCCCAGCACGGCGCGCTTGTCGTCACCGGTCAGGTGCAGGAAATGGCGGCGGGCATGGTGCAGGCGCTCGGCGCTCAGGGTAATCCGCGCCTGGGGTTGGCTCGGTGTGCGCACCGCCACCACGTGGGCATCGGTGCTCAGCGCCAGGTCCAGTTCGCGACTGTCAGGGAAAAGTGAAGCGGTATGGCCGTCTCCGCCCATCCCCAGGATGACTACCGATGCCGGCCAGGACAGGCCCGTCAGTCGCTGGGCGACCTCGTCGGTGCCTTCCTCGGGGGTATCGTGTTCGGTGGTGAGCGGGACAAAGGTGGCCGCCTCGGCCCGGTTGATCAGCAGGTGCTTCCTGACCAGCCGGGCGTTGGAATCGTCGGCCTCGGCAGCGACCCAGCGCTCGTCGGCCAGGGTCACGTCGACCCGATCCCAGGCAAGCGTTTCCCGGGACAGCGCCTCGAAGAACGGCACCGGGGTGGAACCGCCGGAAACGATCAGCAGGGCGCGATCCTGGGACGACAGATCCTCGCGCAGCGCCGTGGCAACGGTCTGCGCCAACTGGTGCGCCAGTTGCTCTCGGGGAGACGGAGAAAGTTGCTCGCTGCTCATGTCAGTAGTCCTCGTACCAGCTGCGTCCGTCCTGGGTGATCATGGCGATGGAGGCCACCGGTCCCCAGGAGCCTGCCGGATAGCGGCGCGGCGGCTCGTCACGATCCTGCCAGGTAGCGATCAGCTCGTCGCACCAGTGCCAGGCATGCTCGACCTCGTCACGCCGAACGAACAGGTACTGCTGGCCCTTCATGACTTCGAGCAGCAGACGCTCGTAGGCGTCGGGGATACGTGCCTTGGGGAAGGCGCTGTTGAAGTCCAGGTGCAGCGGGCCACGGCGCAGGCGCATGCCCTTGTCGAGACCACTGTCCTTGGTCAGCACCTCGAGGCGGATACCTTCCTCCGGCTGCAGCCGGATGATCAGCTTGTTGGCGGCCAGCGCCCGCTGATCCGGGTCGAAGATATAGTGCGGCTGCTGACGGAAGTGGATCACGATCTGTGACAGCTTCTCGGGCATGCGCTTGCCGGTACGCAGGTAGAAGGGCACGCCGGCCCAGCGCCAGTTGGACACCTCGGTCTTCATCGCCACGAAGGTCTCGGTATGGCTGCGGGTATTGGCGCCTTCTTCCTCGAGATAGCCGGGTACACTGGTGCCGTCGCTGGTGCCGGCGGTGTACTGTCCGCGCACCACGTCACGTCCGATCATGTCGTCGGTGAATGGCTTGAGCGCCTTGAGCACCTTGACCTTCTCGTCGCGGATGGCGTCGGCGTCGAGGTTGGCCGGCGGGTCCATGGCGATCAGGCAGACCAGCTGCAGCAGGTGGTTCTGGACCATGTCCCTGAGCTGGCCAGCCTCGTCGAAGTAGCCCCAGCGGCCTTCGATGCCGACCTTCTCGGCCACCGTGATCTCCACGTGGGAAATATGGTTCTGGTTCCACTGGGTCCCGAACAGCGGATTGGCAAAGCGCAGCGCGATCAGGTTCTGCACCGTCTCCTTGCCCAGGTAGTGGTCGATGCGGTAGACCCGTGACTCGGGGAACACCGCCCCCACCGCATCGTTGACCTCCCGCGACGATTCGAGGTCGTAGCCGATCGGCTTCTCCACCACCACGCGGCTTTGCTCGTCCAGGCTGCCGCTGGCCTCGAGGTGGCGGCAGATATCGCCATACAGGCTCGCCCCCACCGCCAGATAGACCACCAACGGGCGCTGCTGACCGCCCTGCTCACGCCACTCGGCGATGGCGCCGTAGCCTTCCACCGTGGTGAAGTCCACCGACAGGAAGGACAGACGATCGAGGAAACGGGTGACCACCTTGTCATCGAGCTCGCTCGACTTGACGTACTCCTTCAAGGCGCCATGGATACGCTCGCGGAAGGCCTCCTGGTCGATGTCCTGACGCGCCAGGCCCAACAACCGGGTGTCGTCATGCAGGAGTCCCTCGCGGTCCAGCTGGTAGAGCGCCGGAAACAGCTTGCGGCGAGACAGGTCGCCCAGGGCGCCGAACAACGCCAGATCGATGTCGGTACGCTCGGCGTCACCGGATCGGGTGTGTCGTGTCATAACCGTCCTCGTTTGGTGGTAGACCCCTGGATTTCGCAGAAGGCTATCGAGCGAGATATGTCCTGTCTGCCACCGGGGTATCTAAGTTTACAAAAAAATGGTCATTTTGCGACGGCCAGAACGAAAAATATTTTGTAAACTTACACAAAATATCCCTCTGGCGCGCTTATACGTTGGATGTAGATCGGTGGAGCGCTAGGATAGCCGCCAATACGTAGTTAAATCACCACATCCCCTGAGAGAATTGTCTCGGGTACCCCAATAAATGCGCCGCTGCCCGCGCACCACCGCGCAGTTGCCCGCGCCTTTCGTCACGGAGCCGACCTCGACCATGGTTCGCCACGACCTTATCGAACGCATTCGCACCCGCCTCGACGAGCTCAACCGCTCCGAGCGCAAGGTCGCCGACGTCATTCTGGCCGATCCCGCCGCCGCAACCGGCATGAGTATCGCCAGTTTGGCTCAAGCTGCCTCGGTCAGCGAACCCACCGTCAATCGCTTCTGCCGAAATTTCGAGGCCAAGGGCTATCCCGACTTCAAGATCCAGCTGGCCCAGAGCCTGGCCGGCGGCACCCCCTATGTCAGCCAGGCGGTGGAACCCGATGACGGCGCCGAGGCCTACAGCGGCAAAATCTTTGGCGCCACCATCGCGGCGCTGGACCTCGCCAGTCGGGAGGTCGCTCCCGAGCGCATCGAGCGCATGGTCGACTACCTGATCCAGGCCAAGCAGATCCACTTCTTCGGCCTAGGTGCCTCCGGCGCAGTGGCCCAGGACGCCCAGCACAAGTTCTTTCGCTTCAACCTGCCGGTCAGCGCCTACATCGACGTGCTGATGCAACGCATGGTCGCCTCGGCCTGTCACACCGGCGACGTGGTGGTGGTGCTGTCCTATACCGGGCGCACCCGGGAACTGGTCGACATCGCCGCCCTGGCCCGTGAAAACGGTGCCGTGGTGCTCGGTATCACCGCGCCGGACTCACCGTTGTCGCGTCAGTGCACCGAAACCCTTACCGTCAGCGCGCCGGAGGACACCGACCACTACATGCCGATGACCTCACGCATGGTACAGCTTGCACTGATCGACGTGCTGGCCACCGGCGTCACCCTGCGTCGCGGCGAGGACTTCCTGCACCACCTCAAGAAGATCAAGGACAGCCTGCGCAGCACCAGGTACAGCGTCGACGAGTGACCACCGCGAAAGAGCCGCCCCACGGCTTGCCTCCTCAGCATATTGGCACAACAATAGCGGCCAGTTTTTTGCGTCCCTGTCCGCACGCCGCCATCCACACCATTACCAGGAAGCCTCATGCGATCACTGCCATCCCTGACCTCCGTTCTGAGCGTCTTGAGCCTGGGGCTGTTCAGCCTGCCGACGCTGGCCGACCAGAGCGAGACCTTCCGCTTCACCGCCATCCCCGACGAGGACGAGTCACGCCTGGTGGAGCGCTTCTCCCGGGTCGCTGACTACCTGTCCGAGACACTCGACGTCGACGTCGAGTACGTGCCGGTCAAGTCCTATGGTGCAGCGGTCACCGCCTTCCGCAATGACCAGGTCCAGCTGGCCTGGTTCGGCGGTCTGTCCGGTGTCCAGGCCCGCCGCCTGGTGCCGGGCTCCCAGGCGCTGGCCCAGGGGGTCGAGGATGCGGCCTTCGAGAGCTATTTCATCGCCCACTCCAGCACCGGACTCGAGGCCGCCGAGCAGCTGCCGGACGAGATCGAGGGCAAGACCTTCACCTTTGGCGCCAAGACCTCCACCTCCGGTCGCCTGATGCCGGAGCACTACCTGCGCGAGCGCTTCGACGCCGCCCCCGAGGAGCTGTTCTCTCGGGTCGGCTTCTCCGGTGATCACTCACGCACCATCGCCCTGGTCGAGGCCGGCACCTACGAGCTGGGCGCGGTCAACTTCAAGGTGTGGGACGCGGCGCTGGAAAATGGCGATGTCGACACCGACAAGGTCAGCGTGATCTGGTCGACCCCAAACTACCCGGACTACCAGTGGACCCTGCGCGGCGACGCCGATGAGGCCTTCGGCGAAGGCTTTACCGACAGGGTTCGCCAGGCGCTGCTCGAGATGGAAGATCCCGAACTGCTGGCGAGCTTCCCGCGTTCCGGCTTCATTCCCGCTGACAACAGCATGTACGCCCCCATCGAGACGGTCGCCGAGAGCCTCGGCCTGCTGCGCTGATGGACGATGGCCAACGTCAGGTCACCGGCGGCCGGGACAACGGCCACGGTGACTTCCCGACACTGATCCTGGACGGGGTCGACCTGGGCCACGCCGACCACACGGTGCTGCATGACGTCCACCTGCGCCTTGCGCCCGGCGAGCGTGTCGCCCTGCTCGGGGAAAGCGGCGTCGGCAAGTCCACCCTGCTGGCGGAGCTGCGTCGCCGGCTTGGCCGCCACGCCGCCTGGTGCCCCCAGTACCACGGCCTGGTGCCTCAACTATCGGTCTACCATAACGTCTACATGGGCAGGCTGGAGCGCCACTTGGCGCTGGTCAACCTGTGGAACCTGGTCAGGCCGCTGCGCCAAGCCTGGGAAGACGTCGCAAGTCTGTGCGCTGAACTGGGGCTCGAAGGCGCCATCAGGCGCCCGGTAGGTCGGCTGTCCGGCGGCCAGCGACAGCGGGTCGCCATCGCCCGTGCACTCTATCAGCGCCGCCAGGTCTTTCTCGGTGACGAGCCGGTGGCCAGCGTCGACCCCCACCAGGCCATGGCGCTGCTCGATCGTATCGATGCCCAGCACGCCACCACGGTGATGGCGCTGCACCAGCGCGAACTGGCGCTGAGCCACTTCGATCGCGTCTGGGGCCTGGCCGGCGGACGAGTGGTGCTCGACGCGCGCAGCGAAGCGCTCAACCTCGATGATCTCGACGCCCTCTACCCCAGTGCGTCACGCTCGGCCTCCACCCCCGGCACTCCAGGCCCTGTTCGCGACGACAACGGTGATTCGCCGGCCGAGTCGAGCGCTCGCCTCGCCTCGCGCCACGCCGGCGAGGAGCAGGCACGACCGTGAGCACCGCGCAAGCGACACGCCCAGGCCTGTTGGCCGGCGACGGTATCGGCGCCCGCCTGGCACGCCACAGCCTGTGGCTGGTGGTGCTGGCCGCGCTGGCGATTCCGTTGGCCGATCTCGAGGTGTTGAGCCGCGACCCCTGGGCTGAACTCGGACGCATGGCAATGGGTCTGGCGCTGCCTGACTTCACCGCCATCGAGACGCCCCTGCAGGCCATCGGCCTGACCATTGCCGTGGCCTTCTGGGGCACCCTGGCCGGCGTAGTGCTGGGGCTGCCCCTGGCGCTGGTCTACGCCCGTTCACGCCTGGTGCGCGCGGCCAGTGCCGCAGTGCGGGCGGTGCATGAGCTGTTCTGGGCGCTGCTGTTCCTGCAGGTGTTCGGCTTGTCCGCGCTGACCGCTCTGGCGGCCCTGGCGATCCCCTACGCCGGTATCTTCGCCAAGGTCTACGCCGAGATCCTCGAGCAGACGCCCCAGGCACCCCAGACGGCGTTGCCCGAAGGCACCGGGCGCCTGGCCCGGCTGGCCTATACCGAGCTGCCCCAGGCCTTCGCCCAACTGGCCGCCTACACCCGCTACCGCTTCGAATGTGCTCTCAGAAGCAGTGTGCTGCTGGGCTTTGTCGGTCTGCCGACGCTGGGCTACCAGCTCGAGAGCGCCTTCCGCGAGGGTCGCTACTTCGAGGCCGGTGCCCTGCTGTGGGTCTTCTACCTGCTGATCGCTACCCTGCCCTGGTGGGCCCACCGGCGCCTGCTGCTACCGCTGGGACTGGCCAGCGTGTGGCTGCTGGGCCCCTGGCCCGAGGTCGACCCTGGCCTGTTATGGCGCTTCGTCAGCGAAGACATCTGGCCCCGCGCGCTGCTTGAGGGCGACATCGGCGGTGTGGTCACCTGGCTGGCCGAACTGCCCGACCTGGTTGGCACGGTAGCCAATACCCTGCTGCTGGGGTTGCTCGGCACCGTCGGTGCCCTGCTGCTCGCCCTGGTGCTGTGGCCTCTGGCCTCGCGCCACTTCGGCAATCGCGTAAGCCTGAGGATCGGCCAGGGTCTACTGATCTTTCTTCGCTCGACCCCGGAGCTGATGCTGGCCTTCGTCTTCCTGCTGCTGCTGGGGCCATCACTGCTGCCGGCTTGGCTGGCCCTGGCGCTGCATAACGGCGCCCTGATCGCCTTCCTGGTATGTCGCCACGCCCAGGCCATCGAGCTCGGCATGCCGGGACTCCCGGCCTCGGGGCGGCTGGCCTACGAGCTGTTGCCGCGGCTCTACCCGGGCATGCTGGCGCTGGTCTACTACCGCGCCGAGGTAATCCTGCGCGAAAGCGCCCTGCTCGGCATGCTCGGGGTCGCCACCCTCGGCGACAACATCGATGACGCCTTCCAGACCCTGATGTTCGACGTGGCCTTCGCCCTGCTGGTGATCACCGCCCTGCTCAATATCGCCGTCGACGCCCTGGCCCGCCGTCTGAGGCCCTGTGAGCCACCGATGGAAGATCCCTGCCTGCGCTGATTCCTACCTGCGCAGATGACAAGACGTCTTGAAGGGCGGCGCAGGCGCTTTACCCAGCCCATGCCGACGCCAGCACCCGCGCCTCACAGACAACAACGCCGGCCCAGGGGCCGGCGTTTTTTTGTTCGAGCGGTTGGCTACATCACTGGGGCACTGTTACAGGCCCTTGACGGCGGCGGTGACGGTGATCTCGACCTTCAGCTCCTTGGCCGGCATCGGCGCACACACGCAGGTACGGGCGGGGGCGTGGCCTTCCGGTACCCAGGCGTCCCATACCGCGTTCATGGCGGCAAAGTCCTCACCGTTCTGCAGGTAGATGGTGGCGCTCAGCAGATGCTCGCGGTCGCTGCCCACCTCGGCCAGCAGCTCGTCGACACGCTCCAGCATGCTGGTGGTCTGGGCGGTGATATCCCCCTGACGGGCGTCCGGTCCTGCCACCTGACCGCACAGGTAGGCGACACCGTGGTGAATGACGGCGCGGCTCATGCGGGTCTTGGTGTCGTGACGCTGAATGCTCATCGCTCTCTCCAAAAAAGTGGATATTCCTGAAAAAAAAGAAAAAGACAGCCGATCCGACCGCTTCTTCATCGGTGTCTCATCTGCAACGTTAGACAGAACCCCAATATAGCCAACTTCTCCCTGCGCCAGATAGTCTGTTGTCGCGCTTTTGCCTCTTTTACGATGTCAGCTATCCCTGACCCCGGCGAAATACTCACCACAGCCCTGCAGTCGCTCCATTGTTGAAACGAGGGGCTGCAAATAAAACGTTCCGTCATGATGGCCGCCGTACTGTCCCCCGCCCTGGCACACGCCGGCGCTATCCTTGGCGACCAGCGACTGACCCAGGCCCAACCGAACAGCCGGTGCCACAGAAGCAGGACCGGGGCAATGACGCATAAAAAACGACCCGCCGCCGAACAGGATTCGGCGGCGGGTCGATGTTGGCTTAGCCTCGTCAGCGCAGCAGCAGTACCGGCAGCGAGGTGCGCCTGAGCACACTGGTGGTGGTGCTGCCCACCAGCAGATGACGAATCCGCGAGTGGCCATAGGCTCCCATCACCACCATCTCGATGGCGTGGTCCTTCTGGTAGGCGCGCAGGGTCTCCTCGACCTCTCCGGCGCGAATCTCGCCCTGGGCCTCGTGACCGGCGCCCTTCAGGCTGTCCAGCGCCCACTCCAGCTGGGTGCGGTTGTCACCGGTATCGGCACCGACCATCACCACGTGACAGGCGATCCCCTTGAACAGCGGACTCCTGGCCAGCAGCTCGACGCCCTTGCGGGTGGTCTTGCTGCCATCGAAGGCGATCATCACCCGGGTCGGCGGCGTGAAGCTCTCGGGCACCATCAGAATCGGCCGGTGCAGGCCGCGGACCACCCGCTCGAGATTCGAGCCCAGGTGCTCGCTGGCCTGCTGGGCGCTCTCGCCCCGCTTGCCGATCACCAGCAGGCGGATCTCGTCTTCCAGCTCCAGCAGCGTCTCCACCAGGGTGCCGTTGCGCTGTCGGCAATGCAGGTCATCGATGCCGCTGGCGCTGGCACGGTCCTTGGCCGCCTTGAGCATCAGGCGACCGTGCTCCTGGGCGACCTTGGCCCGCCGCTCGTCGAGGCTGGCCAGCTCCTCGAGCAGGTGCTCCCTGGCGCCGAGCCCCAGGTTACCGGACAGATCGGCCTCAGCGGTCTGGGGGTGGTTATCCACCACGTGAAGAAACGTCAGCGGCGCATCCAGGGCCTGACTGGCCCAGGCGGCAGAGTCGCAGACCCCTTCGGAAAACTGGGACCCGTCGATGGCGGCCATCACCTGTTCTGTCATGAAATCGTCCTGCCTGGCGTTGGGGGCGAACGCACGTCCTCAGACGTCGCGTTCCATCGATTGTGGCCTTGTGGTCGCGCCCGTGCGGGGCGCGACCCTCAGACCTGTTGTCTAGCCCGATCCGGGTGTGACCTCCAGTTCTACACCAACTGGCACACACCCGTCACATCTTCGGCGCCTGCCTCAGTGGCCACCCATCAGCTTTTCCACCGCCGCCGGGTTATCGTGGATGGCGTAGCGATCGACGATGGTAGCGCTGGCCTCGTTGAGCCCGATCAGCTCGACGTCGGTGCCCTCACGGCGGAACTTGATCACCACCATGTCCAGCGCCTGGACCGCGGTGATGTCCCAGAAGTGGGCACGTGACAGGTCGATGACCACCTTCTCGACGCTTTCTTTGAAGTCGAAGGCGGCGGAGAAACGCTGAGACGAGGCGAAGAACACCTGGCCAACCACGCGGTAGCGCCGCCCCTTGCCGAACTCCTCTTGCTGGTCCAGCTCTTCACTGGCGATGTACAGGAAGTTGCCGACCTTGTTGGCGAAGTTGAGCGCGGCGATCAGCACACCGACGAACACGCCGATCGCCAGGTTGTGGGTCCACACCACCACCGCCACGGTGGCGATCATCACCACATTGGTGGACATCGGGTGCTTCTTGAGGTCGCGCAGCGAGCTCCAGCTGAAGGTACCGATGGACACCATGATCATCACCGCCACC
>DJIP01000267.1:39009-52480 GCA_002433675.1 Halomonas halophila
CGCCACCAGCGCCGCCATGGGAATGCGCGAGACCCAGTCCGACAGGAACACCACCATCAGCAGCAGGAAGATACCCGCCAGCAGGGTGGACAGGCGTCCACGACCACCGGACTTGATGTTGATCACCGACTGACCAATCATCGCGCAGCCCGCCATGCCGCCGAGCAGGCCGGTACCGATGTTGGCCAAGCCCTGGCCCTTGCACTCACGGTTCTTGTCGCTGGAGGTATCGGTCAGATCGTCGACGATGGTGGCGGTCATCATCGACTCGAGCAGACCAACCACGGTCAGCATGACCGCATAGGGGAAGATGATGCCGAGGGTCTCGAGGTTCAGCGGCACGTCGGGCCACAGGAACATCGGCAGGGTATCGGGCAGCTCGCCCATGTCACCAACGGTGCGGATATCCATGCCGGTCGCCAGGTAGACGCCGGTCAGCACCAGGATGCACACCAGCGGGGACGGCAGCAGCTTGCCGATCCTGGGCACGTAGGGGAACAGATAGATGATGCCGAGTCCCGCCGCGGTCATCGCGTAGACGTGCCAGGTGACATTGGTCAACTCGGGCAGCTGGGCCATGAAGATCAGGATCGCCAGGGCATTGACGAAGCCGGTCACCACCGAGCGTGAGACGAAACGCATCAGATCAGCCAGGCGCAGGTAGCCGGCGATGATCTGCAGTAACCCGGTGAGCAGGGTCGCGGCCAGCAGATATTGAAGCCCGTGCTCCTTGACCAGGGTCACCATCAACAGCGCCATGGCGCCGGTGGCGGCGGAGATCATCCCCGGGCGGCCGCCGGCGAAGGCAATGATCACCGCCATGGAGAAGGAGGCGTAGAGGCCAATCTTGGGATCGACGCCGGCGATGATGGAGAAGGCGATGGCCTCCGGAATCAGCGCCAGGGCCACGACGATGCCGGACAGCACGTCGCCCCGTATATTGGAAAACCAGTCTTGCTTGATCGATCGCATCATGAGGCGGTCCAGGGGGAGTGGTTGTGAGATATCGCGACAAGCGGCCCAGGGCCGACCGTTTCTCCACGACAGCAGCGCACCGGGAGGCGTGAGCCTGGCGCTGTCATGATGTAGTGGAGACACGGGAAGGGGCGCAGTTTACCAGAACCACCTGAGCAAGGCGACGCTGCTACCCAGCCTGTCTCCGCTATATCGCCGCCTTGTCGCCACCCCGGTCTCGATCCGGCCAAGCCCGCCTGGTGGCATCTTCTGAAAAAAATGTGTAAGGATCGTTGCCCCCCTGCCGACTCAGCTGACTACGTCCAAGGAACGCGACATGGAGCGATGCGCCTCGACGCCAACGTCATCGCGAACGGAGGGCCCATCGCCGGGCCCACCTCTTATAGCGCTTGAGCAAAGTCTCGAGCGCCACGGGAGGCCCTTGTCCGGGCACCGACTGGAGCCCCTGGCCGATACCGGCCTGGCCCACTGGCACGTGCACCTGGCCGGCGGTAGCGACCAGGGTCGCTGGCTGGCCCGGTTGCCCAAGCAGAGCCAGATGGGGCTGGATGCATCGTCCAACCTGGCCTATCAGGTCGCCTGCTTCGATCGCGCCCAGGTCAGCGGTCACACCCCCCTGCTCGATGACTGGCTGCCCTGCGACGACCTGCTGCCCCGGGGGGCACTCTTGGTGGAGGCCATCGATGGCCGTCCTGCCAACCTGCCCTCGGACCTGCCTGCCATGACCAGGGCACTGGCCAGCCTGCACCGGCTGCCGCTTCCCGATGACCGCGCCCCACTGGCGTCACCGGTGGATCCCTGGCAGGAGATGCTCGACGAGATCGCCACCCAGGCCCACTTTCTGCCCCGGGCCGGGCTGTCTCGCGCCAGCACCACCCTGATCGAACAGGCGCTGGCACAGCTCCCCGAGCGACTGCGCATCGCCGACGACGAGATTCGCCTGATCAGCTTCGATGCTCACCCCGGCAACTTTCTGATCACGCCTCACGGACGCGCCGTACTGGTGGATCTGGAAAAGTGCCGCTATTCGCTGCCCGGCTTCGACCTGGCCCACCTGAGCCTCTACACCTCCACCACCTGGGACCTCAACAGCCGCGCGGTGCTGTTCGTCGAGGACCTGGTGGCGCTGTATCGGCTCTGGCAGAAGCTGATGGCCGAAGACGGCCTTCTCAGCGACTGGAAGACGCTGATCACCTGTCGTCGCGCCATGTGGCTATGGTCCCTGACCTGGTGTGCCAAATGGCGTGCCCAGCAGCGCCGCCAGGTCGACAGGCAGCACAGTGGTGAAGACTGGTCGGCACAGTTAAGCGACCATGCCTTGATCGCCCATGTGACCGACCGCGTCGATCACTACCTCTCGGCCCCCATCATCAGACGTGTCGCCGACGAACTCGAGGAACTCGCCCGTGCCGGCTGACTTTCCCGGCGCTGTCCGGCTCTATCTTTCCATGGCCCGCGCTGTCCAAGCCTGCCCGGCCCTGTCCGGCTCAACCCAACCCTGCCTATCCATCGTCACAAGGACGCGACCATGACCACGCCTTTTTCCTGTAGACACCCGTTGGCCGCCCGCGGCGTGACCGGCCTTCCTGGTGCTGCCTTCGCCCTCGGCGCCGTGGCAGTCCTGGGGCTCGGCATGCCTGCCTGGGCCCAGGACGGTGCTTCGCCGCTGAACCAGCCGTGGCAGGAAGTCGAGCAGCAGGCCAGGGGGCAGACGGTCTATTTCAACGCCTGGGGCGGTGATCCCAACGTCAATGGCTATCTCGACTGGGTTGCCGGCGAGCTCGAACGGCGCCACGATATCGACCTGGTCCACGTCAAGCTCGACGACACCGCCGCTGCGGTCTCCCGCGTACTGGCCGAGAAGTCCGCCGGCAACGTCGACGAGGGTGCCATCGACCTGATCTGGATCAACGGCGAGAACTTCGCCGCGATGAAGGACAACGCCCTGTTGCTCGGTCCCTTTGCCCAGCGCCTGCCCAACTTCGCGCTGACCTCGCCGGACGCCAACCCGGAGATGACCACTGACTTCACCGTCCCCACCGAGGGTTTCGAATCGCCCTGGGGCAAGGCCCAGCTGACCTTCTACTACGACAGCGAGCGTGTCGAGGCGCCGCCGACCAGCATGGCCGCCCTGCTCGACTGGACCAAGCAACATCCCGGACGCTTCACCTACCCGCTGGTCCCGGACTTCCACGGCTCCACCTTTCTCAAGCAGGCGCTTATCGCACTGGTCGACGACCCGGCGATGCTCGCCCGCCCCGTCGGCGAAGCCGACGCCGAAGCGGCCATGGCCCCGCTGTGGGACTATCTCGACGCTCTGCATCCCCATCTGTGGCGCCAGGGGCGAGACTTCCCCGCTTCAGGGCCTGCGCTCAGAAGTCTGATGGGAGACGGAGAGCTGTCGCTGGCCTTTGCCTTCAACCCCGCCGAGCCCGCCGCCGCGGTCAACAACTACCAGCTGCCACCCTCGATTCGCAGCTATGTGCTCGATGGCGGGACCATCGGCAACGTCCACTTTGTCACCATCCCGTTCAACGCCAGTCACCAGGCCGGCGCCATGGTCACCGCCAACTTCCTGCTCTCGCCCGAGGCCCAGGCGCGCAAGCAACGCCTGGACGTCTGGGGCGATCCCAGCGTGCTCGATCTCGCGCGACTCGACGAGGCCGAGCGTCAGGCACTGACACCGATGGATGACCAGCCAGCCCGACTAGCGCCACAGGCCCTGCAACAGACCCAGCCCGAGCCGCACCCGAGCTGGATGGAAGCGGTAGAGGCGGCATGGCTCGAGCGTTATGGCAGCCGCTGATACCTCAACCTTCTCCCGCCTGGTGCGCCTGGCACCGGCGCTGACGGTGCTGCTGCTGGTGGCCCCGGTGGTGGCTGGTCTGGCCGGTGCCGCAGCGCCGGCCTTCGGCTGGCTGCCGGTGCTCGGCGGGGAGCAGTTGAGCCTGGCACCCTGGGTGAGCCTGGCGCGCACCCCCGGTATTGCCGAGATGCTGCTGCTCAGCTTCACCACTGGCCTGATCAGCACCGCCCTGGCCCTGGCTATCGTGGTGCTGTTTCTCGGCGCCTTCGCCGACAGCGCCGCCTTTGTCTGGCTCAAGCGCCTGCTGTCACCGCTGCTGGCGGTACCCCACGCCGCTGCCGCCATCGGGCTGGCCTTTCTGCTGGCACCTTCGGGCCTGGCCATGCGCCTGGTCTCCCCCGCCTTGAGCGGTCACACCACGCCCCCGGACTACCTGTTTCCCGGCGATCCCTTTGGACTTGCGCTGATCGCCGGACTGGTGGTCAAGGAAGTCCCCTTTCTGCTGCTGATGAGTCTATCGGCGCTGCCTCAGTGCCAGGCCGACGATCGTCGGCATCTGGCATTGTCGCTGGGCTATTCGCCGGTGACCGCCTTTCTCAAGGCGGTGCTGCCGAGCCTGTACCCGCTGATTCGGTTACCGGTCTATGCGGTCATCGCCTTTGCCTCGTCCAATGTCGATGTGGCCATGATCCTGGGGCCGTCCACCCCACCGACCCTGGCGGTCAGCGTGGTCCGCTGGCTCGGCGATCCCGACCTGTCGATGCGCTTCATGGCCTCTGCCGCGGCGCTGACCCAGCTCGGCATCACGCTGCTGGCGCTGGCCTGCTGGTGGTGTCTGGAACAGGCCATACGCTGGTGCGCCACGCCACGCCTGACCGATGGTCGACGCAATAGCGGTCAACGCCTCGGCAGCCTGCTCGGCGGCGGTCTGACCTGGCTCAGCGTCACCCTGCTCGGCGCCAGCCTGCTGGGGCTGACGCTATGGTCGCTGGCGGCCTTCTGGCCCTTTCCTTCGGCCTGGCCCACGCCCCTGACTCTGGCCAACTGGGGTCGTGCGCTGCCGGGCCTGCTGCCGGCCACCCTCGATACCCTGTGGCTGGCGCTGGCCGCCACCGTTCTGGCGACCATCCTGGTGATCGGCTGCCTCGAGAGCGAAGCGCTCAATCACCGCAGCATGGGAGCGGGCGCCACCCTGGTGCTCTATCTGCCGCTGCTGGTGCCACCGGTCGCCTTTCTCTACGGGCTGGTGCAGCTTCAGGCGCAGCTGTCGGTGGCGCCGGGCTTCATGGTGGTGGTACTGGGACACTGCCTGTTCGTGCTGCCCTACGTCTTTCTGTCACTGGCGGAAAGCTACCGGCGGCTTGACCCCCGCTGGACCCAGGTCGCCGCAGGCCTCGGTCACGGCCCGGCGGCTGCCTTTGTACGCGTTCGCCTGCCGCTGCTGCTGGCCCCCATCGCCACCGCCTCCGCGGTGGGGATCGCCGTCAGCGTCGGCCAGTATCTGCCGACACTGCTGCTGGGGGCCGGCCGCCTGACCACCCTGACCACCGAGGCGGTATCGCTTGCCTCCGGGGGGGATCGTCGACTGACGGCGGTCTATGCCCTGGCCCAGTTGCTCTTGCCGGCACTCGGTTTCGCCCTCGCCATCGGCTTGCCGCGCGTGTTGCATCGCCAACGACGCGCCCTGCTGACCTGAACCGCCTCAACGCCATTCGAGCCCACCATGTCACAGACACCAGACACCCGTTGCAGCCTTCCTCCCACGTCTCCAGCGAGCCCGACGGGCGCCCTGGTCTTCGATCGGGTCGCAATTTCGCTCAACGGTGCCCCCCTGGTTGCGCTGAACACTCAGGTCGCCCCCGGCGAGGTGGTCAGCGTCATGGGGCCTTCCGGTGTCGGCAAGTCCACCCTGCTGGCCTACGCCGCAGGCTTTCTCGCCCCCGCCTTCGACGCCCGTGGCGAGGTGCGCCTCGGGGACCGCCGCGTCACCGACCTGCCCGCCTCGGCCCGCCGACTCGGTCTGCTGTTCCAGGATGCGCTGCTGTTCCCCCACCTCAGCGTCGCCGGCAACCTGGCCTTCGGCATGCCATCGTCTGCCAGCCGGCGCGAGCGTCGCGAGGCCATCGAAGAGGCCCTTTCGGATATCGGCCTTACGGGATTCGGTGAGCGCGATCCGGCGACCCTGTCCGGTGGCCAACGCGCCCGCGTCGCCCTGATGCGCACTCTGCTGTCGCGTCCCCAGGCAATGCTGCTGGACGAGCCCTTCTCCAAGCTCGACGCGACATTGCGCCAGGAGATGCGAGACCTGGTCTTCCAGCGCATCCGCGAGCATCGCCTTCCGGCGCTGCTGGTGACCCACGACCGGGCTGATGCCGAGGCAGCGGCAGGTCCCATCATCGAACTGGCGGCCGCCACCCAAGCCCCCAGCGGGGCCGCCTGGCAGGGTGCCCACCGTGCCTCTCGCTGAACCAGGGTCCGAGGTCGTCGCTCCTCGTCTCTGCGTGGTCATTCCCGTCCTCGATGAGGCGGCAACCATCGTCACCTGCCTCGAGCGGCTGTCCGAGTGGCGCCAGCAGGGCGTCGAGGTGATCGTCGTCGACGGTGGCAGCAAGGATGACACTCGGGCGCTTGCCCGGCCCCTGGCCGACCAGGTCATCGATGGTCCCCGGGGAAGGGCGCGCCAGATGAACCGCGGCGCCGCAGCAGCAAGTGCGCAGGCCTTGCTGTTTCTACACGCCGACACTCACCTGCCCCCGGCGGCCATGCCGGCGATACTGAAGGCGCTGGAGAAACGCCACTGGGGTCGCTTCGACGTGTGCATCCAGGGGCGCTCGCGCTGGCTTTACCTGATCGCCGCCAGCATGAACCTGCGCTCGCGGCTGACCGGCATCGCCACCGGCGATCAGGCGATGTTCATGCGGCGCAGCGCCTTCGAGGCTGTCACAGGCTTCCCCGATCAGCCGTTGATGGAAGACATCGAAGTGTCCAAGCGCCTCAAGCGGCTGTCGCCTCCCGCCTGCCTTGGCGTCAAGGTGCTCACCGACGGTCGCCGCTGGGAGCAGGGCGGCGTGCTGACGACGATACTGCTGATGTGGCGACTGCGCTTTCGCTATTGGCGGGGCGCCGATCCCGTTCGCCTGGCCGAGGAGTATCGCCATGTGCGCTGACCACGATGGCGACGGGCTGGCAGCCAGCCCGGATCTGGCGAATCGCCAGTCGCATAGCCAGGCGTGCGGCCAGGGGCTCGGCGATCAGCGCCGTGATCACCGCGAGGATGGCCCGAGGCTGGCTATTCTGGCCAAGGCGCCGATCCCCGGCCAGGCCAAGACGCGGATGATCCCCGCCCTCGGCGCCGAAGGCGCCGCGCGTCTTCAGCACAGGCTGATCGAACACACGTTGAAGATGGCGCTAGGGGCGACATCCGCGCGCAACATCACCCTGTGGACGGCGCTTGAGCACGACCATCCGTGCTTCATCGAGTTCCAGCAGCGCTATGGTGTGACGCTGAGACCACAGCCTGAAGGCGACCTGGGGGCGCGTATGCACGCCGCGCTGTGCTGCGCAGGCGGTCCCAGTCTTCTAATCGGCACAGATTGCCCGATATTGGATAAGACATTACTAAAAACTTGTCAGAAACGGCTTAAAGACGCAGATAGCGTCTTTCTTCCGGCCGAGGACGGCGGCTATGCTCTGGTTGGAGTTCGTCGCCCCGATCCCCGACTCTTCCACGGAATCGACTGGGGCACGTCCAGTGTCATGTCCCAGACGCACGCACGTCTTGCGGAGCTTTTGTGGACGTTGGAGTGTCCAACGACCGTATGGGACCTGGACACGCCCCAGGACCTGGCTCGCCTCGCCGATATGGAAGCCCTCGCCCTGGAGATTCTGCCGTGACCCAAGAAACGCTTAACGACCGACACAAGAAACTTGCCGCCGTGCGTCCTCGTCTGTTGTCCTTCGCCCGCATGCATCTGCGCGATCACGCCGCCGCCGAGGACGCCGTGCAGGAAGCCATGATCGCCGCCATCGAGAAGAACGACAGCTTTTCGGGACGCTCCGGCTACGAAACCTGGGTATTCGGCATCCTCAAGTACAAGCTGCTCGATCAGATGCGCCAGCAGAAGCGTCACGGTCGCTGGGAGCCCTTCGATGAAGAGCACAGCGACGACGCCATCGACCGCATGTTTCAACAGGACGGGCACTGGGCCGCCGACGCCAAGCCCCAGGCATGGAGCACCCCGGAGCAAGCGTTCGAAAACGAAAATTTCTGGAAAGTATTCGACGCTTGTATGCTGAGTCTTCCAGAAAACGTGGCTCGCGTTTTCTCCCTGCGCGAATTGATGGGCCTTTCCACCGACGATATCTGTAAGGAAGTGGGCATCAAGGAAAACAACGCTTGGGTGATCCTGCATCGGGCTCGCCTCAAGCTTCGCGCTTGCATTGAAAAGGGATGGAAGGAGGACGCGGCATGATGATGTGCAAGGCCGCTACGCGGCTGATGTCAAAGCAGTTGGATGCTCCCCTGACGGCCAGGGAGCGTATTTCGCTGCGGTTTCACCTGATGTTGTGCTCGGCCTGTCGCAACTGCGAAAAGCAGTTCGGCATGCTGCACCGGGTCGGCAATGCCTATAATGGCACAATTGATAAACCCCAAGACGGTTCTGCGGAGGCATCCTCTGGCGTTAACGCCGACAACGTCGCCAGTGATCAGGACCTGCTGAAGGTAAAGGAAGCGATGGCCGAGGCGGAGGCCCGTCGTCAGAACTGAAGGTCTCGGCTGACGGACTGGGCGCAAGGATCTCGACTGACCGACCTCGACGAGAGGATTGCGAGGAAGGATTTTCGAGAGAAGCATCTCGAGGGAAGCGTCTCGCGGGTCGACCCACCATCCGCCTCTCCCTGGCGGGCCACCAAGGCAGCCCGCCGACGGGCCGCCAGTTGCCCCCCACCTGAGTCAGCCTCAAGCGATCAGGTGCCAGATCCCCGGTAAAGAGGTCCCGAGCCGGACCCGGTGAGCAAGGCTCGGGAGATGCCTGGGCAAGACCAGGCCATCACTGCTGGCCTGCAGCCTCCCGCGCCAGCCCGGTCAGGGCCTCGGCGATCTTGTCCACGGGCAGCTCGCAGTCCTGCAGGCCGTGGCGCTCGACCAGGTAATGAGGGTCGTTCCACTCGATCACCAGATGGTCAACCTGCTGGCGAACCAGCATCTTCTGGGGCAGATCCAGCGCGACACTGCCCTCGCACTGCATCAAGCGAGTCCCTACCTCGGGCTTGCCGAAGATGTAGGTGCGCGTGGGCGGCAGTTCCAGCTCCACACCGGCGGCGTTGGCCTGGTGGTCCACGCTTGCCATCAGTCCCATGCCCCGCTTTTCCAGCCCCTCCTTGAAGCGGGATTCCACCGCCTCCAGGCTATCGGTCGAGGTCAGACTGGCGATACCGCTGTCGCTCACCTCGACCTCGCCCTGCGCCCAGGCCATGGTCGCCATGGATCCCGCCAGCACGCTGCCCAGACACAGGGTGAACATCTTGCGATAGCACTGCTTCATGATGGCGCTTCCTTTCCGGGTCAATGTGCCTACAGCATGGTCGCCGGTCCCCGACCACCACAAGGGGAAATCTCTCACAATCCGGCTTGACGCTGTGTAAGGTTCAACGCCGGGGCGCCGACCCAACACCGATAGCCGACGCGACTGGGCAGAGTCTGCGCACTGTCTCTCCACGGTTTGCGCCCGGCGATTGTCAGCCGCACAAGTTGCCGCTGGTGGTTCACATCGCTCATATCGTTGACGTCGTTTAAGCCGCTTTCCCGATTGCCGATAACAGGAGCCTGCATGGCCTGGATAAATTCCCTTCGCCACCTCGCTGCCCCACCGCCGCGTGCCCTGCCCCGTGTCCTTGTCTGCGCTGCGGTCCTGATTGCCTCCTGCACCCAGGCCCAGGCCCAGACCTTCAGCCCGCGCGCCATGCTCGACTGGCCGACCAAGTCCTTCGCCGGCGAGACGGCCTACCGACTGGTCGAACGCGATGGTGTCAGCGTGCTCGAAGCCCGTGCCCGGGGGCAGGCCTCGGCCCGCTATCTGGAGCGCGACATCGACCTCGGCGAAACGCCCTACCTGCGCTGGTGCTGGCAGGTCTCCGGGGTCTATTCCGGTGTCGACGAACGCACAGAGAGCGGTGACGACTATCCCGCCCGCGTCTATGTGGCCAGACGCACCGGCCTTTTGCCCTGGCAGGTGGAGTCGGTCAACTATGTGTGGTCATCGAACCAGCCGGCAGGCACCAGCTGGCCCAATGCCTTTACCGACCGCGCCGTCCTGCTGGCACTGCAAAGCGGAGGCGCCAAGGCTGGGCAGTGGGTCGGCGAGGTGCGTGACGTGGCCGCCGACTACCGTCGACTGTTCGGCACGAGCCCCGATGGTGTCGATGGCCTGGCACTGATGAGCGATGGCGACAACGCCGGAGGCGACGCCACCGCCTGGTTCAGCAAGATGGAATTCAGCGCCTCCTCGTCGCCGCCCGTCTGTCCCTGACATCAGCGCTGAAACACCACCGTGCGCGAGCCGTTGAGAAACACCCGACGCTGCAGGTGCAGGGTGACGGCCCGGGCCAGGGTGATGCACTCGATGTCACGCCCCCGGGCCACCAGGTCCTCGGCGGTATCGGCGTGGGTGACCGGCTCGACCCCCTGGGTGATGATCGGGCCCTCGTCCAGGTCGTCATTGATGTAGTGGGCGGTCGCCCCGACCAGCTTGACGCCCTTCTCGAAGGCCTGGTGGTAGGGCTTGGCGCCCTTGAAGCCGGGCAGCAGCGAGTGATGGATATTGATCGCTCGCCCGGCCAGGCGCTCGCTCATCTCGCTCGACAGCACCTGCATGTAGCGCGCCAGGATCACCAGCTCCGCGCCACTGTCCTCGATGATCCGCCACACCTTGGCCTCCTGTTCGGCCTTGGTGTCGGCGCTGATCGGCAGGTGGTGGTAGGGCAGCCCGTGCCACTCGGCCAGCGGCGCCAGATCGGGGTGGTTGGACACCACCGCCTTGATGGCAACAGGAAGCTGGCCGGTACGATAGCGATAGAGCAGGTCATTGAGACAGTGATCGGCCTTGGAGACCATGATCACCACCGGCGTGAGGCGCTCAGGCGAGGTCAGCTCGAACGCCATGGAGAACGGCACCGCTCGTTCGGCGAAGGCCGCCTCGAAGGCGCCTGCATCGAACTCGCCCTCCTCGGGAGGGCGAAATTCGGTGCGGATGAAGAAACGACAGGAACTGCTGTCGTCAAAGGACTGCTGCTCGGTGATGTAGCAGCCCTGCTCGCGCAGAAAGCGGGTGACCACGTCCACGGTGCCAAGACGACTGGGGCATTGGGCGGTCAGGATCCAGTGGGTCGTGCGCACGGCGCTCACGCTGATCGTCATGTCGTCTCCCCGGCGGTGACGTCACGCTCGACGCCGATGGCGAACTCCTCACCGGCATCGAGCAACCAACGATAAACGTAGTCGGCGAAACTGCGCCGCACCACCAGCTCCCAGCGTCGCTCGTCGGGGCGACGCAGGATGACGCTGGTCTTGGCCAGCACCGTGGTCACCCCCTTGCCCACCGCAAAGTGGCGCGGGTGGACGTCATAGACCACCGACTTCATCAACAGCTCGCGCAGGGCCTGGTCATCACCGGCAAGCTCGATCACCGTCTGACCGGCGCTGACGTCGGAAAAGGCCACGCTGGCGTCGCCCAGGGCGCTGCGCAGCGCCGTCTCCACGCGAAAGGCGTCGCCCTGGGGCAGCACGGCAAGCCATTCGTCGGGACTTAGCCACTGCAGCGAAGCCCTCTCTCCCTGACTGAGCTCCAGCGGACGCGCCGGCAGCGACAGCCCCAGTACCGCGCGCACCGCCTCGTCGAGCACGATGGCGCCGCCGCGCAGGATCAGATGGTCATGCAGGCGTTCGCGCATCACCACCCGCGAGTCAGTGCCGGGCGCTGGGCAGCCGACATGCTCAAACGACCAGGCCAGCGGTGACTCCAGGGGAATGCCTTGCGGCGGGAAGGCATCAAAGGTACGGGCACGTTCTATAGCTTCAGACATTCTCGCGCTCTCCCTTGGGGTCGAGAAAAAAGAGGGTGGAGACGATGTCGGCCTCGTGGACCTTGCCGCTCAAGAGACGGGCAGCGGGTACATGCCTAGACATTCTGGCGCTCCCCCTTGGGGTCGAGAAAAAAGAGGGTGGAGACGATGTCGGCCTCGTGGTCCTTGCCGCTCAAGAGGCGGGCAGCGGGTACATGCCTAGACATTCTGGCGCTCTCCCTTGGGGTCGAGGAAGATGGTGGAAACGATCTCGGCCTCGTGGACCTTGCCGTCGACACAGGGTAGGAAGACGGTCTCGCCCATCCGCTGGTGGCCCCCCTTGACCACCGCCAGGGCGAAGCCGGTTTCGAGCGTCGGGCTGTAGTAGCTCGAGGTCACGTGGCCGACCATCGGCATGGGAATCGGATGGTCAGGGTCGAGCACGATCTGGGCGCCCTCCTCCAGCACCACCGACGGATCCCGGGGCTTCAGCCCCACCAGCTGCTTGCGGTCCTGGCGCGCGGTGTCGCTGCGGGTCAGCGCCCGCTGGCCCACCCAGGAAAATGGCTTGTCGTAGCCTACCGCCCACTGCATGCCCAGATCCTCCGGGGTCACCGAACCGTCGGTGTCCTGACCAGCGATGATGAAGCCCTTTTCGGCACGCAGCACGTGCATGGTCTCGGTACCGTAGGGTGTCAGGTCGTACTTCTCGCCGTGGGCGAACAGCGCCTTCCACACGTGCATGGCGGCGTGGGCCTGGACATTGATCTCGTAGGCCAGCTCGCCGGTGAATGAGATCCGGAACACCCGTGCCGGCACGCCGGCCACCTTGCCCTCGCGCCAGTCCATGAAGCGAAACGCCTCACGATCCAGATCGATACCCTCGGCAAGCTCGCTCATCAGCTCCCGCGCCCGGGGTCCGGTGACGGTCATGGTGGCCCAGTGGTCGGTGACCGAGGTAAAGCTCACGTCGAGCTCCGGCCACTCGGTCTGGTGCCACAGCTCCAGCCACTCGAGCACCCCGGCGGCGCCACCGGTGGTGGTGGTCATCAGGAAGTGATCCTCGGCCAGACAACTGGTGGTACCGTCATCCATGACCATGCCGTCGTCCTTGCACATCAAGCCGTAGCGCACCTTGCCCACGCCCAGCTTGGCCCACTTGTTGGTGTAGATGCGGCCAAGAAACTCGCGGGCGTCCGGTCCCTGGATATCGATCTTGCCCAGGGTCGAAGCATCGAGAATGCCGACACCTTCCCGCACCGCACGACACTCGCGCATCACCGCCTCGTGCAGGGTCTCGCGCTTGCCGTTGACCGTTCTGGGGAAGTACCAGGGCCGCTTCCACTGGCCCACGTCCTCGAATTCCGCGCCCTGCTCGACGTGCCACTGGTGCAGCGCGCTGTAGCGCTCGGGATCGAACAGCGCACCGCAGTGGCGACCGACGATGGCACCGAAGGTGACCGGGGTATAGTTGGGCCGGAACACGGTGGTGCCGACCTCGGGAATCGAGCGCTCCAGGCAGCGCGCGGCGATGGCCATGCCATTGATGTTGCCAAGCTTGCCCTGATCGGTACCGAAGCCCATGGCGGTGTAGCGCTTGACGTGCTCGATGGACTCGAAGCCTTCCCG
>DJIP01000267.1:52818-55016 GCA_002433675.1 Halomonas halophila
GTGGCCAGCTCAATCCCGGCGGCGGTGACGTCATTCTGCAGGTCGACAAACTGCTTGGGTGCCCGCAGGGTCGGCTTTTCGTGGGGCACCTGGAACAGCGCCACCGCCGCACCGTCGCGCCGCGAGGCCACCGCCGGCAGTACAAGTTCGGCGCCCTCGAAGCCGGCCTGGCTCGCCGCCTCGAGGCCGGCATCGTGGCCTTGTGCCAGCACCTCGGCCAGGCCAAAGGTGCCACCGGCGGCGCCGGCCGCCAGCATGCCCCTGGGCAGATTGGGCACGAAGGCGATCAGGTCGTCGCGCCAGCTCGGCCGCGTCCCGGTATGGGAGGCCAGGTGAATCACCGGGCTGAAGCCGCCGGAGCTCGCCACCGTGTCGCAGTCGAGCGTCTCGCTGGCGCCGGAGACGCGAAAGGCGTCGATATCGATGGGCGCGACCCGCGCCGAGGTGACCCGTTGCTCGCCCTTGGCCTCGACCACGGCAGAGCCCGGCAGGATGCGGATACCGCGCGCCCGGGCGATCTCGACCAGTTCACCGTCGGGTGCAGGCCGGGCGTCGGCCACCGCCACCACCTCGCGGCCGGCGTCCAGCCAATCGAGCGCGGCACGGTAGCCGTCGTCGTTGCTGGTGGACACCACCAGCCGCTTGCCCGGCACCACGCCGTAACGGCGGATGTAGGTGGACACCGCCGAGCACAGCAGATTGCCCGGCACGTCGTTGCCGGCGTAGACCAGCGGACGCTCGTGGGCACCAGTGGCCAGCACCACGCGCGCGGCCCGCACCCGATGCAGGCGCGAGCGCGACTGACGCCGTCCCTCCACTCGAGGTGCGCAGTGGCCCAGGTGCTCGCTGCGCCGCTCGTGCAGGGTGACAAAGTTGTGGTCGTGATAGCCGTTGGCGGTAGTGCGCACCAGCAGCGTCACCTCGGGGTTAGCGGCAAGCTCCTCGAGCACCTCCTCGACCCACTGCGACGCCGGACGATCATCCAGCAACGCCTGCCCATCCAGCAGCGAGCCGCCAAAGCGCTCCTGCTCGTCGCACAGGATCACCCGGGCGCCGCTGCGCGAGGCGGCCAGGGCCGCCGCCAGCCCCGCCGGCCCTGCCCCGATCACCAGCACCTCGCAGTGGCGATTGATGTGGTCGTAGATGTCCGGGTCGCGCTCCAGTGGACTGCGCCCCAGCCCCGCGCTCTTGCGGATATAGCGCTCGTAGGTCATCCACAGCGAGGCCGGCGCCATGAAGGTCTTATAGTAGAAGCCGGGGGGCATCAGCTTGCCGCCAAGCTTGCCGATGGCTCCCATCAGGTCGCGTTGGACGTTGGGCCAGCCGTTGGTGGAACGTGCCGTCAGCCCCTCGAACAGGGCCTGCTGGGTGGCGCGCACATTGGGTACCTGCTCGGCTTCGGTGTGGCCGAGCTGGACCACCGCATTGGGCTCCTCGGCGCCGGCGGCGACGATGCCGCGGGGACGCGAATACTTGAAGCTGCGATTGACCACGTCCACCCCGTTGGCCAGCAGCGCCGAGGCCAGAGTGTCCCCGTGAAAGCCGGTGTATTCCTTGCCGTTGAAGGTAAAGCGCAGGGGCCTGCTGCGGTCGATCAGGCCCCCGGTGTCGAGGCGATTGGGTTGACTCATGCGCGAACCTCCTGGGCGGCGGTGGCAATATCGCTGTCATCACGAGACTCAGCCGTTACGGCGTCGATCCCGTCGGGGTTGTCGCGGGTAAAACGCGGTTGCTCGCCGATGCGATAGGTCTCGAGGATCTCGTAGCTCTGGGTGTGGCGCGTCACATTGAAGAACTTGCGACAGCCCACCGCATGGACCCACAGCTCGTGGTGGATACCGCGGGGGTTGTCACGAAAGAACAGGTAGTCGCCCCACTGCTCGTCGGAGCAGCCGGCCGGATCCTCGGGGCGTGCGATGTGCGCCTGCCCCCTGGGATGAAACTCCTCTTCCTCGCGCCACTCGTCGCAGTAGGGACAATGGATATGGAACATGTGAACCTCCTGAATCAGTGGGCGACACCGGCGGCGCCGTGTTCGTCGATAAGTGCGCCGCTGTGGAAGCGGTCGATCGAGAAGGGGGCGGCCAGCGGATGCATCTCGCCCTTGGCCAGGCTCGCCGCGAACACATGCCCGGAACCGGGGGTCGCCTTGAAGCCACCGGTGCCCCAGCCGCAGTTGAAGTAGAGCCCCTCGATCC
>DJIP01000121.1 GCA_002433675.1 Halomonas halophila
CGATTGTTGCCGCAAACGAAAAAGTGATTCCGCCGCGAGCCTCTTTTTCCCCGCCCCTGGCAGCGCCACACTCCATTGCAACGATTAGCGTTCTATCGAACTGATACGCCTCCCCACGAGGCAGGAGCCAAGATGAGCTTGCAACGACTGACCAGTGGCCCCTTGACCCTGGGTCTGGAGCTGGCACTGGACAATGACTGGAGCCCCGCCGGTGAAGCCGCCCGCCTGCGCGATGGTCGCGCCTTCGGCGTCCCCGATCTGAGCGAACACCTTCAACGTGTCCAGCTGGCCGATCGCCTCGGCTTTCGCGCGCTGTGGCTGCGCGATGTACCGCTCTACGACCCGCATTTTGGCGACGCCGGCCAGGTGTTCGAGATGTTCACCTACCTGGGCTATCTGGCGGCGTCCACGCAGCATGCACTGTTGGGCACCGCCGCTGCGGTGCTGCCGCTGCGTATGCCCTGGCTGGTCAGAAAGGCCGCCGCCAGCGTGCAACAGCTCAGCGGTGACCGGCTGCTGCTGGGTGTCGCCAGCGGTGACCGTCCGGTGGAATATCCGCTGTTCGGGATACCCTTCGAGCAGCGCGGCGAGGCCTTTCGCGACGCTGTCGCGGTGCTGAGGGGCGATCAGGATGCGCGCCTGGACGCCGGCCAGGCGCTGCTGCCGATGGCGACGCCACCGCCCCTGCTGGTGGCCGGTCTGGCCCAGCAGCGCCCGGACTGGGTCGGTGAGCATATGGATGCCTGGCTGGCCTACCCCGGCACGCCGGAGGACCACCGCCGCCGGGTCGGCCTATGGCGCGAGGTGGCCGGCGACAAGCCCTACATCAGCTTCCTGCACCTGGACCTGGCCGAGCGCGCCGACGAACCGCCGCGCCGCCACCGCTTCGGGCTGAGGGTCGGCAGCCAAGGGTTGATCGCCGAGCTCGAGGCCATGCAGGCCGCCGGCGTCAATCACATCGGCCTGAACCTGCGCCGCAACCAGGCGCCGGTGGAAGAGACCCTGCATCGCCTGGCCGAGGAAGTGTTGCCGGCCTTCGATGCTGGCTAGGCTTACCGCGCTGCGGCAGGCAGGTATCAATCGACTCGCCGCCCTTCCTGCATTCAGGAGGCCAGGCCAATCCCGCCAGCGCCCTTGCCGTACATCTCGGCAAAGCCGGGGATGCGCGCCTCCCACTGGGGTGGCGAGCCGACCATCTCGCGCAGAATCTCGATAAAGCGCCGGGTACGCAGCGGCATCTCGCGGTGGGGATAGAGCAGCGTGATGACGCCGAACTCCGGCAGTGCCAGGTCGGTCATCAGCGGCACGATACGTCCGTCGCTGACTTCGTTGTACATGGCGAAGGCCGGCAGAACCCCGATGCCCATGCCCTCCATTACCCCACGCTTGATCACCTCGGCTTCGCTGGTGCGTACCTGGCTGTTGAGCGGCAGCTTCTGCTCCCGCCCCTGGTCATCGAGGTACGGCAGATAGTCGAGCTGGAACTGCTGTGAGCTGAAGGTCAACGCCGGCAGCCGGGCCAGGGTGGCGAGGTCTCGTGGCTCACCATGGCGCTCGATAAAGGCGGGACTGGCGCCGATCAACAGATGATTGGGCGCCAGTGGCGAGGCCACCAGATTGGAATCCTTCAGGTCGCCGACCCGCAGCACCAGATCGTAGCCTTCACCGATCACGTCGACCCGTCGTTCTTCCAACTGCAGGTCCACCTGCACATCGGGATAGTGCTGACGAAAGCGTCGCATCGCCTCGAAGCCCAGGCAGCGGCCGAGGATGCCCGGGGCGCTCACCTTGAGCCGTCCGCTCGGCAGCTGCTGCAGGTTCTCCGCCAGCGCCTGGGTGTGGTACATCCAGTCACGCAGCTCGCGCCCCTGCTGCACCATGGCCTGCCCCGCCTGAGTCAGTGACAGCGACCGCGTCGAGCGATTGAGCAGGCGCACCCCCAGCTCCTGCTCGAGGCGCGCGATATGCTTGGACACCACCGAGCGATCCAGCTCGCGGCGCTTGGCGGCCTCGGAAAAGCTGCCAAGCTCGGCCACATCGACCAGCAGCAGCAGACGACTCGGTTGGTCCATGAAGGTCTCCACAGAAGATACAAGCGCACAGATGCGTGCATATTTGGCATCAATAATGTGCGACCAACCGGTCTAATACAAGTCTCGATCGAGGATTACACTGGCGAACCTTTTGCTCAGGAGTCGCCAGATGTCCGACCAACGCCCTCCGCGCGACCCCCAGGTGGCGTCGCCTGTCCCCTCCCCTGCGCTTGCCGTATCGCCCTCGGAGTCTGACGACCAGCCTGCTCGAGGGGGTGCCGACAGCGCTGGCTGCACGCAGCATCGCACTGGACATCGCAAGGCGAGTCGCACGGCACTCCGCACAACACCTCGTAAGGTACCTCGTGCAACACGTCGCCTGGCCCGTGGCCTGGGGCTCGCCGCCATGGCGCTGTTACTGGCAGCCTGCCAACCCGGCGAAGGTCAGGGTGACGCTGCCAATGGCCAGGGTGACGCTGCCAATGGCGCGGACTCCGAGCCCGCTCCTCGGGTCGAGGTGGTCCAGGCGGTGCGTCAGCCGGTCTCGACCTGGTATCGCTACACCACCCGCCTCGAGGCTCCCGAGCGTGTCACCCTGCGCCCCCGGGTCACCGGTCAGGTCGCCGAGATTCTGTTCGAGGAAGGCTCCCGGGTCGAACAGGGCCAACCGCTGGTTCGCCTGGACCTGGCGCCCTTCGAGGCGCGGGTGCGTGAGCTGGAAGCCGGGCTTGCCAGGGGCCGGGCCGAGCTGGCCCGCGCCAACGGTGAGGCCAACCGTGCCAATCAGCTGGTCGGGCGCAACCTGATGGCCCGCGAGGAAGCCGAAGCCCGGCGCGCCAGTGCCCAGGCCCGGAATGCCGAGGTCGCCTCGCTGCAGGCACAGCTCGACAGTGCCCGTCTCGATCTGGCCCACGCCGAGGTCAGCGCGCCGATCAGCGGTCGCGTCTCCCGCGCCGACCTGACGGTGGGCAACGTGGTCAGCGCAGGCCAAAGCGTGTTGACCACCATCGTCAGCACCGATCGGGTCGACGCCTACTTCGATATCGACGAGCGCAGCTGGAACCGCGACTTTGCCGAGATCACCGCCGATCAGGGTTGGCCGGTACAACTGCAGCTCGCCGGCCAGGACGACTTCGCCTACCAGGGCGAGCTCGACTT
>DJIP01000051.1 GCA_002433675.1 Halomonas halophila
CGGGGTGAAGGTCACCTCACCGGTGTCGCTGTCGAAGGTGACACTGCCCTGGCTCGGATTGCGCAGGGTGGCGCCGGTGACACTGGCACCATCAGCGCCCTGCACATCGCTGGTACCGTCTGTATTGACCAGCACATTGTAGGTAACCGCTGTGTCTTCACCGGTCGCGGTCGCGTCATCCACCGCCTCGGGCGCATCATCGAGAATCGCGATATCCAGGGAGCCACTGGTGGTACTGCCATCGCTGTCGGTGGCAGTAATCTCGATGCTGTCGATCACGCCCTCGTCGGTTGCGCCATCGACGCTGTCATTGTCGACGTTGTCTGTCAGGTCGTAGGTGTAGGCAACGCTACCACCGGTGTCATCGCCGCTATAGCTTGTCAGCGTCAGGCTGCCCAGGGGCGTCTCGATGGTCAGCGGATTGCCGGAAAGACCATTGAGCCGATCCAAACTGATCGGACCGCTGCCACCCACGGTAATGAACGACAGGCCATCGGGAGCGGATACACCGAAACTGCCACTCGCTGACGTCGCAGCGGTGCCTCGAGCACTACCGCCAGCAAGCCCCGCCTCACTGACCGTCTGTTCGGCAGAAGAAAAACCGATATCGGCGCTGCCTGGTGCTGCTCCCGCAGGGCCATCGAGCCCGGTCAGGGTGACGGACTCGTCCTCATCGACCGCGGTCCCGCCATCCTGCTCCTGGACCTCGTAGGCTTCGCGCTGATAGCCGTACTCGAACGACAGCGGCGACACCTCTTCGACGATACGCAAAAGACGCACGAAATCGTGCCCGCCTTCGACGCCGCCGCCCCCGGCAGCGCCAGCGGCAGGAGCTTCCAACGCCTCGAGCAGATCCCCTTCGCCCTCTTCGAGCAGCGCGAGGACCCTCGCGACCTCGGCGTCCTCTATCACCTCGTCATCGGCCGACCCTTGCTCGTTGATCGCCTCGCTAATCGCCACCTCAACCTCGCCTCCGAGCTGTGCCAGGTGGGTTCCATCAGGTTGCACGAGGATCACACGAGCGCCGGTTTCTGTGATCACCACCTCGCCCTCACTCAGGCGGTCGCCTTCGGTCAAGGGCCTCAGATTACCTTCAGCATCTCTGGCCCAGGCTTGACCGGTAACTTGAACGGCGATGGCGATGATCATAGGGGGCGTCTCTCTTTATTTGGGGTGACAGACCTAGGCCTTGTGAACAAAGGGATGACAAACCTAGTCCGACAGCAACAAAACTGTGCTTATGCGCACATTACATGCATGGGGTATAGGTCAATACTGTACTAGAGGACAATGACCTACCTCTAATCTAATAGCCATGCTTTCCGAGGTCTCTTGCTTACCCCTTTGATGCTTCACGTCATTCCTTGTCGAGCCCTCCTCCCACACTGAGCCGCCTCCCCTGGCATTCCCCTGGCCCGCACCGCGGCGCGGCCCAACCGCCAGACACGGAAACGGCGCGCCCTTTCGGGCGCGCCGTTTTCGTGGTCAAGACCCCCTGAGCCAAATCATCAGGGCTAGCTAAAGCAGTTTAGGGTCTAGAACATCTCATCCAATCATGAGATCCGCGTACCAGAACGCGGCTTCAGGTCACCACGTCAGGTCATCGCTTCAGGCCTGTCAGTCCTGGCGCATCTTCCAGCCCAGGGTTTCACCGGCACGCAGCGGCACCAGCGTCTTGCCTTCGCCAAACGGCAGTTCTGCCGGCACCTGCCACTCGACCTTGTCCAGGGTGATCGAGTCGCTGTTGCGCGGCAGACCATAGAAGTCAGGGCCGTGGTGACTGGCGAACCCTTCCAGCCGATCCAGCGCGCCGGCCTGTTCAAAGGCGGTGGCGTACAGCTCGATAGCCGTCAGCGCGGTATAGGCACCGGCACAGCCACAGTCACTTTCCTTGTCGTGACGGGCATGGGGCGCGCTATCGGTGCCAAGGAAGAAGCTCGCATCGCCCGAGGTCGCCGCCTCGATCAGCGCCTCGCGATGACGCTCGCGCTTGAGGATCGGCAGGCAATAGTAGTGCGGGCGAATCCCGCCCACCAGCATGTGGTTGCGGTTGTAGAGCAGGTGATGCGCGGTGATTGTCGCGCCGATATTCGACGGTGCCTCGGCCACGAAGCGCGCCGCGTCGGCTGTGGTAATGTGCTCGAACACCACCTTGAGTTCAGGATGACGGGACAGCAGCGGCTTCATGACCCGCTCGATGAACACCGCCTCGCGATCGAAGATGTCGATCTCGTGATCGGTCACCTCGCCATGCACCAGCAACGGCATTCCCAGCCGTGCCATGGTGGCCACCGCTTCATCGCAGTGACGCAGATCGGTCACGCCGGAGTCGGAGTTGGTGGTGGCCCCGGCCGGATACAGCTTGACCGCCTGCACCTTGCCGCTGCCCCAGGCCGTCTCGATGTCTTCCGACGTGGTGCGATCGGTAAGATAGAGGGTCATCAGCGGTTCGAACTGGCTTTCCGCAGGCAAGGCAGCCAAGATGCGTTGGCGGTAGTCCAGTGCCTGGTCCAGATTGGTCACCGGCGGCTTGAGGTTCGGCATGATGATCGCACGGCCCATCTGGCGGGCAGTATCGGCCACCACGGAGGCCAGGGCGACGCCGTCGCGCAGGTGAAGGTGCCAGTCGTCGGGCCGGGTCAAGGTAATCGCAGTCACTTGTTATCCTGTCGTCGAGTGATCCATGGGCTGACGCAGTATACCGTAAAGGGCAACGCTTCATGGCCCAAACGGGGTGTGATTTCGCGTATCATTCGAGGGACATGCGCCCGGACCTGATCCGCATCTTAGAGAGGTTGCGGCACGTAACCATCGATGTCTCAGGCGATACGCCGTCAACGAGCCGGCGATTACAGGGGCCTCTGGCCGCGCACAGACTTATGACAGAAACATCCTAGCGAGAGTTACATGCCCAAGGTTCGTCACTACGCCGACCTCGTCGCCACCCTGGCAGGCCTGATGTGGCTGATGTTGTACTGGTCGATCAGCGTGTCGCTCAATATCGGCAGCGCCGAGCCGGCCCTGGCCGCCCTGCTGCTGCTCGGCAGCATGATTCTGGTGAGCTTCGTTCATCGCCCCGTTCGGGTGATGCTGGGCCGCTACCATGTCCGCAAGCGGCGTACGGAGATGTGGATGCACATCCTGGCGCTGCCGCTGAACCTGGCGTTTCTACTGGCCATCGCCATCGACCATCTGATTGCTCCGATGAGCGGTGCCCAGAAGATGCTGCTGTTCAATGTACTGGCGACGGCCAGTTGGCTGGTGTTCCTGGTGACACTGCTGATCAAGCTGCTGGCACGCGCCCTGGCCGATCGCCGCGCGTCGTCCGGCGCCGAGCCTGCTCTCCCCGACGACAGCTCGAACAACACTTCCCACAATAATTCGGACAAGAGCGACGCCACCTCCGGTCTTCCCCGGCGTGACGGCGACGAGGCCTGAGCCTGACCCGACTGGGCCGAGGCAACGACGGGACCGACGTGTGGTCACCGTCTAGCCGGGAGCCCTATCTGCCCCGCCGCCATCGACGCCGCCTGCCCGCCGCTTCCTCACACCTTTCGCCCCCGCAGACTGCCACGCCAAACCGCCCCTTGCAGAGGCGGCAAGGCCCTGGGCTGTCAGCGTGGGCCAGCGCCAGCGCACTGCCAGCATGGGCCGGCGCCAGCGCGGGATCAGAAGCGGTCCACCCTGAACGGCGCCATGTCGATGTCCGGCTGCTCGCCATCGATGACCTGCGCCAGCAACTTGCCGGTCACCGGGCCCAGGGTGAAGCCCTGATGGCCGTGACCACACGCCAGCCACAGTCCTGACTGGCCGGGAACGGCACCGATCACCGGCTTCATGTCCGGGGTACAGGGTCTGGCGCCTTTCCACGGGGTGGGCTCGAGACGCTGTCCCAGCGGAAACAGCTTGCGCGCCTGCTGCTCCGCCGCCTCGAGCTGTTCCAGGTGGGCCGGCGCATCGAGGCGCTCGAGCTCGGCACCCGTGGTCATGCGAATCCCGCTGCTCATGGGCGCCAGCAGATAGCCGACCTCGGCGTCCATCACCCAGTGGGTCAGCCTGGCGTCATTCGACTGGCCATAGTGCATATGGTAGCCACGCTTGACGAACAGCGGGATCGACAAGCCCAGGGCCTTCATCCAGTCCTGT
>DJIP01000007.1:0-174 GCA_002433675.1 Halomonas halophila
GTCCGGCATCGAGATACCGGCTTCGGTCAAGGTGTTCTTGATCTGGCGCAGTACTGCCGAGCGTAGCTTGACGCCGGCGATGGTCTGGCCGTCAAACCAGAAGTAGGCCTTGAGATTGACCGTGGATGCGCCAAGGGCATCGACCAGTACCATGGGTTCGGGGTGCGCGATGAT
>DJIP01000007.1:476-731 GCA_002433675.1 Halomonas halophila
CATGGGTTCGGGGTGCGCGATGATGGCTTCGTGGGCGGTCAGAACCTGATGGATCAACGTCTGGGCATGGGTGACGGAGTCATCGTAGCCAATGCCGATATCGACGCTGGTCCTTAGGCCTGGTGAGGTGGAGTAGTTGATGACGATTGTCTTGAAGATCGTGGCATTGGGAATCTGAATATGATTGCCCTCGGCAGACAGCAGCACCGTCGAGCGGGCGTTCATGCTTTGCACGATTCCGCTGTGCTCTGCGAC
>DJIP01000007.1:1109-10239 GCA_002433675.1 Halomonas halophila
GTTCTCGGCGATGTCGCGAAAGGCAAAGGATACGACAATGCCGATCATGCCGGCGCCGCCGACCACCGAAAACGCCAGGCCGGTCAACCCGGCGACCTGCAGTATGAGATAGATGCCGAGCAGCAACACAGGAAGGGCGATGGCACGGGCCAGGACCTGGCGTAGAAAGGGCGAGGCGACACGCTTGCGCAACAGACGCCTGGCCAGCGCCGAGACCAGGCGTGCAAGCAGCCAGGCCAGCGGCAGCACCAGCAACGCCAGCAAGGCCAGCGGTACATAGGTCAGCGCCTCGCGGCCAAAGCGCCCAAGTTCGTCGATGACCGGCGTCAGCGACAGCGTGAATTCGGGTTGCACCTCGATGCGATTGACGACGGCGACAACGCCCTCGGTCTTGGCGGCCAGGGAGCCGGCCCAGTCGCGATGGTTCCCCGAGGCCGTCGCACCGTCCAGGTAGACGATGCCTTCCTTGACCTCGACGGCGAGACTGCGATACCAGCCGGCCGAGGCCAGAATGCCGGTCAATCGACGTTCGATATCGGCATCCTCGGTGCGCTCGGAGACCGCAATCGTCTGGGTGCCCTCGACGTTCGGCGCCTCCTGGGCACGTGCGCTGCTGTCGAGTACGACGTTGCCAAGCAGGGTGCCAAGGATCAGTACGTACAGGATCCCGCGCATGGCCTTTCTCCACGAATGCGAGTCGCTTCCCAGCATGCTGGTATTTTCCTGGCTTAGCCACTGCAGGCTGTGCTTGGCTGGCGCTATTTCTGCGCGTCGATACGAGCGGGGCTGCGTCGGCAGACGTCGGGCGAAGAAGGCGGGTGGTTCTCCGCGGGGTGCGGGAATCGTCACCGCTCCACCGCCGCCCCGATTGGGTAGAGCGCGTGCGCGGTCATGTCATCAAGCTACAGTCGAATCCTTGGACGCCAGGCGGTAGACTCGGCCCTCGTTGCGCCGCATGGGCGCAACGCCCGTTCATCGCAGGGAAGTCTTCATGTCGCCTCGCTCGCCTTTTGCCTGGCCCGTTCTCCTCGTATCCGCCCTGGTGGCGCTGTGCCTCACGCTGTTGTCCGCTACCTCGGTGCAGGCTGCCGGCTTCGGCAATCTGGCCGAATTGTCCAAGCAGGGTTTTCTGATCAGTGCCGAGGCGCGTCTGCTCGGCACCGGTGACGCGCCCGGCGAGACCCTCGGCAGCCTGACCCCGGAGCGCCAGCTCACCCCGGCCTCGGTGACCAAGGTCTACACCGCGGCAGCGGCGCTGGACGCCTGGGGGCCGCAGCATCGTTTCACCACTGAGCTTGTCAGCACCGCGCGCTCGGGAAGCGACGGTACCCTGGCCGGCGATCTGGTGATGGTGGGGGGCGGCGATCCCAGCCTGACCAGCGAGGACCTGTGGCGCCTGGCCCAGCGTCTGCACCAGGCCGGGGTGCGCCGGGTGACCGGCCGGCTGGTGGTCAGTCAATGGCGCTTCGGTCCGGTGACCTGCCGTACCATCGATCGCTGCACCGCCCGCGAGCGCTCCGACAACGCCTACAGCGCGCTGCTGACCTCCGCCGGGGTCAACTACGGCAGCTGGTGCGTGCAGGTGGCGCCTGGTGCCGTCGGCGGCCCGGCGCGGATCACCGGCTGCAACAGCCAGACGCCGCTGTTCGCGGTCAACAACAGGGTCACCACCCAGGGCGCCAACGCCGGCACCAGCCTGCAGGCGACCCGGGTCAATGGCGCCGAAGGCGAAACCCTGACGGTCAGCGGCCAGATCTCGTCCAACGCCCTGCCGCGCGAAGTCTACCGCGCCAGCGCCGACCCGGCGGCCCAGACGGCGGCGACCCTCAACGCCATGCTGGTTCGCTCCGGCATCCTCGTCGAAGGCGGCGTGGCCACCAGCAGCGAGGCGCCACCCGGCGGCGCCCGTCGCCTGGCGGCGGTGGACGGCAAGCCGCTGCAGGAGATCCTGCTGCGCATGCTCAACTACTCCAACAACTATATGGCCGACGTGCTGGCGCTGGATCTGGTGGAGGGGCCCCGGGCCGAACTCGACCAGGCCGGTGCGGCGCTGGAAGCCTTCGTCGCCCGGGTGCCCGGCCACGGCGAGGTGACCCTGGAAAGCGGCAGCGGCCTGACCACCGGCAACAAGATCTCGGCCCGGGGCGGCAATGCCCTGCTCGAGTACATGTTCCGGCGCGCGGATCTGTTCCCGGTGTTCAACGCCGGCCTGCAGGCGCCGACCAATGGCCCCATGCGCTTTATTCGACGCGGCTCTCCGACCTTCCAGAGCCACGTGACGCTCAAGACCGGCACCCTCAATCAGCCGGTGGCGGTACGCGCGGTGACCGGCTACTTCCGTACCGCAAGCCATCGCTTCGGCGTCTTCACCGTGCTGGTCAACGGCACCGCCAACACCCCTTACATCAGCTGGGCCAGAGTGCTTGACCTGGTATCCCTGGATCTCGACCGCATGATCGCCAACCACTGAGGGGCCGGGAGCGCCCCTTTCGCCACGAGGAACCCTCATGAAGCCCGGACACACCGGCTGGCGCCACCTGATTCACTCGACGCGTTACTCGCTCAAGGGCCTGCGGGCCGCCTTTCGTCACGAATCCGCCTTCCGTCAGGAGCTCGCGCTGTGCCTGGTGCTGGTGCCCCTGGCCTGGTGGATCGGTGACACCCCGGTGGAGTGGATTCTGCTGGTCGGTAGCTGCTTCATGGTGTTGATCGTGGAACTGCTCAACAGTGCCATCGAGAGCGTGGTCGATCGCATCGGCCCGGAGCGCCACGTGCTGTCCGGCCGGGCCAAGGACATCGGCTCGGCGGCGGTGATGCTGTCGCTGGCCATGGCGAGCCTGACCTGGGGACTGCTGGCCGTGGAGAAGTTTCTGATGGCATAAGCGGCCGTGCTCCCACGCCCGGGCTTGACTGATGGCCCAAGGGACCGTGCTCCCACGCCCGGGCTTGAGTATGCTCAGGGGAGGAGCACAGGCCCAGGCCCGCCGTGACCCGCGCACGGGGGCGACGAGTGAACAAGGAGAGCCGCCATGCAGCTGAGCCAGGATTTCTTGCCCCGCGACGACATCCCCGCCGCCCTCGCCGGTGCCCTGGATGCCGCCTGGGAGCGCCTTGCCACGCGGCTCGAACAGGCAGACAACGTCGCCGAAATGAGCGGCAGCGAGCCCCCTGGCGAGCTCTATCAGGCGCTGGAGCCCCATCGCCGGGTCGAACTCGCCCGGGTGCTGGCGATCTCCGAGTTTGCCTGCGAGACCCTGTGTCGCCATCCCCAGTGGCTGGGTTGTCTGGACTCCAGCGGGGAACTGGATCGTGCCTTGACGCCCGAGGCGCTCAAGCAGCTGCTCGACGAGGGCCTCGAAGCCGCCGAGGATGAGGCCGCCATGCAGGCGGCGATTCGGCGCTTTCGTGCCGCGCGCATGCTGGCCATCGTGTGGCGCGACATCAACCGCCCCGAGGGCGTCGACGCCTGGGCCACCGGTGCCGCTGTGTCGCGCCTGGCCGAGGTCTGCCTGGAAGGGGCGCTTGGCTGGCTCGAACGCTTTGTCGAGGCCCGCTGGGGCCGTCCTGCCCCGCGCGAGGATGGCAGCGAGCAACGCCTGGTGGTGCTCGGCATGGGCAAGCTTGGCGCCGGCGAGCTGAACCTGTCGTCGGACATCGATCTGATCTTTGCCTACCCGGAGAAGGGCGAGACCCAGGGCGGGCGCAAGTCGCTGGATCACGTCGAGTACTTCACCAAGCTGGGCCAGAAGCTGATTTCGGCGCTGGACCCGGTGACCGCCGACGGCTTCGTCTTTCGCGTCGACATGCGCCTGCGCCCGCTGGGCGACGGCGGTCCGCTGGTCGGCAGCTTCTCTTCGCTGGCGGGCTACTACCAGGATCAGGGCCGCGAGTGGGAGCGCTACGCCATGCTCAAGGCGCGCCCGGTGGCCGGCGATATCGACGCCGGCTATGAGCTTCTGTCGAGCATCCGCCCCTTCGTCTACCGCAAGTACCTGGACTTCGGCGCCATCGAGTCGCTGCGCGAGCTCAAGGCGATGATCAATCGCGAGGTCCGGCGCAAGGGCATGCAGGGCAACATCAAGCTGGGGCCTGGCGGCATTCGCGAGGTGGAGTTCATCGTCCAGGCATTTCAGCTGATCCGTGGCGGGCGTGATACGGAATTGCAGGTGACCTCGCTGAAGACCGCCATGCAGCGCTTACCGGAGTTGGGCCTGCTGCCCCAGGAGGTGATCGACGAACTGCTGCCGGACTACGCCTTTCTGCGTGATCTGGAGCACGCCATCCAGGCCCTCGAGGATCGCCAGACCCAGGCGCTGCCCGATGACGATCTCGACCGCGAGCGGGTGGCGCTGGCCATGGGCGCCCAGGGCTGGCCGGCGCTGATGGCGCGTCTGGACGAGGTGCGTGGGCGGGTGCGCAAGCACTTCGACGCGGTCATCAGCGACCCCGAGGACGAGGTCGAGGAAGATGGCGTCGACGAGGGTGCCAGCCTCGACACCTGGCGCCAGCTATGGCGCGGCGAGCCGGACGACGACGAGGCCCAGGTGACGCTTGAGGACGCCGGCTTCGATGACGCCGCTACCGCACTCAAGCGGATCAAGGGCCTGGCCGGGTCACGCCAGGTGCAGGCCATGCAGCGGGTGGGCTATGAGCGCCTTGACGCGCTGATGCCGCTGCTGCTGGACGCGGTGGCCGAGAGCGAGGCGCCGGATGCGGCGCTCGAACGGGTGCTGCCGCTGATCGAGGCGGTGCTCAGGCGTACAGCCTACCTGGCGCTGTTGCGCGAGAACCCCGACGCCCTGGGCCACCTGATGAAGCTGTGCGGTGCCAGCCCCTGGATCGCCGAACAGATCGCCCGCTACCCGATCCTGCTCGACGAGCTGCTGACTCCGGATACCCTCTACACCCCGGCGGACAAGGCGCGCCTGGCCGACGAGCTGCGCCAGACCCTGGCGCGGATTCCCGAGGACGACGAGGAAGCCCAGCTCGAGGCGCTGCGGGTGTTCAAGCACGCCCAGGTGCTGCACGTGGCGGCCTCGGACATCGCCGGTACCCGCCACCTGATGAAGGTCAGCGACTACCTCACCTATATCGCCGAGGTGATCCTCGACGCCGTGCTGGCCATGGCCTGGAAGACCCTGACCCGCAAGCACGGCTATCCACTGGGCAAGGACGGCGAGCGTGCCGGTAAAGCACCGGAGTTCCTGATCGTCGGCTATGGCAAGCTCGGTGGCATCGAGCTTGGCTACGGCTCGGATCTCGACCTGGTGTTCCTGCACGACTGCGCCTCCCAGGGCGAGACCGATGGCAAGCGGGTGATCGACAACACCGTCTTCTTCACTCGGCTGGGCCAGCGCATCATCCACCTGCTGTCGGCGGTGACGCCGGCCGGTTCACTCTACGAGGTCGACATGCGGCTGCGCCCCTCGGGCAACTCCGGCCTGCTGGTCAGCCCGCTCAAGGCCTTCGCCGAGTACCAGCGCGAGCAGGCCTGGACCTGGGAGCACCAGGCACTGGTGCGCTCCCGGGTGGTGGCCGGTGATGCGACCCTGGCCGAAGGCTTCGAAAAGGTGCGCTGCGAGATCCTCGGCCGCGAGCGCGATCGCGAGGCGCTACGCGAAGAGGTGGTCAAGATGCGCCACAAGATGCGTGATCACCTGGGCTCGAAGGGCTCCGCCGACACCTTCGACCTCAAGCACGACCCCGGTGGCATGGTCGACATCGAGTTCCTGTGCCAGTACGCGGTGCTGGCGCTATCCCACCAGACACCGGAGCTGATGCGCTTCAGCGACAACATGCGCATCCTCGAGACCCTGGAGGAGACCGACCATCTCGAGGCGGACGAGGCCCAGGCGCTGCGCGACGCCTACCTGGCCGCGCGCAGCGCCAACCACCGCGCCGCTCTGACGCGGGAGAGCGCCCGAGGCGACGTCGAGGCGTTCAAGGACCACCGCCGGGCGATCATCGACGCCTGGAAAGCCTGGCTCGAGCCTGAACAGGGGTGAGTGACGGCGGGGTCACGACTCGCATGTGCGGCACACAGCAAGGGGGCGCAGGCACGTCTGGGCAACAGGACTAGCACCTGGTGAAGCGACGTATCCGTGGTTGCAAGCGTGCCCCTCGCCGCCGGTTTGCGTCAGCCTGTTCGTGTTCCAGGGCGTGGACGCCTTCAAGCACTTCTGTGAGGATGAGCCAAAGCGTGCCGTCGCCGATGTGCAGGCCGCGTCCCTGTTCACCCACTACCGGCGTGAACTGCTGAAGGAGAATCCTTGATGAGTGGCAAGGTGCTGGTCCTGCATGGCCCCAACCTCAACCTGCTGGGCACCCGAGAGCCCGAGATCTACGGCCATGAGACCCTGGCCGATATCGACAACGCGCTGCGCGAGCACGCCGTGCTCGAAGGCTGGGAGCTCGCCAGTCGCCAGAGCAATCACGAGGGTGAGCTGATCGACGCCATCCACGCCGCGCGCCTCGATGGCACCGTCGCCATCATCATCAACCCTGCGGCCTATACCCACACCTCGGTGGCGATCCTCGATGCCCTGAACGCCTTCGATGGCACGGTGATCGAGGTGCATCTGTCCAACGTGCACAAGCGCGAGAGCTTTCGCCACCACTCCTACGTCTCGCTGCGCGCCGATGGCGTCATCGCCGGGCTCGGCAGTCAGGGCTACCACGCCGCCCTGGACGCGGTGATCAGGAAAGGGTGATCAAAAAGAGCTGACGCCTGTTCAGCGATCGCGCCCGCGAGTCAGCGCCAGGGTGATCCCGGCTGCACTGATCAGCGCCGCGCCTATCCAGGTCTCGGGGCGCGGCACATCGCCGAAGAAGATAAAGCCGAACAGTGCCGCCCAGACGATCTGCAGGTACAGAAAGGGCGAGACCAGCGAGGCCGGCGCGTAGCGCATGGCCAGGATCAGCGTCAGCTGACTGGCCGCGCCCATCAGGCCGACAAAGACGAACAGCGGTAGATCCCCCAATGCCACCGGGGTCCAGAAGGCCGGAACCACCGCCGAGCTGACCAGCGCGCCGGCAAGGCCCGCGTAGAACAGCGAAGTGAGAGGATGGTCCTCGCGCCCAAAGCGTCGGGTGGACAGCTGGTAGAGCGCGAAACAGGCGGTCAGACCGAAGGGCAGCAGAATCGCCGGATTGGCGCGCCAGTCCACCGGGCCCACGCAGATCACCACCCCCCCGAAGCCCACCAGGATCGCCAGCCACTGGCGCCAGCCGACCCGCTCCTTGAGCAGCGGAATCGCCAGCAGGGTCACCAGCAACGGTGAGCTGAAGTTGATGACGTAGACCTGCAGGATAGGCAGGGTGCGAAAGGCCAGGTAGGCGAAGGTGCTGGCTCCCAGCAGCAGCAGGCCACGAACGAACTGGCCGCCCAGTGACGAGGTCTTCAGCATGGCCACGCCCGGCCCACGTCCCAGATAGACCAGGTAGCCGGTCAGCACCAGCATATGGCCAACGTAGCGCGCCCATACCACCTGGACAGGCGAATAGTCCTGGGCCAGGGTCTTGACCCCGGTATCGAGCATGCAGAACAGGAGCCCCGCCGCCAGCATGAAGGCGATGCCCTTCATCGGCCGGTCGCGGTTGAGGGCCTGTGGCGGCGTCAGGGGCGTAGTGTCTGGTGTCGATGAAGGCGTGGACATGGCGGGCCGTTGGCGGTCGAAGCGGGACGGCGACATTCGGCGCCGACAAAAAAGTAGCAAGCTAAATGATGCCTTTCATGGTACGTGAGCCAGCAGTCGGTCGCCAGCGAGTCGGCCGAGGCAGGGCATCAGGCCTCAGTCAGTTGTCGGCACCGCGGGAGGTTCAGCCAAGCAGCGGCATCAGACCGGTGTGTGACAGCGCCCACAGGACGACGCTCAGGGTCACAAAGCTCGATAGTCAGGTAGGTAGCTGCCATCAAGCCTGTGTCGCAGGTCGGCAGCGTAGCAGTGTCAGGAAAGAAGCGGCATCAGGCCGGTGTGTGACAGCGCCCACAGGACGACGCTCAGGGTCACGAAACTCGACAGCGTGCTTGCCATCAAGGCAGCGGCACCCACGCCCTCCATGCCGAAGCGCTGGGCGATCAGCGGGTAGATGCTGATCATCGGACAGGCGGCGAAGATCATGGCGCCGGCGAAGATCAGGGGAGGCAAGGGTGCCAGGACGGCCTGGAAGGCCAGCAGCATGCCCAGCACCAGCAGCGGGTGGAGGACCAACTTGCCGAGCATGATCTGGCCCATGTCCTTGAGCATGCCGCGGATCTTGAGGCCGTACAGGGTGCCGCCGATGACGAACAGCGCAGCGGGTCCGGCGGCGCCGGCCAGCAGCTCGATGGTGCGATCCAGCGTCGCCGGCAGTCGTATTCCCAGCGCCGCCAGTGCCAGTCCCAGGCTCAGCGAGATCAGGATCGGGTTGCGGACAAGCCTGGCCAGGGTCTGGCGCAGGGCATCAGCGGCGCTGGCGTCGCGCTGCTGTCCGGCCTCGGCCAGCACCAGGGCGCCGGGAATCACCAGCAGCACCTCCACCATCATGGTGTGGACCATGATGATACCCGCCGTCGCCTGGCCCAGTGCCAGGGCCGCGATAGGGTAGGCGACGAAGCCGCTGTTGGAGGCGGACATGCCAAGGGCCTGGATAGCCCGCTCGGTGGGGGACTTCTTTTGGCGGTTGCGCGGCAGCCATAGACAGGCGACGAAGGTGGCCACGGAGCCCAGGGCGTAGGCCGCCAGCAGCGGTAGACTGATCACCTCGCCGAGCGAGTTGCGGGTCAGGGCGCCGAGGATCAGTGCCGGCAGCGCGGCGTACAGCACGAAGTTGGCGACACCGGAGAGCTGAACCGGTGATACCAGGTTCCAGCGTCTGGCCAGAAAGCCGACGCCGATCAACAGAAAGATCGGTGTGGTGATGGAGAGTATCGCTAGCATTCAGGCCTCCCTGCCATTGTCATGTCTCCCCATGTAGGTCTGTCCCCGGTGCACTCGGACCAAGGCGATCAGCTCACGTTGGCACGGATCTGGCGGGCCTTTCCCTGGAGCAGCGGCAGGTAGCGCTCAAGCAAGGTTTCGTGGTCGATCCGGGCGGCGTTGGTGCTGATATTGATCGCGCCGATCAGCTCGCCGTTGGCGTCGAAGGCGGG
>DJIP01000355.1:0-17494 GCA_002433675.1 Halomonas halophila
CAAGCCCGCATGGAAACTGGTGCCCGGAGCCGGGGTCGAACCGGCACGACCTAAAGGTCGAGGGATTTTAAGTCCCTTGCGTCTACCAATTTCGCCATCCGGGCAGGAACGTCGCCAGAGGTAAGGCGATAGCGTCCGAAGGGATCGGACACGGCTTCTGGGAAGCGGGGCACACCTGAAAGGAAAAATGGAGGCTGGAGTCGGAATCGAACCGGCGTACACGGAGTTGCAGTCCGCTGCATAACCACTCTGCCATCCAGCCTCATGAGTCATCCATCGTCTGATGATGGAGCGGGAAACGAGATTCGAACTCGCGACCCCAACCTTGGCAAGGTTGTGCTCTACCACTGAGCTATTCCCGCCTGACTCGAGGACGTATTATACGGATAAGTCGGTGACTGTCAAACGCTTTTCCCTGAATTTTCTAATAGGCCCCAGATCGCCAAAGCGCTGCCTACAGCGAGCGGCTCAGGTGCGGCCAGGCGGCCCGCAGGTACTGGATCATCGACCACAGCGTCAGTATGGCGGCGGCGTACAGGGTGATAACGCCCAGTTCGGCGATCAGGTGCCCGGGAGGGAAGGCCAGCAGCAGCAGCAGGGCGACCATCTGCAGGGTGGTCTTTACCTTGCCGATCCAGGACACCGCTACCGAGCCGCGCTTGCCCATTTCCGCCATCCACTCGCGCAGTGCCGAGATGACGATCTCGCGCCCGATGATCACCAGCGCCGGCAACGTCAGCCAGGCGGCGTCGTAGCGCTCGATCAGCAGTGCCAGGGCCACCGCCACCATCAGCTTGTCCGCCACCGGGTCGAGGAAGGCGCCAAATGGCGTCGACTGGTCCCACTTACGCGCCAGGTAGCCGTCCAGCCAGTCGGTGATGGAGGCCAGACCGAACAAGGCGGCGGCGGTCAGCATGCTGTACTCGAAGGGCAGGTAGAACAGCACCACCAGCAGGGGGATGAAGACGATGCGTGCCAGGGTCAGAATATTGGGAATGTTCATCGATACCGCTGTCCTTGCTGGAGGGGGCGTCAAGAAGCGACGGGCGGCGTTGGCGCCCGTCAAAGTGGTTCATTCTATCCGTGATACCTTAACTCATCCATGCAGGGCACGATGAATTGTGTCTGCCATGGTGGCGCTGATGCCTGGAACCCGAGCCAGTTCGTCGCGGGTGGCCTGCTTGATGCCCTGGAGTCCGCCGAAGAAGCGCAGCAGTTCACGCCGGCGTTTGGGGCCGACGCCGGGGATATCCTGAAGGGTCGAGGTACGCCTGGCCTTGTCGCGTTTGGCGCGGTGGCCGGCGATAGCGAATCGGTGTGATTCGTCACGGATGTGCTGGATAAGGTGCAAACCCGGTGAGGTAGGCGACAGCGCCAGAGAGCGATCCACGGTCTCGACAAAGAGCGTCTCGAGGCCAGCCTTGCGGGTGGTGCCCTTGGCTACGCCGAGCAGGATCACGCCGTTGATGGCGAGTTCGGCGAGCACCTCTCGCGCCATGTTCAACTGGCCCTTGCCGCCGTCCACGACCAGGATGTCGGGTAACACGCCTTCTCCTTCGTTGAAGCGCTTGAAGCGACGAGTCAGCGCCTGCTGCATCGCTGCGTAGTCATCGCCGGCGGCGACGCCCTTGATGTTGAAGCGCCGGTAGTCGCTCTTGCGTGGTCCGTCCTGGTCGAACACAACGCAGGACGCCACCGTGGCCTCGCCGTGGCTATGGCTGATGTCGAAGCATTCGAGCCGTTGCGGCGTCTCGTCGAGCTCAAGCGCCTGGCGCAGGTCTTCGAAACGTTTGGCCAGCTGGGTCTGGTTGGCCAGCTGGCCAGCCAGTTGCTGCTCGGCGTTGGTACGCGCGAGTTCTCGCCACTGGGCACGGTGACCGCGGACCTTGTCGGTCATGCGTACCCGACGTCCGGCATTTTCGCTCAGCGCCCGGGCGATCAATTCGGCATCCGGCACGGCGTGGCTGGTCAGCACCTCGGCGGGAATCTCCCGGGCCTGTCCGAGGTAGTACTGACTGATGAAGTCTCCCAGCAGCTCCGGCTCCCCCAGATCGAGGCTGTTGGCGGGACTGTAGTGTCGCGCCCCCAGCAGTCGGCCCTGACGAATCGACAGCACCGAGATGCACAGGGCGCCCGGCTGGGAGGCCAGGGCAAAGGCGTCGGCGTCGCCGCTGCCGGTATCCACCACCTGGCGTTGCTGCAGACGGCGCAGATCCTGCAACTGGTCGCGCAGGCGTGCCGCTTCCTCGAAGTCGAGGGCTTGGCTTGCGGCCTCCATGTCGCGGCTCAGCTCCTGGCTGACCGACTCGCTGCGTCCTTCCAGGCACTGGATGGCGTGTTCGATGTCGCGGCGGTAGTCGTCTTCGCTGATGTAGCCCACGCAGGGGGCGCTGCAGCGCTGAATCTGATACTGCAGGCAGGGCCGGGTGCGGTGTGCGAATACGCCGTCCTCGCAGTTGCGGATACGGAACACCTTCTGCATCAGTGACAGCGTTTCGCGTACGGCGCCGCTGGAGGGATAGGGCCCGAAATAGCGGCCATCATCGTGGCGGGTCCGTGCTCGCTTGTGTTCCAGTGCCGGGAAGGGATGACGGTCGGTGACAAACACGAAGGGATAGGACTTGTCGTCACGCAACAGGATGTTGTAGGGCGGCCTGAGCTGCTTGATCAGGGTCTGCTCGAGCAGCAGTGCCTCGGTCTCGCTGTTGGTCACCGTGACCTGGATGTCGTGGATGCGGGAGACCAGCGCCTGAGTCTTGGTATTGAGTGCCCCGCGGAAATAGCTCGCCAAGCGGGCCTTCAGGCGACGAGCCTTTCCGATATAGAGGGTATTGGACTGGTCATCGAACATCCGGTAGATACCGGGTGATTCGCTGACGGTCTCGAGAAAGCGTCGGGCATCGAAGGTCATGGTCTGGTAAGGCTCACCCTGTCACATCACGTCAGGGGGGTCATGCTACCAGAGCCTGGCGGGGGACGTATCGTCCCCGTTGCGGGCTAGTCTTCCTTGAAGCCTTCGACAAGCCCATGCCGCAGTCCCAGGTGGGTCAGCGCCACATCGGAGTTGACGCCGAGCTTTTCGAAGATGCGATAGCGGTAGGTGTTGACCGTCTTCGGGCTCAGGAACATGCGATCGGCGATGTCGGCGACACGCTGGGCATTGACGATCATCATCGCCACCTGAAGCTCGCGCTGGGACAACTGATCGAACGGGTTTTCCTCGTGGTCGATGCGCGACAGTACCAGCCGTTGGGCGATCTCCGGGCTGACGAAGCGCTGTCCGGCGAACACCGCGCGGATGGCCTTGACCATCTCGTCGTGTTGGGAGCCCTTGCTGATGAAGCCGTGGGCACCGGCCTCCAGCAGACGCTGGGCAAAGGCTTCCTCGATAAAGGCCGTCAGCACGAGGATACGAATGTCCGAGGTCAGGCGGCGGATCTTGCGAGTGGCCTCGAGCCCGCCAATGCCCGGCATGCGAATGTCCATCACCACCACGTCGGGATTGAGGCGGCGAGTCTGGGCGATGGCCTCTTCTCCGTCTGCGGCTTCCCCGACGACATTGATGTCCTTTTCTGCATTAAGCAGATGAACGATGCTGGTGCGTACCAGGTGATGATCGTCAGCGACTAGAACCCTGATCAATGCCGATACTCCTGGAAAAGGTGAAAACTGGGATCATGGGTTTGACCGAGGCGAGCCAATGCTCTTTGCGGGGTCATCTCATGATGATTCGCAGTAGACTGTCACAAAATGATCCTAAGGGGAATTGGGTCTCCGGGGGGCGACGGCGTTTTCTGCATAGCTGCATTGATAGTGTGCTATATCTCTGATAGCGACAGGGGTGCCTTTTTGGGCGCTTGCCGCCCGAACACGCTTCCCGAGCCGCAACGTCCTGGCCAGCTTGAAGTGATGCGGCCTGTCGCGTTATTTCATGTTACCAGCCGCAGGGCAGGTGTGCAGTGTCAGCGTCGTGCAGCGACCGCCGCCACGGTGATGGCAGAGAGATCTGCGCGCGAAACCGTCATGAATTTGTGCCGACAGGCTATGCTGAAATTGACCGGCGTCAATGAAAGCATGATCGCTTCCACGGCACGCCTTGATCTGCTGTGTTCTGGCTGGGTGGTGCGGCCCCGTGTCCGATCGAGCCCTCTGGATGGCCAGCCTGGCCAAGGTAGCGCCATGTCCCGACCCCTGTCTGAACGAGGCTCCCGCCTCGCTACCCTGTTGCGATTTCGCCTGGCGCGCCCCACCAGCGCCTATGACGTCCTCAGCTATCGTTGCACGGGGACACCTTGTGCCTCGCCAGGCGCGCGCGAAGCGGTCTGGGCCAGGGACGACTACCGTTGTCACTTTTGTGGTTTTCGCAGCGGCAAGTATCAGCAGACGGTGACCCTGGGGCGCGACAGCCGCGATGTCGATGATATCGTCACCGCCTGTCCATTCTGTGATCAGGTGTATCGCCTGGACCTGGTGCCGTCCATGCGTTCCGGTGTACTGGTGTGGCTGCCCGGGGTGACCCAGGAAGCTCTCAACCAGCTGGCACCCACCATTTTTGCTGCGCGTCTCGACAGGCGGTTCCAGCAGCAGGCCCGAGCCCTGCTGGAGCGTGTGATGGAGGCGCGAGCCGCCGCCAGAGAGCGTTTCGACAGCGACGATCCACTGGCTCTTGTCGAGCTGTTGAGAGCGGGCGCAGAGGCGAGGGCGGACGGCCTGATGCAGCAAGGCTTGCGTCTATTTCCGCTGGATCGGCGGGTGGTCAGTCAGCAGGCGCTCCGTTTCAATCAGTTCCCGCAGATGTTGGCCTACTGGCGCTCGCGGAGGGGCCCGCTCGGGGCCGAGCGAATCGCCGAAGCACTGGCGACGAGCGAATCGTGGCTGATGGCGGACGATGGTCCAGATGTGAAAGCCTCTTCCGTTCCGCCGACGTGATGTCCTAGCCATCGTCAGTCCAGCGGCGCGTGGATTCGCTCGGGCAATCCGGCAGCGATGGCTTCGTCGTCCAGCATCTCGATGTTGCCACTGGCGCTGAGAATGAAGCGGGCGAGAAAAAAGGCGTCGGCATAGTAGAGCGTCGCCAGGTAGCGATAGACGTCGTCGCCATTTGCGGTGTCCTGGCGCGGCGCGTGACAGCTTCCGGCGACGATGGCCTGGATATCGGGATGGGCCGGTAGCAGCGGATCCTCGACCGAATCGACGATATAGAAGGGGCCTTCCGGACCCCTTACGAAGAAGCAGAAGAAGCGCAGGTAGCCAAGCGCATTGGCGGCGCAAAGCCGGATCGGTTGGCGAGCGTTCAACTCGTGGATCGGAGGAGACGTGCCGGTCAGCCGAGTCAGCGGGCGCGGCGCGTGGTCGCCAGCCGCCCCTTCCTCGACGAAATACAGGGCCAGGCCCTTCGTCCAGTCGGGATGTTGCAGGCGTATCAGGGTGGCGTCGGGGTACCAGGGCAGTCGGCAGGCGTCGGCCACCAGTCCCTTGTCGGCGAGGTGTTTTCCGTCGATACGGCTGCCGCAGGGCCAGTGGGACTCGACAAATGCCGGCCTGCAGCGCCGCCAGGGGTACTGCCAGGGGTTGCCCTCCAGGGCCGGGGCGAGAGCGCTGCGGGCAATCGCTGGATCGGGGACCATGTCGTTGGGGGAGGAGCCTGGGGACTGACCCTGGTCCGCATCCGTCGCAGGGGCGCGCAAGGCCGCCACCGCTGTCTCGATAGCCGCAGTGGACTGACCAGCGCCTTCGAGCCAGGCAAGTATCCTGGGGTCGGCCAGCGGGCCGTCCTCGAGGGCGCGTCCAGCATCGGCGCGAGTGCTTGTCCGGGTCAGACGTTCAGCATAGACCTGGGCGACGGAGCGTCCATCGCGGGTTCGGACCGCGGCATCGGCGTTGCGCTGAATCAGTGCCAGCGCGAGTGCAAACTGGCCTAGTGACAGCGCGATCAGCACCGGTGCGTCGCGGTCACCAGTGGCTCTGTCCAGATCGGCGCCGGCCTCTGCCAGCATGACAGCGATGTCCTTGAGACCGCCCTCGGCGGCCAGTTGCAAGGCGGTGACTTTGGGCCGTTCAGCGCAGGCGTCTACCTCTGCGCCGGCTGCTACAAGCCGTTCGACCAGGGGCTGATGAGCGTGTTGCACCGCCAGGTGCAGGGGACGCCAGCCTTGGGCGTCGCGGGCGTCAGGGTCTGCCCCCGCCTCCAGCAGTGTCTCGACCAGGTCCAGCGCGCCGCCGACACAGGCCAGGTGCAGCAGCGATGGCGTGGGTGGCGTGCTGACGGCTGCCTTTTCGGTAACTCCCTCGATGCCTTGTTCGTCGATCAAGACGCTGGCCGCCTCGCTTGCGCCCTTGAGGCAGGCGAGCTGGAAGGCGCTCATGGCGTGCAGGTCGCGGGCATCCACCGATACGCCGCCGAGACCCAGCAGCGCCGTGACGACCTCGGCTCGATCGGCCAGGGCGGCCAGGTGAAGCGCCGTGCGTCCCTCCGCAGTGGTGGCCTGCATGTCGGCCCCGTGGCGAGCCAGCAGCCTGATCAGTTCGGTATGTCCCTGGTCGGCGCACAGGTGTACCAGGTTCCAGCCGGCAAAGCGGTCGTGACCAGCCCAGTGCAACAGCGTGTTCGGGTCGCTGCCGGCGCGCAGCAAGACCTCGGTACAGGCGACATGACCGCCGGTCACCGAGGCCTGCAGCGCGGTTTGATGGATCGGTTGTTCTGGCTTGGTGGCCTTTCGATGGTCCCTGGCGTCGAGCCTTGCACACGTCAGGCAGAGCAGTGCCAGGGTGTCCGGGTGGCCGTGCTCGGCGGCCAGATGCAGTGCCGTGCGGCCGTCACCGATCGTCGCGGCGGGATCGGCCCCGTGCTCCAGCAGTAGCTCTGCCACTCCGGTGGCGCCTCGGGCGGCAGCGATGTGCAAGGGCGTGTGGTCAAAGTCGCCGAGCTTGCCTGCTGGGACCCCCTTGGTGCCGTCCTTGCGCCAGACCTCCAGCCGCTCCCGGGCGTTTCTTTCCTTGTCCCAGTCCGCGGCGAGGGCGAGGGCATTGAGGTCGGCGCCGTGTTCGATCAGCCAGCGGGCTATCTCCGGATGATCATTGTAGGCGGCCAGGTGCAACGGCGTGGCGTCGTTGGCCAGCCTGGTGTCGATCTCGAGTCCCTGGGCCACCAGGGCCTCGGCGGCCTTCACACGGTTGCCGCGGGCGGCGAAGTGTAGATAGCTCCAGTGTGTCTGATGGGGGGCCGCCGGGTCGGCCCCGAGGGCTATCAGGTGATGGATGGTGTCGGCTCGATCGTTGGCGATCGCCAGTTCCAGCGGGGTCTGGCGGTTGGTGTTGGTGAGGTCGGGGCTCTGGCCGAGTTGCTGTATCAGGTAGTCGAGCACTCTGTGCTGGCCGGCGAGCGCGGCCAGGTGCATCGGTGTCTGGCCGTGGGGCGCTTGCTGCGCGTCCAGGCTGGCCCCGGCTTCCACCAGCTGCTGCAGGCAGTCGACGGCTCCTGCCTGTGCCGCCAGGTGTACGGGGCGCCAGTGGTCCTCATCGGCGTGGTCAGGGTTGGCACCGGCCGCCAGCAGCGGGTGTAACAGCTCGAGACGGTTTTTCCAGACCGCCCAGAAGGTCGCGGTGCGGCCATCCTTGCGCGGCAGATCGACCGCCTCGGGCCTTCTTGCCATCATGGCCTCGATGATATCGGCGCGCTGGTAGAACGTCGCCAGGATCAGGTGCGTCGGCCTGCGAGGGCTCTGGGTGACCACCGCCGCGGGATCGGCTTCCAGCAGCAGCAGGTTGAGGCAGAAGTCCCTCAGGCGGGCAAGCTCCCGGGGCGGTGGCGTGTCATCGCCGAGCACATCATGCCAGATCGCCAGCACCCGGGCCGCGCGATCCAGGTAGAGCAGTCGATAGGCGTTCCAGCGCGCGGCGTCGGGCGGGCTGGCAAGACAGTGTTCGGCTTCGCCCACCAGTTGACGAACGCATTCGCGCACGGGGCGCTCTCGCTCCAGCCACTCGCTGGCCTGGGGCCAGTGATGGAGTACCGCCTCGTGGACCAGGCGGACTCGCCCATGGCGTTCGTCGATCAGCAGGCGCCGCTCGTGCAGCGCCCGGGCCAGCTGAAAGGCGTCAGTCGCGTCCGCCGCGGGGAAGATCGTGGCGGGTAGCGTAAAATGCTTTTCACCGACCTGGCGCCAGTCCACCAGGCGACGCAGCAGGTCGCCGACGACGCTGTCTGACCACAGTGCGCCGGAGGCCGCCTTGGCCTGCTCGAAGGCCTCGTTGGCCAGTTGGGTGATGGCGCCTTCGATACTGTCGTGGCCTTCGGCGTTGTCGGTGTCCAGCAGCCACAGGGCGGGCTCCCGCTGACGCTCGACCCCGTCGGCTGGTCGAGGGCGTCCTGTTGTCTGCACGGCCCCGGCGTCGCACGCGCTCTCGCTGAAGCCTGCTCTGGCGCTGGTGCCGAGTCCCTGGGTGTCGTCGTCGGTCTGGCGGTCACCGCTTTGGCCAAAGCTCGTCGTGACGCTGTCGCCCAGGGACTCCGAATCAGCCGTGGTGGCTTCCTCGGCGAGCCGCAGGCCATGCTCGTAGAGATTGCGCAGCGCCAGTGACAATAGCGGCAGCAGGCTGTCCTGGGCGTCTCCTCGACCATGATGGCTGCGAATCCGCTGGATATTGTCCTTGAGCCTGGCCACCAGGGCGGCGCTGATGGCCAGTCGTCCGGTCAACAGAAAGGGCTTGCGAATGATCTCGTCGAGACTGTTGTCCGGAGGAAACGACATTCGCGTTACCTGGCCACTGGCATGGAGTTCATTGAGCAGGCTGTCTCTTTCCACCAGCTCCTGACGGTTGCCCTGAAGAGTGACGAAGATGCCCAGGCGCGCGGCCAGGGCATGACACGCATGGGTTGCATGGAGCCACTGCACCAGCGGGTCCCAGAACTCGGCTTCCCGCTGTTCGCCGTACAGAGCGTCGACGATCTCCTCGAACTGGTCGAAGCCCAGCAGCAGACGAGGAGGTCGAGCCAGGCGCGTGGTGGCGGTGTCCAGCAGCAGACTCAATTCCTCGTTCAGGGCTTCGATACGCTGGTCTGTTGACGTCCGGCCCAGCAGACGGCGAGCTCGCCTGGCAGTTGGTTCATCGCACCAGCCGGCGCCTTCCAGGCGATTCACGATGGCGTCGAACAGCGTCGTCAGTACGCACCCGTCGCCGCTTTCTGTGGCAGTGGCTCGGCTATCCGGGGCCAGGTCGGAAGGGCGCAATATGCAGTCAAGGCAGCGATGATCGGCGCTGTCCGCGACCAGGGCGCCGATGATGCCGGCACGCAGGAACGACGACTTGCCCGAGCCACTTCCGCCCTCGACCCACACCACGGGGACCCGGTCCTGCTGGTTCCAGCGCTGCTTGAGTTCCTCTCTCAGGGTGCTTCGCTGTTCGGAGCGCCCGCAGAAAAGCGCGTGGTCCCCGACGTCATAGGACTCCAGTCCCTTGAAGGGATCACGGTCCGACGACGTCAGGGCCAGGTTCAGGTCCCGCTCCATGAAACGTCGCAACTCACCGATAAAGGCGTCCTGAGAATCGATGACACGAATGACGTGGCCGCGACGTTTCACGAAGGCAACCAGGTTGATCAGTTGCTTGAGCTGTAGGGTTCGGTCCGCCAGGCGCCGGGTGATGCAGGCCGAATCTGTTCCGCACTTGTCCTGGCATTCATGAAAGTGACGGTAGTTGCCCCAGGCGGCTTTCAGGGGATCGCTGGCGTCCAGCAGGTCCCTCGGCCCGACCAGACACAGCAGCAGGGGCAGCGGGCGAGATCCGGTCGAACCCGCCAGGCGCTGTTGCTCGCGGTAGGCCAGGGTGGCCAGCAGTTCGAAGGTGGAACCGGTGAGGGCGAACCCGCCACGTTCGGCCCAGGCGTTGTCCCAGGGAATCACAAGGCCCGGGGCGTCGCTGTCGTCGTCTGGCTTGATGGGATCGAGGACCATCAGGTCATCGATGGGGTGATGGCGTGCCAGAGGGCTACCGACCTTTTCACCAAAAAGGCAGATCACCCCTCGGCAGAGGGGATCCGAGGGATGGGGAATCTGCTGTTGGGCCGGGACTGCGTCATCGAAGCCGTCCGCCGCGGTATCCACCTCCCAGGCGTAGAGCCGAAGGCCGTGATCATCCGCGGCCTGGTGATGCAGCGTCTCGATCTCGGCCCGGCAGACACGACGCAGGTAGGCCACGTCACCGGGTGACGCAAGAAAGATGCTGGGGTGTTCCAGCGGCGGAAAGGCACTTTCGGTTGAACCGGATGAGCCGGCTTTCCCGGGAGGGGGGAGGTCGGTCGGTGTAGCGTCCGTGGGCTCGTGGGAGGCGTCGCTCATGGGATAGGTTCCCGTACCACGTCAGGCCCACTGGGCCAGCAGTCGATCCAGGAAGGCGGGATCGACCACCGGCGGTGGCGTAGGCTTGGGCCGTGACGGACTGACTCTGCGCAGACGACGTTGCGGACGCAGCGCCTGGGGCATGATCTCTCGGCTGCTGTCGTGCAGGGGGTTGCGGTCGAACTGGCCACGAAACAGCGGGTCGCTACGGTATTCCGGACGCCTGGCCAGTCGCGCCTCGTCGCCGGCGATCAGCAAAAGCATCTCGTCGAAGTCCAGGTCGAGCAGTTCCTCCGGGCGTGGAAAGCCGGTCAGGGTCGCCAGGTCCATCGCCGCGTTCATGTTGGGGACGCCAAAGGACTGTACCACCCGGCAGTTGTTGAGCATGGTCTGCCAGTCCTGAGGATACAGCTGGCGCAGCTGGCTGATGTCCTGCCAGAAGCTCCAGGTCTGCAGGCCGTAGCCGCGCAGCAGGGTGATGGCCTGTCGCAGCTGCGGTAGAGGGCCGAGCTGAGGCGCCTCGTCGAGCAGGAACAGGGTTCGCAGCGCTGGCGCTCGACGACGGCGCACCACCGCCGCGATCAGCACGCCGATCCACAGTCTCAGCAGGCGGCCGTGGGACTCGAGCTTCTCCGGGGGAATCACCAGGTAGATCGACACCAGTTCCCCGCGGGTGACGTCGTCCAGCGAAAAGGTGGAGTCCTGGGTAGCCTCCAGTACCGCTTCGCCGCGCAGGAAGCCGAGGCTGTTCTGGGCGAAGGCCATGTAGCCGGCCAGGGTGGTCTCGGCCGGGAGCGTCAGACTGGCGGCGGTGGCTTCCAGGTCCGGATCCTGCATCTGACGCATGCGCTCGGCCAGCTTGGCCAGCTCTTCGGTGTCCTGGCTGACCATCTTGCGTAGCTTGCCGAGCAGCCCCTTGCGCTGTTCCGGCTGGCTGCGGATCAGGTAGAGCAACAGGCCATTGAGCACCTGCTGGGCGCGCTGCAGCCAGAAGCGGTCACGGCCGTCGAAGCCGTGTGACTCCATCATCAGCTCCGAGAGCATGGCGATGTCATCGAGCTCGGTACGCGAATTGGGGATGACGATGTCGGTGGGGTCCAGCCGATCCGCCGGCAGGTCGGTGATGCCCATGGGGTCGAGCACGATGACCCGGTGGCCCATCTGGCGGCGGCGACGGGCGGTCACCGCCGCGTTTTCGCCCTTGGGGTCGACCACGATCACCGGCCCCGGATAACGCAGCAGGGTGGGGATGATGCAGCCGGTCCCTTTGCCCGAGCCGGTGGGGGCAATCGTCATCAGATGACCGCTTCCCTCGAACAGGATCGGATCGAGCTGCTCCTGGTTGGCATTGGTGGTGGGCGCCCCGATGCGAAATCCAAACGGCTGATGAGGCTGGCCCTGCTCCAGCGACCAGCCCACCAGCAGACCGTCACCCTCCACCGATGACGGCAGGCGACGAGGGGACAGAGGCGAATCATCCGGTACCAGGGTCATGGTGTGGGGTCCTCGTTGGCAGGCAAGGGGGCTCAGCGCAGGTAAGCAGGGTCAGGGCAGGCGCACCGCGCCGATAAAGCGTTCCAGCCGCAGCGGCAGGTCGTCCAGCAGGGTGCGGTCCTCCTCCATGTGGACCTCGCCGTCGCGCAGCACCGTGAAGTCGCAGTCCCATAGCGAGCGCCCGTAGACCACCGGTACCTGGATGTGCCAGGCGACGACCGGACTGTCGACGTCGCTGTTGAGGCAGCGCTGTTCGGCCAGATCCCCGCTGTGCAAGGTCGCAGGGGCTGGCGCGGACGCCTGTCTGACGGCTGCGTCGGCTTCGTCATCGGCGCATGTCACACGGGGGGGATAGCTCACCTTGGACAGCGCCTGACGGACCGCATCGAGTGCCTGAGGCGGCGGATCGGCATCGACCCAGGGAAAATAGTCAGGGGATTCAAGCACGCGGAACCGGCCGTTCTCGGCGCCTCCGATGATGAACCCGGTGAACAGGTGCAGGTACTCCAGCGCCGCGGCCGGGGAGGTGGCGGGGTCGCCATAGACACTGTTCAGTCGAAACAGCGCCTTGCTTGTCAGGTCCAGCGGCCAGACACCGCTCTGGCCATAGATGAAGGCGAACAGGCCGGGGCCTTCCTCGGTCTCCAGCAGGACGTCGCACAGCAGATGACGGCGATAGCACAACAGTGGCATGGCACGGATCGCCAGGGCGGTGAAGCACTCGCAGGTGGGCCGGATATCGCCGGCGAGCTGGGCCTGGGTCAGATCCAGCAACAGCGGCAGACTGTCTACGGGGGACAGCGTCTTCCAGTCCCCCGGGACCGGTGGCACGCTGGGAAAGGCCTGATCCGCAGGCGTGAGGTGCTTCTCGAGAAATGTCTCCCAGCGATCTCGGTCCATGCAGGCCTCCGCCTGTATCGGGGCTACCGCTTCAGAAGCCCCGGTGGTGGTGCAGGGGGACTGTCTTCACCCTAGATAGACGCCGTCGTCTTGGCAACGGCTTCGGCGCCCATCAGAGCGGCAAAAATCTGGTTCTCCGTGATCATGAATTCCGTGTTCAAGGCGGCCAGGTCCGCAGGTACTTTTCCGACAGGCCTAGAATCCAGGCACCAGCTCCCGCTCACTGTAGATCATGCTCCACACCTTGAGGTCGTCGGCCAACGCCAGCTGCAGCTGGCCGAGCAGACGACGGACCACGGGGCGCTGTGGTGTGTCCAGGCGAGAGGTCAGCTTGCTGCCCAGGCGCGTCAGGCGTTGACTCATGCGCCGGGACTGCTGAGCGGCGGCGCGTAGATCGCCGGTGGCGCGAATGCCGAAGATGGCCGCGCCCAGCACCGGCAGAAAGCCGCCGAGGAGGGTCGCCACGGGCTTGTAGAGCGCCGCCGGAAGCGCCGGACCGTTGAGATAGACCAGATAGCAGGCCAGGTACAGCGCGCCACTGGCCAGCGTCAGCCAGAGCGCCCCCTTCGCCAGATGCTCGAGGCGTTCGTCCTGGATCTCCAGGCATTCGGCGGTTCGTTGGTGATAACCGATCTGGCCATCGATCTCCTCGTGCAGGGCCACGTCCAGGGCCCGCCTGAGGCTGTCACCGGAGACGACAGCGTCGGGTGGGCCGATCTCCCGCAGCGAGCAACGCACGTACCAGGGAATCCAGTCGAAGCGACCGTTGTCCACCGGCGGCTCGGCGGCGCCGACGGGTGAGGTGCCGATCAGCAGCGACAGCCGCGCCGGTCGGATCGCCTCGGCCAGACTACGATAGGCCAGCCAGCGGCTCTGCCACTGTCCACGACGCCCGCGCCAGGTGATGATCAGGATGCTGGCGATAATCGCAAGTTCCAGGCTGACCAGCACCGCCTTGATGCCCTTGCTGTCCCACGCCAGCACCGCCAATAGCCCCACCAGCACGGCTAGCGCCGCCAGCAGAAAGTTGGTGGTGTAGGCGCTGCGAAAGCGGTGCGCGTAGTCGATGGCGCGATTGTCCGCGGCGATCCAGCGTTGTCGCAGACGCTGGTCCAGCGTCGTCTCGTAGCGATCACCGCCAAGATGGTGAGCGGCTCTGAGCGACTCTCCCCAGGCTTCGCTGCGTTCACGCTCGAGGCCCAGGTCGACCGATGTGGCGAAGGGCGTGTCGCGCACCAGCAGGGCGCGTAGCCACTGATGAGCGCAGTGGCGGGTATGCGGCCGCAGAGTCTGGCGGGCGAAGTCGCCAAGGCCCTTGAGCGGGCAGCTGGCGTCGTCGGGGCCGCGGCCCAGCAACAGCAGCTGCTCGAGTCGGTCGTTCAGTAGCGGGCTGGCGTCACCTGGCGTCAGGGCTTTCCAGTCGCCGTCGACCAGGGGCTCGACGACGTGCTCTCGTGGAACCCACAGGTGCACCTGGCCCTGCAGGTCGAGCCACAGCGTGATAAGGCCACGCAGACGTGCCTCGTCGATGATCTCGGCGGTACCGCCACGCCCGCGAGGGGGCTTGCCGTCCCATACCGCCAGCAGTACGTCGGAGTGCGCCAGCACCAGGTGTCCCGCCGCCTCGTAGCCTGCTTCCCGTTGGCTGGACGGCTCGCCGAGGTCGAGCTCGCTACAGCTGGTCACCGCCGGATGCTCGAACCAGCGCCAGTAGTCGGCCAGGGCGTCGCCGTCGAAGTCGTCGGCGTATTGCCGACGTCGAAAGGGCAGGATCAGGTTGATCTCGTAGCCACGTAAGGCCGCCGCCTCGGCGACCAGCCGGTCGGCTCCCTCGGCGATGGCGCTGGCCAGTCTCACGCAGGCAGGCTCATCGGCGTAGAGGCCGGGTTCGGCCTGTGCTCCCAGCCGGCGCGTCTCGGCGGCCAGGTGTTCGAGCATATCCTCGGCCGCCTTGCCCAAGGCGACGTGGTCGGCCTCCGCCAGGTCCTTGGGGCGGTGGCCGGTCACACCCACGCGCAGGGTAAGTCGAGGGGCGATATAGACATCGTCGGTCACGGCGTGTCTCCGGGGGTCTCGTCGAAGGGATCCTCTGGGGATCGCGTCGTGGCTTACTGGAGCATAGGTGAGGTCGCCTCGTTTCGCCGGCCGGTGAGCCCGACGCCAGGCTGCTGGTGTCGAGGGCTAGGCATTATTTGCCGCTCGACGCCAGCAGGGAACGGGGCAGAGGATGGGGTAGAGAGAGGTCAGTGGGGCATCAGGCGGTGATATCGGGGTGCTGCTGGAAGAGCCCCGAGGCACGGGTGTAGGAGTGGGCAATCTGCAAGACCTTGAGATCCTCCTTCATTCGCCCGATCAGCTGGATACCCATGGGGCGCCCCCGTTCGTCAAAGCCCACCGGCACGTTGGCGACCGGGCAGCCCGCCAGGGTTCCGGGGATCACCACTTCCATCCAGCGGTGGTAGGTATCCATGGACTTGCCGGCAATCTGTTCGGGCCAGTGGATGTCGACGTCGAAGGGAAATACCTGGGCGGTGGGCAGTGCGAGCACATCGTAGTGTTCGAACATCTGGTCCAGGGCCTGATACCAGCGTGACCTGGCACTGGAAGCTCGGTAAACGTCGAGCGCGGAAAGGTTCTGGCCTCCTTCGATTTCCCAGATCAGCTCGGGCTTCATCTGAGCACGATTTTCGGGGTTGGCATAAAGCTCGCTGGTGCCTCCTGCAATCAGGAAGTGACGCAGGGTCAGCCAGGTCTGCCACAACTCCGGCATGGAAAAGTCGGGTTGGGTCGGCTCCACGGTGGCACCTTGCTGCTCGAAGGTAGCGAGTCCCTTCTCGCACAGCGCCAGAATGCCTGACTCCAGCGATAGATAACCATCGAAGTCGCCAAGCCAGCCTACCTTCACGCCGGCAAGCTGGGTATCGAGGGGTGCAGCAAAGCGTGACGTGTCGGTGGACAGGCTCATCGGCACACGATGATCGAAGCCCGCCATGGTCGCCAGCAGGCGAGCCGCGTCCGCCACATCGCGGCCCATCGGCCCCTGGTAGCTGAGCTGCTGGTAGAACATTTCCCCATTGGGGCCGCGTGGTACCCGACCTTGGCTGGGGCGAAAGCCAAACACATTGTTGAAGGCAGCGGGGTTGCGCAGTGAACCCATCATGTCGCTGCCGTCGGCTACCGGCAGCATGCGGGTGGCCAGGGCTACGGCGGCGCCGCCGCTGCTGCCACCGGCGCACAGGCTCGGGTCCCAGGCGTTGCGGGTAGGGCCATGTACCGGATTGTAGGTCTGGGAACCCAGGCCCAACTCAGGAGTGTTGGTCTTGCCGATCAGGATGGCGCCGGCGGCGCGGATGCGTTCAACGAAGATATCATCATGGTCAGGCACCCACTGGCTGAAAAGAGGAGACCCCTTGGTGGTGAGGATGCCCGCGGTGGCGGCCAGATTTTTGACGGCGTGGGGAAAACCGTGCATCCAGCCTCGATAGTGCCCCTTGACCAGTTCGCTGTCCGCCTTGTCAGCCTCAACCAGCAATGTCTCTCTGGGTTGCAGGGAGACGATGGCGTTATAGGTGGGATTGAGACGCTCGATGCGTTCCAGATAGGCAATCATCACCTCACGACAGCCGACTTCGCCTTTGCGGATGGCATCGGACAGCGTAAGGGCGCTCCATTCGGTGAGGTCGGCCGGGCGGTCGGTGGCGGCGTGGGCCGAGGTCAGCGGTAACAGGCTGGTGAGGACACCGATACCGGCGCCAAGTTTCATGAAGTGACGACGATTCAGGGGCAGACAAGGCATAGGGCGTCTCCGGGTACCAAGAACAAAGAATTAGCAAGCTCATCAACCACGACAGAGAAATTCAGTGTAGTTCTCGCCCGGACGTGAGCTGGTCCAGTGATCGACCCTGCGTACTAGCGTCATCCTTTGATGATCTTTTTTGCCGGTCTGGAGGCAATCTCGAAGGGCGAAGGCCAGGTCTGGTGCGTGATTTGCGCCGCTGGCAACGGTAAGCCGGCGAAGCGGCATCGACCAAAGTCTCGTCGTCACTTCCTTGCATGGGTCAGCGGGGACAACTAGATTCAGTCTCGGTGGTATGACACGTATACAGTCGCCCAGGCATGGAGCCTGTCGATTCGATTGCGTGCATCCACCTTGCACACTCCACACGCCACAAGAGCCCGGGAGAACAACAAGATGCGCCCCAATCACTGCCAGCCGCCCGCCCGCTTCATTCGTCGTAGCCTGATCGCCGCCATGGTCGGCGTCAGCCTGTCGGCGGCCGCCCAGGCGGAAACGCTGACCTTCGCCCACGTCTACGAGACCTCGGAGCCCTACCACGAGTGGGCCGTCTGGGCCGGCGAAGAGATCGAGAAACGCACCGATGGCCGCTACTCGGTGGAGGTGCACCCAGCCTCTTCACTGGGCAAGGAAGCCGACATCAACGAGGGGCTGAGCCTCGGCACCATTGACCTGATCTTTACCGGCAATCAGTTCGCCGGCCGTTCCTATGGCCCCATCGGCATCGCCGGTGCGCCCTACATGTTCCGTGACTTCGATCACTGGCAGGCCTACGTCGACAGCGACCTGTTCGCCGAGATCGCCCAGGGCTATGAGGACGCCACCGGCAACGTGCCGCTGGCGATGAACTACTACGGCAAGCGCCACACCACGTCCAACGAGCCGATCAATACGCCGGAGGACATGCAGGACCTGAAGATCCGCGTCCCCAACGCGCCGATGTACATGATGTTCCCCGAGCAGGTCG
>DJIP01000355.1:17876-23789 GCA_002433675.1 Halomonas halophila
GTCGTCGACGCCCAGGAAAACCCGCTGCCCACGATCAAGGCCAAGGCCTTCTACGAGGTCCAGGACGTCATCAACCTGACCGGTCATATCACCGATTCCCTGATCACCATCGCCGGCGGTCCGCTGTGGAATCGACTGTCCGAAGAGGACCGGCAGGTCTTCCGCGACGTCTACGCAGAGGCCGGCGAGAAGATCACCTCCGACATCGTGCAGCAGGAGCAGGACCTGGTGGCCTGGTTCGAGGAGCAGGGTGTCACCGTCAATGAGGTCGACACCGCACCGTTCCGCGAAGCAGTGATGCCGGCCCACAACGGTGACGCGGCGAACTGGGACCAGGAAACCTACGATCGCCTCCAGGCTATCGGCCAGTAAACGACGGAGGGGAGGGCGCCGTGCGCCCTCCCTCGGGAGATCCTTCATGACCCGACCTGACGTGAGTGACCCTGGCGTCGATCACGCCACCACCAGCGCCTTCGAGGTGCCCGATGACGACGACCGGGTCCAGCCCGGAGACTATGGCATCGAGGACTATCTGACGTTGGTGGTTTTCTGGCTTCTGGCGTTGGACGTCTTTGTTCAGTTCTTCAGTCGCTACGTGCTCGGCAACTCCATCGCCTGGACCGAGGAGATCGCCCGCTACCTGCTGGTGGCGGTGGGCTTTCTTGGCAGCGCCATGGCCGCCCGCAAGGGCTCGCATATCGCCGTGGAATTCTTCTATCGCTACCTGTCGGAGCCCACCGCTCGGGTCATGTGGACCCTGGTGGATCTGGTGCGTATCGCCTTTCTCGGCATGCTGGCGTGGATCACCTGGCAGCTGGCCCAGCGCACCAATTCGATGATGGTGTCGGTGGACCTGCCCAAGAGTCTGCTCTATTACGTGGTGCTCTTCGGGGTGGTGCTGATGCTGGTGCGCTCGATCCAGCTGGCGGTGCGTCACTGGCGCACCGGCGAGAGTGAATTGATGTGTCGCGATGAAGACGACTGAGCGCCTCGAACAAGGAACAACCCCATGACTGAAGCAATGATCAGTGCCCGGCGCGGATCGCCAGTGCCCCCGGTGGTGGCGGCACTGGCGGTCGTCGGCTGCATCGCGCTGGCGTTTTTCGAGAACTACCTTTCGTTTCTGTTTGCCGCCCTGTTTACCCTGCTGGTCTGCGGGGTGCCCATCGCCATCAGCCTGGCCGGCTCCTGTCTGATGTACGTTCTGCTGACTGGGCGCGTGCCCGACGTGGTCGTGGTGCACCGCATGGTCAACGGTATCGACAGCTTCCCGCTGCTGGCGATTCCGTTCTTCATCCTCGCCGGCAACCTGATGAACAACGGCGGCATTACCACTCGCATCTTTGACTTCGCCAAGGCGCTGATGGGCTGGATGCGCGGGGGCCTGGGCCACGTCAACGTCGGTGCCAGCATTGTCTTCTCGGGTATGTCCGGCGCTGCCGTGGCCGATGCCGGAGGCCTCGGCACCATCGAGATCAAGGCCATGCGCGACGCTGGCTATGATCAGGAGTTCGCCGTCGGTATCACCGCGGCGTCCTCGACCATCGGCCCGATCATTCCGCCGAGCCTGCCCATGGTCATCTACGGGGTGATGGCGTCGGTCTCGGTGGGGCAGCTGTTCGCCGCCGGCCTGGTGCCGGGCCTGTTGATGGGGCTGACGCTGATGGTGATGATCACCTGGCTGTCGCGGCGTCGCGGCTACAAGCGCGATGCACGGTTCTCGGTCTCGGTGCTGGGGAAGACGTTCTCGCGGGCCTTCCTGTCGCTGCTGACCCCGGTGATCATCGTCGGCGGCATCGTCACCGGTGCCTTTACCCCGACCGAGGCGGCGATCGCGGCGGTGGTCTATGCGCTGATTCTGGGGGGACTGGTCTACCGTACCCTGACCTGGCGGCGACTGTTGAAGGTCAGCATGGAAACCATCGAGACCACCGCGGTGATCCTGTTTATCGTCGCCGGCGCCTCGATCTTCGCCTGGATCCTGACCAGCAACCAGGTCACTCAGCACGTCATGGGGCTGCTGGGGCCCTTCCAGGACAATCCCATCGCCGTGCTGCTGATCATCAACCTGGTGCTGATCGTGGTCGGCTGCTTCATGGAAACCATCGCCGCCATCACCATTCTGGTGCCGGTGCTGCTGCCGGTAGCGGTGGCCTCCGGGGTGGACCCGGTGCACTTTGGCGTGATCATGGTGCTCAACCTGATGATCGGTCTGTTGACCCCGCCGGTGGGCATGGTGCTCTACGTGCTGTCGCGGGTGTCGCATATCTCCTTCGAGAAGTGCATGCGCGGCACCCTGCCTTTCCTGATACCGCTGGTGGTAGCGCTGTTGCTGGTGACCTTCATTCCGGCGATCTCGCTGTGGTTGCCGACGCTGGTCTACCGCTGAGTTACCCGTGTCGCCGCTGCGACGGTGGCGCGGTATGGCCAGGACAAGGCGGCCCCGAGTGATCGGCGCTCGCCTTGCGGCCCTTCACCCTCTCACAAGGAATCCCCATGAGTGCCAGTCAATACGAGGCCTGTCGGGTCGACCACACGGATCTGCATCGCTTTATCGAACAGGCGCTGGCGGCTGCCGGAGCCGATCAGGCCTCTCGCGAAGCGGTGGGCAAGGCGCTGGTCACGGCCTCGCTGATGGGCACCGACAGCCACGGCCTGAGGCTATTGCCGCACTATCTCAAGGCTCTGGAAGGCGGGCGGATCAAGGGCAGCCCGGCGCCGAGCATCAAGCAGCGCCTGGCCGGCACCGCGGTGCTGGACGCCGATGATGGCTTTGGCCACCTGGCCGGGTACCGGGCCATCGAGCACGGTATCAGCATGGCCCGGGAGGTCGGCATCGGTGCGGTGGCGGTCGGCAACTCGTCGCACTTCGGTGCCGCCGGTTGCTATGCCCTCGCCGCGGCAGAGCAGGGCATGCTCGGCATGGCCTTGTGTAATTCCGACCCTTTCGTCCTGCTCCACGGTAGTCAGCGGGCCTTCCATGGCACCAATCCCATCGCCTTCGCGGCACCGGTGGCGGGCGAGGATCCGTACCTGCTGGACATGGCCACCAGCTCGGTGCCCTGGAATCGGGTACAGCAGTATGCGGCCATCGAACGTCCCTTGCCGGCGGATATCGCGGCGACCAGTGACGGCAGCACCACCACCGACGCCAGCCAGGTCAGTGCGTTGTTGCCGCTCGGCGGCGCCGGCTTCGGCTTCAAGGGGGCAGGGCTTGGCGGCATGGTCGAGGTGCTGAGTTCGACCCTGGCCAACATGGTCCACGGTTTTCGCCTGCTACCGATGGGTGGGCCAGACATGTCGACACCGCGGGGCGTAGCCCACTTCTTTCTGGTGATGGATCCGGGCGCCTTCGAGGAGCGCAGCGCCTTCGAGCGTCGCCTGGCCGAGTACCTCAAGGATCTGCGCTCGATGGCGCCGGTAGAAGGGCAGAAGGTGCTGGCGCCAGGGGATCGTGAGTGGCAGACCCGTGACGAGCGCAAGAAGGCCGGCATCCCCCTGGATCACGCCCAGCGCGACGAATACCGTCAGATCGCCGAGCGCTATGCGCTGGCGGTTCTGACCGAGCACTGACCGAATACAGTCAGAAGCGCTGACAGAAGTGCTGACAGAAGTGCTGACAGACGTGCTGATAAGTGTGCCGAGAGGGCGCGCCGGCAGAGCTGACGCTGGAACAAGTGAATCGGGGTTGGCGAGCCGTCGGGTGGCGGCCCGACCCCGAGGCAAGTGTGCCGCATTGACGCCTTGCTGCCCAGGGGGCGCGCCTTGCAGTACCATGTGCGCCGTGTCCCGGAGACGCTCCGGGTGATGGATCGAGGGAGACCCGCGTCGATGAGCAAATATCGGGTGGAGCGCAAGACGCTGTCCGAGCAGGTGGCCGAACAACTGGAGGCAGAGATCCTCGAAGGGCGGCTGGGCGAGAACGACCAGTTGCCGTCCGAACGTGAATTGATGGAGCAGTTCGGCGTCGGGCGCCCGGCGGTGCGGGAGGCGCTGTTCTACCTGCAGCAGCTAGGGTTGATCGCGATCAACAGCGGCACCCGGGCGCGGGTGATCCGGCCCACCGCCGAGGCCGTGATGGCCAGGCTATCCGGGGTGACCCGGCAGTTGTTGGCCAAACCCGAAGGGCAGCAGTACTTTCAGGAGGCCCGGGCGCTTTTCGAGGTCGCGCTGGCCCGTCAGGCGGCGCAGCACGCAAGCGACGAGGAGATCCAGGCGCTACGCGACGCCCTGGCGCATCAGCGTTCGGTGATCGGCGACGATGCCGCCGTCAAGCGCGCCGATAACGACTTTCATGGCGTCCTGGCGAGTATCGGACACAATCCCATCTACGACGCCATCCATCAGGCGCTATCCGAATGGCTCGATGACCGTCGCGCCCTGGCGCTGCAGCAGCCCGGGGAGGATCTGGCCGCCCTGGAAGCCCACACCGAGATCGTCGAGGCCATCGCCGCCCGGGACCCCGAAGCCGCCGAGGCCGCCATGCGACGGCACCTCGATCGCCACTACGGCACCTATATGCAGCTCAAGCAACGCCTGAAAAGCCGCCAGGACGAGGCCTGAGGCTGTCGGGTGACACTCCCGTCCTGCCCTGGGCAGCGGGCAAGGCCCTGATCCAAGGACCAGAGCTTGGACAGCACGCCGCCGCCGGATGATGTCCGGCGGCGGCGTGTTGTTGAAGGTGCCTTGTTAGAGTCAGCCGCCAGTGCGTCGCCCCATCACTTCGACCCGGTGTCTTCACACGGTGACTCGCCAGCCTGGCCAGGGTGTTGTCAGGTCGAGGACAGGGACGAGGTCGACGCGGAAGCTGTCGAGGGGAAGGCGCTGGTCAGGCGTGGCACTTCCCGACCCTGGCGGGCGGCCATCTGTACCACCGGGGCCAGCCGGCGCTCCAGCTTCTGTGGATGATTCTGGGCGATATCGGCCAGTCGGTGGTCCAGCCATGGATTGCGGAAACGATCGAGAATGCTGTCGACGTAGTCCTCGAGTCCCATGCCCGGAAGTTCCTGATCGAGTACCGGCACCACCTCCTGGCGCAGCATCTTCTCCAGCTCCTCGCCCAGGCGAGGGTCGTCTATCGCCTGGCGCACCAGTGTCACCTCCTCGCCGAGACCGAGATCCAGAACGCGAGCGACCAGCCAGGTATGAGCCAGGTTCAAGAGGTGCAGCTTGCGCCGCTCGAAGGGACGAATATCGTCGACCAGATGTACGTCCGGATGGGAGAACGGCATCACCAGCCCGGGCGTTTGCTGGATGGCCCAGAGGCCATAGGGCTCGGCGACGGCACCCACCGGATCGAGCTCGGCAGAGACGATGCGGTCCACCAGGGTCACCGCCCACACGCAGTCCCGCTCGAGCCATGCCACGAAGCCATCGTCGTCGTAGTGGGCCTGTGCCAATTCCAGGATGACGTCCTTGAGCTTGAGGGCGTTGTCGGTCAGCAGCTCACATGGCAGCAGGGTGACGCCGGGGCGGCCGGCGTCGAAGCGTGTCTTCAGCAGGCGCGTCAGCTTGGCGGGGAAACTCTCGGGGCAGTCCCGCAGTGGCCCATCGCCCGCCGGGACCTGGTAGCCCGCCTCGGAAGTGTTGGAGACCACGTGGGTCACCTCATCGCGAAATCGCCGCTCCACTTCGGCCCAGGCTTCGCTTGCGACCAGCGCGGTGGTGATGCTGTCGACCTGATGGAGGGTATCGATCAGTTCGCCATCGCGTCGGCCGCGCATCTTGACCGGGTAGACTGGGTCCCGGGCCAGGGCGTGGGCCTTGGCTCGCCCGGCCGCACGGTCCGAGCTCTGTACCGCAATGATACGGATGTCACTTCCGTGTTCGTCCCGCGCCTGGCTGGCGAACAGGTCGACGTGGGCCAGTAGAAAACGGCCGATACCGAACTGCATCAGGGTGACGGTGGTTGCG
>DJIP01000102.1 GCA_002433675.1 Halomonas halophila
GATAGCCTGGCCGAGACCTTCGGTGTGCGGGTGGTGGACAGCGATGGCGATACCTCCGCCCCGGCCGATCTCACCATCGCCATCGGCGATGATGGTCCGAGTGCGGTGGCCGACACCACCAGCACCGACGAAGACACGCCGGTCACCTACAATGTGCTCAGCAACAGTGATGACACCAGCGACACCCAGGGCGCCGACGGCGCGACCCTGACTGCCGCCAGCGTGCAGGGCGGGGCCAGTGTGGGGTCGGTGAGCTTCGCGTCCAATGGCGAGATTACCTTTACCCCGGCGGCGGGCTTCGAAGGCCCGGCGGTGATCGACTACACCCTCACCGACGGTGACGGTGATACCGCGTCCTCGACCCTGACCGTGACGGTGGAGCCCGACGCTACGCCAACCACACCGTCGACCGACACCGATCCGACCACCCAGAGCCCCGTGGCGACCGTCGATGAGGATGGCCTGGCCGGTGGCAACGCTGGCGGCAGCGGCGATGTGGCGGGTGAGGACACGGTCACGACCGGTACACTGGGCTACAGCTTTGGTGGCGATGGCGCCGCGGCGAGCGGAGCCTTTTCCTGGATCGTCGCGAGCCTGCCGGGCGATCTGAAGACGGCAGATGGTCGCGCGGTAAGCTTCCAGTTGAGCAGCGATGGCCACACCCTGTTCGGCACGGCGAGTGACGGTAGCGGCGGCAGTGAGGCGGTCATCACTATCGCCTTGACCGACCAGGCCAGCGGCGCCTATCGGGCGACCCTGCACCAGGCGCTCGAGCATGCAGCCGGCAACGACGAAAACGATCTGCTGTTTGATGCCACCTATACCATCGTCGACGCCGATGGCAGTCAGGCGGATGGCACCCTGTCGGTGGTCATCGATGACGATGCCCCGATGGCCGCGAGCGATACCAATGCGATCACCGAGAACGCAGCGCCGGTCTCCGGCAACGTCATTGGTGGAGCAGGGGCATCCAGCGGTGATCAGGCCGACGCCCCCGGCGCAGACGGGGCCAGCGTCACCGCCGTCAGCGAGGGCTCTACCACGGTGTCTACGTTGAATGCCGACGGCAAGCTGGTAATTCAGGGGCAGTACGGCTCCCTGACCCTCGACGCCGACGGCGGCTATACCTACGCGCTGGATGCTGGCAATGCCGAGGTGGCAGCGCTGGACAAGGGGCAGACCGTCGATGAGACCTTTACCTATACGCTGACCGACGGCGACGACGATGCCAGCGATGCCAACCTGACCATTACCGTGACCGCTACCGACGATGATGCCTTGGTCGTCGGAACCAACAGCGACGATACCGTCCAGGGTGGTGGTGGCAACGATGTTCTGATCGGTGACACCGGCGGCAAGTATACCGTGGTGGAGCCGGCGCAGAACTATAATCTGTCCTTTATCCTGGATACCTCGGGCAGCATGACAGCCGAGCTTGGGGATACCGGAAAGACGCGGCTTGAGGTTGCGGTAGAGGCACTCAAGGCCAAGCTCGATGAGCTGGCTACGTTTGAGGGCACCATCAATGTGCAGATCCTTGGTTTTTCCGACACAGTAAGCGACGACGAAAACGTCGAATTTCTCAATCTCTCCCCCTCCAGCTTGGATCAGGTCCATGCGTTCCTGGATGGCTTGACGGCTGAGGGGAACACCAACTACCAGGCGGCTTTTGAAGCTTCTGGTGATTGGATGAAGGCGCAAAATGTCGATGACTTTAACAACGTGGCCTACTTTTTAGGTGATGGTAGTCCGAACCAGAATAGTGCGGTAAACACCTCGGTTACTGACACCAACAGAGCTGATATTACGGAAGGCCTCAAGGCTTATGAGGAGCTTTCTGCCATCAGTCAGGTGGAAGCCATCGGGATTGGTAGCGATGTGAACCGTGAAATTCTCAAGGTTTTCGACAATACCGCTGACGGTGGTCTGGAGTTGGTTCCTGTTCCCTATGACACTGGAACTTTGGTCGGCGACAAGGAGTTTCTGGCGACCTTTGATAAAGATGATAAAAGTGTTCTGGGGCAACTGGATAAGTGGACGCTGAATGACCCAAATGGCACGGGATTCCTCACGATTGACAGGAACAATGGGAATTCGCTGCGTATCGACGATAGGGGAACTGACGGAAGTATCTCGGCGACCAGCGCAGCCTTCACTATTCCGGAGCCGACCGGGGTCAACCAGTTCTACAGTCTAAGCTTCTCTTACCAGACACAGATTCCGACGACGGCGAGCGACGGTCGATTTGACAATATAAGCTGGCGGCTGGAGAAGCAGACGGAAGACGGTGAGTGGGACATCGTGGCGAATGACAATGATCGAAGCTCGACCGGTGGAACCGAGCAGGTCATCGCTAACAGCTTGATGGGAGGCACTTACCGGCTGGTGTTCGTTGTAGAGAACGTCGCGAGCGCGCAATACGTACTCGAAGTACATGACATTTCTCAAAGTCTCTACAGCTACACCGATGATGAACTGGTGCCAGCCGGTGAAGATATTATCGTCAATTCCGCCGAGGAGTTCGAGACCGCGCTCGATGGTGGCTCGTCTTCCGATGTGCCGCAGGAGGTGGGTAACGACCATCTGATCGGGGGCGCTGGGGACGACATCCTGTTCGGCGATCAGATCGAACCCGCAGGCATCGGTGGTGAGGCCGGTAGTGGCTACGACGGTCTGGTCGATCATCTGACCCGCCAGAACGGTGCGGAGCCGACCCAGGAAGAGACGCTCGACTTCATCAAGGCCAACTACGACAAGTTGATCGATAAGACCCGTACCGATGGCGGCCAGGACAAGCTCGAAGGCGGGCAGGGCGACGATCAATTGTTTGCCAGCGCCAACGATGACATCTTGATCGGCGGCGCCGGTGACGACTTCCTGCTGGGTGGACTGGGGTCCGACACCTTCAAATGGAATCTGGGAGACGCCGGCAGTGCTGACGCCCCGGCCCTCGACGTGGTCAGCGACTTCCAGGTGGACCCGGACGCCGACAAGCTGTCCCTGGTGAATCTACTCCAGGACTTCGACTCCTCGAGCACTGACCCTGACCAGTCGGCGCTGGATAACTTTGTCTTTGCCCAGGAAGAGAACGGAGACACCGTGCTCTACATCAAGAGCGATGGCGGGCTCGATGATCAGCACAGCAATGCTGACCAGAAGATCACTTTGGACGGTGTCAGCATGGATGGTCAGTCGTCGGAGGACTTCCTGACGCTGCTGCGTAATAACAGGCAGCTCGACGTGGAGTAGACCCGCGTTGTCATGAAGGTCGTCACAGGGGAGGCCGGGCCACCTTTGGGTGGCCCGGCCCTTTCTTGTTTGCAGATCGGAAATATGTCGTCTGAAGGTAGTGCAGCCACCAGGAGGGGCGCGAATTAGAACAACAAGCGCAGGAGGTGCAGGTCGCTGGGCCGTGGAACAGGGTCAGCCCGACTCAGGTCAGACGCTCAAGTTCGTCAATGTTGGCCAGCGCCTGGTCTCTGTGGCTGCCGCAGATCTCGCCGTCGTAGTCAAAGCGCTCGCACACCGCCGGACGCTCGGGACGGCCGAACAGGCGGCACAGGTTGTCGTCGTCGAGTTGCACGCAGCGGATGCCGGCTGGCTTGCCCGCCGGCATGCCCGGAATCGGTGAGCTGATCGATGGCGCAATGCAACAGGCACCGCATCCGGGGCGGCAGCCTTGTTCGCCGGCCACTGTGCTGGTCTCGTGCGGCGAGGAGGAGGCGATCAGTTCGCTCATGACGTTGGTTGGCTCATGGCATTCATTCAATGCGCTTGGTTGTCTCGGTGGTCGGTCACTCTTGCCGATCTCGAGACGTTATCGAGATCGCTCGCCGGGGCATCTTGCCGTGGCGCCCTTTTCGACCCCTTCATAGGCGCGTACCGCGGTGTCCTCTCCGGTGTCCCGGGCGACGGTCGCCGCCAGCCACTGGGCGATGCGCTCCACCGTGGTGGCGCCGGGCAGGACATGACAGCGCTCGCGGGGCAAACGCATGTGAAACAGCCCCTGGGGCGAGCGGTAGCCGCACTGTAGCGTGTCGCCGTGGTGCTGTTCCAGGTCGTGTTCGTCCACCAGGTAGGTATCGGCAAGCCAGCGGGCGTAGCGGCGCTCGAGCTCCGGCTGTCGCGCGCCGCGCTGGACGATTTCCAGCCGCGAGCGGTGGCCGTGGGCGATACGCTGGCAGTTACCGGCGTGGCGGCGAAGGCCATGGCTGTAGGTGTAGGCGGCGCCATCGATGGCCTCATCGGCGAGGTGCAGTTCGATGCTGGATACCCGCTCGGGCGGTTGGCGCATCAACTGGCGTGACAGGTGCTCGGCCATGGCCTCGGGGGTGATCCTGCGCCAGGGTAGCAGGGTAAAGGCCTGGCGGGGCCCGCGCACCTCCATCGCGTAGGGCGTCGTGGTGCGTACGCAGATGCCCTCGCGACACTCGCTGACGCTGACGCCAGGGGCTTCGGTGGGCACCAGCAGGGTGTGATCGGCGCCGCCGTCGAGACGCGACTTGATCCAGGGTTTGACCTCGCCGAAGTCGAACAGCATGCCGTCTTCGCCGAGCTCGCCGTCGAGTTCGACATCGACCAGCCAGCTTGCGCCGATCAGACCACGATCGGGACACCACAGCGACACGTCGAGATGTGTCAGTCGTCGTACAAAGAGTGCCATCAGTCGATTCCCGCGATCTTGTGGGTCTGCAGAGACAGTCGCCAGCGTGGATGCGCCATGCAGTGCGCTACCGTGGCACAGAGTGGCGCCTTGTGAGCGTCGCTGGCCATCAGCCCTGAGGTATCCATCGGCTGCAGCAGAAAGTGGTCGAAGTCGAGGCCTTCGAAGCGCTCGGGCGGGGCGTCGAGCTGGGGGTGGACGAGCTTCAACTCATCACCGCGGGTCTGGACCAGTGGCGCGTTTCCCTTGGGGCTGACGCATAGCCAGTCGATGCCGTCCGGCGCGGGCAGCGTACCGTTGGTTTCCACGCCAATCTCGAAGCCGGCGGCGTGCACCGCATCGATCAAGGCGGCGTCCAGTTGCAGCAGGGGCTCGCCACCGGTGAACACCACGTAGGGCGTGACGCACGGGTGGGGGTGAGGCCACAAGCGGCTGATATGCTCCGCCAAGGCCTCGGCGGTGGCGAAGCGTCCACCGTTCTGACCGTCGGTGCCTACGAAGTCGGTATCGCAGAAGCGACACTGGGCGCCTGCGCGATCCTGTTCACGACCCGACCACAGATTGCACCCGGCAAAGCGGCAGAAGACGCTGGCGCGGCCGGCCTGCACGCCTTCTCCCTGAAGGGTATAGAAGGCTTCCTTGACGCTATACATCCTGGTGCGCTCCGCCCTGGTCTGCCTGTGCCATAGCCGGCTCGTGCCGGGTATTGGCGGCGTAGGCCAACGGATCTTCGACACCTTGGTCGGCGAAGGCGGCGAGCCGCTCCAGACAGCTGCCACAGCGGCCACAAGCCAGGCGGCGACCTTCGTAGCAGGTCCAGGTGTCGCGGTAGTTCAGTCCCATGGACAGTCCGTCGGCCAGGATCTCGCTCTTGGTGGCGCGAAGGAAGGGAGCGTGGATCTCCACCGGCGAGAAGTTGGCGATGGCGGCCACCGCATTCATCTGCTCGACAAACTCGGGACGACAGTCGGGATAAAGCACGTGGTCGCCGCCGTGGGCGCCGTAATCGACGCGACCGGCGCCGATGTTGACCGCCTTGGCGATGGCCAGTGACAGCAGCACCATGTTGCGATTGGGGACCACGGTGGCGGCGAGGTTGTCTTCGGCGTAGTCACCACCAGGGATCTTGCGGTTGGCGTCGGTCAGGGCGGAGTTGTCGATCAACCCATGGATGGCGGTGATGTCGACGACCTGATGGGGGATCTTCAGCTCCTGACAGACATGGCGGGCCACCTCGAGCTCGCGGGCGTGGCGCTGGCCGTAGTCGAATGACAGGGCGTGAACGTCGCGGCCTTCGTGCAAGGCGCGATGAAGTACGGTGAAAGAGTCCATGCCACCGGAGTAGATCACCACGGTGGAGCGGGAAGTCGTGCTCATGAAGGGGGTCTCGATTCGGAGAATTTGGGGTGGCGACAAGAATCGCCAGCGGCCGGGGTCCGGTCCGGCGCGACAAGGGTAACGAAAGCCGGGCATCAACACCAGTGCAGCGTTGATGCCCGCCACTTGCTCCTTGTCAACGTCCGTCGCTCGCGGTTGTGGCAGGCTACCCGGTTCACTGCGGTCTGCCCGGTTCATTGCAGCCTGCCCGAACCAAGCCCGGTCCATGAGAGAGCCCCCCTGGATGAATGCCCCTGAACTACTGTCGCCGGCCGGCACCTACCGGCATATGCGCTTCGCCTTCGCCTATGGCGCCGATGCGGTCTATGCCGGTCAGCCGCGCTATTCACTGCGTGTACGCAACAATGACTTCGGCCTCGATAACCTGACCAAAGGCATCGGCGAGGCCCAGGCGCGTGGCAAGCGGTTTTATGTGGCCTCCAATATCGCTCCCCACAATGCCAAGCTAAGAACCTATCTGAAGGACATGGCGTCGATCGTCGAGGCGGGGCCGGATGCGCTGATCATGTCCGACCCCGGGTTGATCATGATGGTGCGTGAGCGCTGGCCGGACCAGGTGATCCATCTGTCGGTGCAGGCCAACGTGGTCAATCACGCGGCGGCCCGCTTCTGGCAGTCCCAGGGCATCTCCCGGGTGATCCTGTCGCGTGAACTGTCGCTTGAAGAAATCGCCGAGATCCGTGCCGAGTGTCCGACTCTGGAGATCGAGACCTTCGTTCATGGCGCCCTGTGTATCGCCTATTCCGGGCGCTGTCTGCTGTCGGGTTACTTCAACCGGCGCGATCCCAATCAAGGCACCTGCACCAACGCCTGTCGCTGGAACTATCGGACCCATCAGGCAGGCAGTGACGCTTGTGGCGATCTGATCCCGGTGCAGGACCCGTCGCAAGGCATGGAGGAGCGCTCGGCGCTGATCGAGGACCCTCAGCGACCCGGCGAACTGATGCCGGTGTTCGAGGATGAGCACGGCAGCTACATCATGAATTCCAAGGACCTGCGCGCCGTCCAGCACGTGGCAAGGCTCGCCGAGATGGGGGTCAGTTCGCTGAAGATCGAGGGGCGGACCAAGTCGCCCTACTACGTGGCACGTACCGCCCAGGTCTATCGTCGTGCCATCGACGACGCCGTGGCCGGGCGCTCCTTCGACATGACGCTGATGGATGAGCTCGAGAACCTGGCCAACCGGGGCTATACCGAAGGCTTCTATCGACGTCACGTCCACGATGAGTACCAGAACTACGAGCGTGGGCACTCGGTGGGCGTCCACCAGCAGTTCGTCGGCCAGGTAGCGGGGCAGTCGCGGCCGGGGTGGGTGGATATCGAGGTCAAGAACCGCTTCGAGGTCGGCGATCGGCTCGAGCTGATGCTGCCCTCCGGCAACCGTCGCTTCACCCTTGAAGCCATGGAGTCGGGCAATGGCAGCGCGCTGAAGTTGGCGCCAGGCGACGGTCACCGGGTAAGACTAGCGTTGCCGGGGGAGGCGCCGTCGCCAGATGAATTTGAGTTCGCCCTGTTGCTGCGCGACCTGCCATCTGCCTGACGTGAGCGACGGCTTTACAAGGGGGGGAGGAACCCGGATGCTAGGCTCCGTAGCAGCCCTACCCTGGAGCATCCCTCAGGCAAGGAGTCGGTCAGGCCATGCCCACCATCGAACACAGCGCCACGCTTCCCGCGCCTCCCGAGCGCGTCTTCGCCCTGCTCGAAAAGGTCGAGGATTTTGCCGACTATTCGGATCTGATCACCGAGATCGAGCCGCTGGGGGACGATCGCTATCGCTGGCATGTCCACGCGGTCGGCATGGACTGGACCTTCGAGGTGCAGGTGACCGAGAAATCGCCCCCCAGCCGGCTGGCCTGGGAGTCGATCGACGGTGTGCGTAATCAGGGCCGCTATGAACTTGAAGCGGTCGAGGAGGGCACCGAGGTCAGCCTGATCGTCGACTACCAGATCCGCAATCGGCTGGTCGCCAAGGCGGTCAATCGCGGGGCCCGCCCGCTGGTCGCCAAGGTCAGCGCTCAGATCCTGGAGCGGGTCGAGGCGCG
>DJIP01000072.1 GCA_002433675.1 Halomonas halophila
TTGATGGCCAGCTTGGTCAGCTCCGCTGCGCGTCGAGGCATCCGCTTGAACACCTCGTGACGGCGATTGAAGGCGCGCATCAGTTCTCGCACCTGCCGCTCGGCGTGGTCATCATCGCAGCCCAGTAGCCAGCTGCGGGCGCGGGTAAAGGTCTCCCAGGCACGCCCTTCCTCGAGGGTGTCAGGCAGCGCGACCGAGGTCACGTTCTGGCCCTCGAGCAGAGACTCTAGCCGCTCGGTATCACCCACCGGAAAAGTCGCGTTGTTGACGATGATGGCACCATCGGCAAGACGTGAGGCGTTTTCTGCCACCAGACGGCTGGCATCGTCGCGCTGGGTCGGTGACAACGCTAGCCACAGCACGTCGATATCCGCGCCGTCGTCCTCACTGTCCCGCTCCAGGCTCAAATGCCCGGCCTCCATGGCCTCCGTCAGGTGTTGCAGTACCGAAGGTTCGCGGATCAGCCAGTCGCTTTCCTTGAGCTCGCTCCAGTGGCGATCCAGCGGTTGCCAGCAGACGTCATGTCCTACCCAGGACAACGCAGCGGCAGCGGTGGCTGCCGAAAGCTCACTTCCATGTATCACGACCTTCATGGCGTCAATCCTCGGCGGCGTAGCGTTTCAGCAGCTCGGTGAAGCCTTCGCCGTAGCGGGAGTGTCGCCGACCGTAGGCCAGGATCGCCTCCAGGTAGCCGAGCTGGTGGCCGCAGTCGTAGGTGGTGCCCTGCATGCGGTAGGCGTCCACGCCTTCCGCCACGCGCAGCTCCTCGATGGCGTCGGTCAGCTGGATCTCGTTGCCGGCGCCGGGTGGGGTCTTGGCCAGCAGCGGGAAGATACGACCCGGCAACATGTAGCGACCGATCACCGACAGGTTGGAGGGCGCCTCCTCGACCTTGGGTTTCTCGACCAGGCCGGAAAGCTCACAGGACTCACCGGGCTCGGGGGAGTCGCCCTTGGGCGCGACGATGCCGTACTTGTAGACCAGCTCCCGCGGGACCTCTTCCACCATCAACTGGGAGCGCCCGGTACGCTCGAAGGCATCGATCATGCCGGCAAGGTCATTGCGTTCAAGACCATCATCGTCGACCAGTACGTCGGGCAGCAGCACGGCAAAGGGCTCGTCGTCACCGATCACAGGGCGGGCGCACAGCACCGCGTGGCCGAGACCCAGGGGTTCAGGCTGACGCACACTGATGATGTTGACGTCGGCGGGAACGATGGCGCGCAGCTCCTCGAGCAGCTCGGTCTTGCCCTTGGCCTCGAGCCCGGCTTCCAGCTCAAAATGCTTGTCGAAGTGGTTCTCGATGGCACTCTTGGTGCCGTGGGTCACCAGCACGATGTCACGAATGCCCGCCGCGACGGCCTCCTGGACCACGTACTGGATCACCGGGCGATCGACGATGGTGATCATTTCCTTGGGGATGGCCTTGGACGCCGGCAGACACCGCGTGCCAAAACCTGCGACGGGGAGAACGGCCTTGCGGATCATGGAGACTTCCTTCTTCTCGAAAATGGGTTCGGCTGTCGTCCATGGCGATCTGGGCCATGGGACTCGGAACAGGGAATGCGTAGAATAGCGTACCAGACGAACTCGGTCCGCTGACATCGGCGGCATGGAACGCCCTGGAGATACAGATGAGCACATCCGACACCCCTTCCGCCAACGTGGACCACAACGAGATCGACAAGTTCTCGGCACTGGCCGAACGTTGGTGGGATCCCGAAGGCGAATTCAAACCGCTGCACGCCATCAACCCGTTGAGACTCGATTTCATCGACGCCAGAGCAGGGCTGGCCGGGCGCGAAGTGCTGGACGTCGGTTGCGGTGGAGGCATCCTCTCCGAGGCCATGGCACGCCGCGGCGCTCGGGTGACCGGTATCGATCTGGCCGAGGCGTCACTGGCGGTCGCACGGCAGCACGCCGATGAGCAGGGGGTCTCACTCGAATACCGCTACATCAGCGTCGAAGACATGGCCGAAGAGGCGCCGGAGCGTTTCGAGGTGGTGACCTGCCTGGAAATGCTCGAGCACGTACCCGATCCCGAAGCCATCGTACGGGCCTGTGCTCGCCTGCTCAAACCCGGCGGACAGCTCGCGCTGTCGACCATCAATCGCAACCCCAAGTCCTATGCCCTGGCCATCCTTGGCGCTGAGTACGTGCTCGGCATGGTGCCTCGTGGCACCCATGACTACGCCCGTTTCATCCGCCCATCCGAACTGGCCCGCTGGTGTCGCGATGCGGGACTCGAGATCGAGGAGCAAAGCGGACTGGTCTACCACCCGATCACTCGACGGTTCTCGCTGTCTGCCGACGACGTCTCGGTCAACTACCTGATGATCTGTCGCAAGGAGACCGCGTGAACGATTCGCTGCCTCACGCCCTGCTGTTCGACCTGGACGGCACTCTTGTGGATACCGCACCGGACCTGGCTCAAGCCACCAATCGACTGCGTCGGCTGCATGGTCTGGATGAGTTGCCCTACCCCGCCATTCGCGCCCAGGTATCCAACGGTGGCAGCGCCCTGGTCACCCTGGCACTGGGATTCGACAGCCAACATCCTGACCACGCGGCGGCACGGCAGCAACTGCTCGATCTCTACGCCGAAGCGGTGGCCGACCACAGCCAGGTGTTCCCGCCGCTCGATCGCCTGTTGCTTCACTGGGACGGCCTGGATCGCCCCTGGGGCATCGTCACCAACAAGCCTCGTCTGTATGCCGAGCCCCTGGTCGAGGCGCTGGGACTCGCGCCGGGTGTCATGCTCTGCGCCGACGACCTGCCGGTAAAGAAGCCCCACCCTGAACCGCTGCTGGAGGCGGCCAGGCGCCTAGACGTAGCGCCCGAGGCATGCTGGTACCTGGGCGATCACGTGCGTGACATGCAGGCGGCAAAGGCCGCCGGCATGCCGGCCATCGCCGTGGGCTATGGCTATATTGCCGAGGAAGAAGACTACCGAGACTGGCCTGCCGACCGTTGGTTCGATACCGCAGAGGCGGTTCTCGAGGCACTGAGAAGACACTGAGAGGCCATTCAGAGGACGCTGAGACGTTGCTGGAAGCCAGACGTCGACGCGACCAGGGCGGCGGCAGAGGCCGCGCGTGTCGAGGTCCGGAACGGCCACCTTCGTTTCGATGGCACCGGAGCCCGAACCGGGTGGTCACGGGTGACAAGCAAGGAACGGCGGGCCGTTTGGCCCGCCGTTCCTCTTGCAACACTCGTTGCACGCATCGCTTGCCTGTGACGTCAGCGTTTCGGCGGCTGGGCGTCGAAGGCTTCCCCATTGCGGCCCTTGCTGTCAGGGCCCATCAGCCACAGGTAGGTCGGCATGATGTCCTCTGCGGTACGCAGGCTCATGGGGTCCTCGCCCGGGTAGGCGCTCTTGCGCATGGCGGTGCGCGTGGCCCCGGGGTTGAGGGTGTTGATCCTCAGGGTCCCCAGATGATCGATCTCCTCGGCCAGTACCTGGGCAAAGCCTTCGGTGGCGAACTTGGAGACCGAGTAGGCTCCCCAGTAGGCCCGCCCCTTGCGGCCGACACTCGACGAGGTGAAGATCACCGAGGCGTCGGCAGACTTGGTCAAGAGCGGCAGCAGCGCCTGGGTCATCCAGATAGGCCCGTTGATGTTGACCTGCATGACCTGATCCCACAGTTCCGGATTGTACTGCTCGAACGGCGTGATCCGGCCTAGCTGCCCGGCGTTATGCAGGATACCGTCGAGCCGGCCGAACTCCTTGTCCAGCGCCTCGGCCATATCGTGGTAATCCTTGAGCGTCGCCCCTTCGAAGTTCAACGGGAAGATCGCCGGTTGCGGGCCGCCGGCAGCCTCGATCTCGTCGTACACCTTCTCGAGCTTGGCGGTGGTGCGGCCCAGCAGAATCACGGTGGCCCCGCGACGTGCGTATTCGACCGCCGCCGTGCGTCCGATGCCGTCTCCGGCACCGGTCACCAGCAGGATGCGATCTGTGAGCAGGTCCTCAGGAGCCTGGTAATCAATCTTGCACTCGGTCATGGCGCTTCCTTGATCAGGCCCCGGCCTGACGCAAATAGTCATCGGCAAGAGATGCCGCATTGCTGTCAGGATAGTCCTGCTGGACGGATTCCAGAAGTGCGTGGCCGCCTTCGGTATCTCCCTGCCGCGCTTTCAGCAGTCCCAGCTTGTACATGGCGTCGGGAACCTTGCTGCTGTCGGGAAAACGGTCCAGCACGGTCTCGAAGGCAACGGCGGCATCGCCAAAGGACGACTGTGCCGAATGCAATTCACCGAGCCAGTAGTAGGCGTTGGCGGTCAGGCTGGAGTCGGGATAACGATCGACGAAGGTGTCGAAGTCGCTGATCGCTTGATCGAAGTCTCGCGACTGCACCTTGGAGAACGCCGACTGGTAGGCTTCCCTGGCATCATCGCTGGCCTGGCCGGAGGACGATGATGATCCTCCACTGCCGCTGCTGTCTGCAGATTCGCTCGGCGGCGCCGAGGGCTCACTCGGGGCGCTTGACGGCGCTGCCTGAGCAGGCAACTCGGACATGCGCTGATCGAGGTCCATGTACTGCTGGCGACTCTGCTGCTTGAGCTGATCAAGCTGGTAGCGCAGTTCTTCGATCTGCCCGCGCAACTCACGCAGTTCGCGCTGGTGCTGCTCGACCTGGTTGAACAGCGCGAGATTGCCGCTGGCCTGGGCCTGGGTGGCCGTCTGATCGTAAAAGCTGTTGCCACCGCTGAGGTCTCTGACGACCGGCTGCTGGGCCAGCGCAGGTGACAGGATGGCGGGTACCATGACGGACAACGGGAGCACCAGGGCTCCCGCGCCGCACAGTCCCTTAAGACTGTGTCTCATTGACTTCTCCCACGTCCGACGTCAGTGGCTTTCAGTAAGCAAAGACCACACGGCGGTTCTGTGCAAAGGCATCCTCGTTGCTGCCGCGAGCTGCGGGGCGCTCTTCGCCGTAGCTCACCACTTCCATCTGCGAGGGATTGACGCCCTGCAGGCGCAGGTAGCGCTCAACGGACCCAGCACGACGCTCGCCAAGCGCGAGGTTGTACTCGCGGGTGCCGCGCTCGTCGGTGTGGCCCTGCAGCACGACTGAGGCGTTGGGATTGCTGCTCAGGTACTGGGCGTGGGCGTTGACCACCGATTCGAACTCGGGACGGATGGCGTCGCTGTCGTAGTTGAAGTAGATGGTGCGCACTTCCGGGATACGGCCGTCGGCCATCTGGCCGGCACCGTCGGTGCCATAGCCGGAGCCGCTGACCTGGCCGCTACCGGCGGTGCCGGTACCGACACCGGTGCCGCCCATGGTACCGCCGGTACCGGTGCCTGCGGCGCTGCCGTCCTGGGTGCCGCCGGTGCTGGAACAACCCGCCAGAACGGCCAGGGAAGCGGCGATGGCCAGCGAACGGGCGTAGGGCTTGAGAAACATCGTGTCACTCTCCTTGCGTGATGCATCAAAGTCGATTCATCGGCGTATGGCCGTCGAATCAGTTCAGAAACGGGGACCAGGCCGGCTCGCGAACGTCGCCCTGGGCGGCGGGCAGACGGAACTGCGCGCGTCCATCGGCGGTGACCGCTCCCAGCACCCCGGTGCTACCCTGCTGGGTGGCGAAGATTACCATGGTGCCATTGGGCGCGATACTGGGAGATTCGGCCTGTTGAGCGTCACTGATTTCCACCAGACGACCGCTCTCGAGGTCCTGCTTGGCCACCTGATAGCCATTGTTGCCGCGGTGGATCAAGAACAGTGTTTCGCCGTCCGGCGACAGGCGGCCACGCGCATTGTAGTTGCCGGTGTAGGTCAGGCGCTCGGCCTCACCGCCGGACACGCTCTGGCGATAGATCTGGGGTCCGCCCGAGCGGTCCGACGTGAAGATCAGGGAGCGGCCGTCAGGCGTCCAGGCCGGCTCGGTTTCGATGCTCGAGGAGTTGGTGACACGCTGAACGTTGCGCGAGCCGATGTCCATCACGTAGATCTCTGGCTGGCCATCCCGGGACAGCGCCATCGCCAGGCGGCGGCCATCCGGCGACCAGCTCGGTGCGCTGTTGAGCCCTTCGAAGTCGGTCAGCTTGACGCGCTGACCGGTGGCCAGATTCTGCACGTAGATGGCCGGCCGTTCGGTCTCGAAGGACACATAGGCCAGCTTGCCGCCGTCCGGCGACCAGGCCGGCGACATGATAGGTTCGTCGGACGTCAGCACCTGCTGGCTGTTGCGCCCGTCGGCGTCGGCCACATAGAGCCCGTACTGGGTGTTGTTGCCGACCCCCTGCGAGGTGACATAGGCGATGCGGGTCGAGAAGGCGCCGCGAATGCCGGTGATCTCCTCGAAGATCTGGTCGCTGATATAGTGCGCCGCGCCGCGCAGATCGGAACTCGATGCCGTGACCGTCTCGCCCAGCAGCCGGCTCTCGCCGCTGACGTCGAGAAGCTCGAAGCGCACCTTGACTTGGCCACCCTCCTGACTGGTGCTGCCCACCACCAGGTAGCGCGAGTCGAGACTGCGCCAGTCACCATAGGTGACCTCTTCGCTGGACGAGGGCTGATTGAACATCTCCGAGCGCGGCAACGGTTCGAAGTAGCCGCTGCGCTCCAGGTCATCGGAGACGACCTGGGCGATATCCTCGGGTAGTCCCCCCGCCTGGTCGGCGAAGGGCACCACCGCGATCGGTGTGGCCCTTTCATTGCCACGGGTGATATCGATGGTCAGATCGGCCTGGGCCGCTGGCCCGGCCAGCCATACCAGCATGCCTGCCACTAAAGCAAGCAGGCGCTTGGCAAGGCTCGTTTGAGCGACGGTCATGCTGACCCTCCTGGTCCACCAACTCGCATTCAAGGCTCTCATCAGCGAATGTCTCCCGGTCTGAATCGCAGATTGAATTGACGATAGTCGCGTTGCACGCCGCTGGGAAGGTCCCGCAGTTCGGTGAACGGAGCTGCAGACTCCACCGCCTGGATGGCGGAGTTGTCGAAGGCGGCGTTTCCGCTCGAACGTGTGACCGTTGCAGCAAACACTTCACCCGAGGGCCCCAACCTGACCTGTACCTCGGCGGTGGTGCCGTCGCCCACATTGGGCGGGATGACCCAGGCCTGCTCCACCGCGCGTCGTACCAGCTGGATAAAGCCATTGGCGGCCTCGTTCCCCTGTTCGGCGTTGGAGACGGCACTGGAATCACCCTCGATGATTCGCTGAAGCTGCCGCTCGGCCTCTTCTCTCGCCTTCTGTTCGGCGGCCTCACGGGCCTGGCGCTCGGCTTCTTCCTGGGCCTTGCGTTCCGCTTCCTCACGGGCCTGACGTTCGGCTTCTTCTCGTGCCTTTTGCTCGGCTTCCTCGCGGGCCTGACGT
>DJIP01000186.1 GCA_002433675.1 Halomonas halophila
TGGCCCAGGACCTGGGGGTGACGCCGGTCAACCACGGCCACCTCGAGGCCTGGGCGCGCCAGGGGGTGTTGCTGCTCAACACCTCCTTGACGGTGGAGGAGGGTAACGCCGGCTCCCATCGGGGCAAGGGGTGGGAGACCTTTACCGATCGCGCCATCCAGACCGTCAGCGCCGAGGCACCACCCTGTGTCTTTCTGCTGTGGGGCAGCCACGCCCGCCAGAAGAAGGCGCTGGTCGATCAGGGGCGTCATCTTGTGCTGGAGTCGCCGCACCCGTCTCCGTTGTCGGCCCACCGCGGTTTTTTCGGCAATCACCATTTCTCTCGGGCCAACGCCTTTCTCGCCGAGCACGGGCGCTCTCCGGTGGATTGGCAGCTGCCGCCGACTCCCTGAACCGAAAAGGCGGGCGGCGTGGACGTCCGCCGGCTTTCGGTGCACGCAGCGGGTTAACCTGACGCGGCGTTGCAGGTAGAATGGCGCGCAATTTGTCGCCCACGTCCATGCGACGAAGGTCGTCCAAGCACCACCTCCCGATATCAAAGAGGACTCGCCAATGAGCGTCCATGCCATCGATCACCCCCTGGTCCAGCACAAACTCGGTCTGATGCGTGAAGCCGGTATCAGCACCAAGAGCTTCCGTGAACTGGCCGGCGAGGTGGCAAAACTGCTCACCTACGAGGCGACCCAGGACCTGGAGTTGCAGGACTACGACATCGATGGCTGGAGTGGCGAGACCATCACCGTCAAGCAGCTCAAGGGCAAGAAGGTCACTATCGTACCGATCCTGCGAGCGGGTCTTGGCATGTTGGAAGGTGTCACCGACCTGATTCCCAGTGCGCGGGTCAGCGTGGTCGGTCTGTACCGCGATGAAGAGACCCTCGAGCCGGTACCCTACTTCTCCAAGTTTGCCAACGACCTGGATGAGCGCATGGCAGTGGTCATCGATCCGATGCTGGCCACCGGCGGGTCCATGGTCGCCACCCTGGACATGCTGCGCGATCGCGGCTGTCAGTTGATGCGAGTGATCGTGCTGGTGGCGGCGCCCGAAGGTATCCGTCGCGTTCAGGAAGCCTATCCGGATATCGAGATCTACACCGCCTCGGTGGACGAGCGCCTCGACGAAAACGGCTACATCGTACCGGGGCTGGGCGATGCCGGAGACAAGATCTTCGGTACTCGCTGAGAAAAGGTGCCTGCGAGGGCACCCGCTGTCGTATCGCCGATGCTGCGCCCAATGTTCCTTTGCGAACATTGGGCGCATTTTTTTTCTGGAAACAACATCTATACCAATGCTCAGCTACCAGAGAGGTGGCTTTTCGCATTAGACAAAAGTTGGTGACAGTGAAAAAGAAAAGCAAAAACAAAAGGATGAGATATAAAAAGGGTGTCCTCTGGCGCGTGATGAGGCCTTTCGTTTAAAAACATCACGGGCGGGCAGAGATTCTCTACTACCGTACAGATGACGCCCCTCGGAGACGAGGGGAACCTCTGCGCGAAAGAGTACGCCCATGTCCCTGATCCTCGACGGCGTCACCCGCAAGGTGGCGAGCGAGACCCACATCGATGACGTCAGCCTGACCCTGGAGCCGGGTTCCTTCAATGTCCTGCTGGGTCGCACCCTGGCCGGCAAGACCAGTCTGATGCGCCTGATGGCCGGGCTGGACCAGCCGACCCGGGGTCGCATCCTGATGCAGGGTGAAGATGTGACCGGCAAGGGGGTGCGCCAACGCAACGTGGCGATGGTTTACCAGCAGTTCATCAACTACCCCCACCAGAGTGTCTTCGACAATATCGCCTCTCCGCTGAAGCTGGCCCGTGTGCCCAGAAGCGAGATACGCCAGCGTGTCCACGAGATTGCCGAGCTTTTGCATATCGAAGGGCTGCTCGACCGCCAGCCTCTGGAGCTGTCCGGTGGCCAGCAGCAGCGCACTGCCATGGCACGAGCGCTGGTCAAGGACGCGGACCTGGTGCTGTTCGATGAGCCACTGGTCAACCTCGACTACAAGCTGCGTGAGGAGTTTCGCGAGGAGCTAAGTGCCTTGTTCGCCCGGCGCGACTGCATTGCGGTCTACGCCACCACCGAACCGGCGGAAGCGCTGGCGCTGGGTGGCAACACGGCGATTCTGCATGAGGGGCGCCTGGTTCAGCATGGTCCGACCGCTACGGTGTTCCGCCAACCCGCCTCCCTGACCGCGGCGGAGATGTTCTCCGAACCCCCCATCAATGTGCTGGAAGGGCGCATTCGCGACGGTGAGGTCAGCTTCGACGACGAGGTGCACTTCCCGCTCGATGAAGATCTGGCGGCGCTTGGCGAGGGCAGCTACCGCTTCGGTGTGCGCCCGGCCCATCTGGCCACAGCGCCCCGGGCAGACGATGACCTGGCGCTTGACGTGAAGGTCGAACTGGCCGAGATCAGTGGCTCCGAGACCTTCCTGCACGTGGGCAACGAGAGGATGTCGCTGGTGGCGCATCTTCCCGGTGTTCACAGCTTCCGTGTGGATGAGCCGATCACCCTGCATGTTCCGGTGCATCGTCTGTTCGTGTTCGACATGGATGGCAAGACCCTGCACGTGCCGCCGGAAGTCGGTGACGGAGGGGCTCGTCCGACGCTTCCGTCTTCGCAACAGGCACCGCCGACGTCGGCGTCAGGGGAGGAGCGCTAGCATGGCCGAGATACGCCTTTCACAGTTGGCGCACAGCTATTCGGCGTCGCCTTCGAAGCGCAGCGACTACGCCATCGAGCAGATGGACCACGTGTGGGAGCAGGGCGGTGCCTATGCCCTGCTGGGGCCATCTGGCTGCGGCAAGTCGACCCTGCTCAATATCATCTCCGGGCTGTTGGTGCCGTCCCAGGGCGAGGTGCGCTTCGACGGGGTCATGGTCAACGAGCTGCCGCCGGAAGAGCGCAACATTGCCCAGGTGTTTCAGTTCCCGGTGGTCTACGACACCATGACGGTCTACGACAACCTGGCCTTCCCGCTACGCAACGTGAAGACCCCGGAGGAGCGGGTGCGCGAACGGGTCGAGGAGGTCGCGGATATCCTTGACCTGACCGACCGCCTGGCCAGCAAGGCGCGCAACCTCAGCGCCGACGAGAAACAGAAGGTGTCCATGGGGCGTGGCCTGGTCCGTGATGACGTGGCGGCCATCCTGTTCGACGAGCCGCTGACGGTGATCGACCCGCAGCTCAAGTGGAAGCTGCGGCGCAAGTTGAAGGAGATCCACCAGCGCTTCGCCATCACCATGATCTACGTGACCCACGATCAGCTCGAAGCCTCGACCTTTGCCGACAAGATCGCGGTGATGTACGACGGTCGCATCGTCCAGTTCGGTACCCCGCGTGAGCTGTTCGAGAGTCCTGCCCACACTTTCGTCGGCTACTTCATCGGCAGCCCCGGCATGAACTTCTTCACGCCTCGCATCGATGGCAAAGACGTTCTTGTCGACGGCCAGCACCTGGAGCTGTCCGCCGCGATGCGCCGGGCGCTGCTCGATGCTCGCGAGGGTAGTGACAATCTCAAGCTCGGCATTCGTCCGGAATTCATCGAGCTTGCCGAAGACGGCGCGGCCGGCACGCTCAGCGCTGTGGTGGACCACTGCCAGGATCTCGGGACCTACTCGATCTTGACGCTGGCGCTTGACCAGGCGCGCTTCAAGGTGCGTGTGGAGGAGGGCGGGCTTGCGCTTTCCGGGCGCGTATCGGTGCGTTTCCCTGAAAGATGGCTGACTTTGTACGTAGATGAATCCCGTGTAGAGGTGGCGCCATGAATCTCCGTATCGCTCCTCAGGGTCGTCCACCGCAAAAACAAGACCGGCTGGGTCGCTCTCTAACTGCAGATGAATCCCGTGCAGAGGTGGCGCCATGAACAAGGTCCCCAATAATCGCGCCTGGTGGCTGGTGCTGCCGATGCTGGCGCTGGTCGCCTTTTCCGCCATCGTGCCGCTGATGACGGTGGTCAACTACTCGGTGCAGGACGTCTTCGACGCCAATACCCGCTTCTTCACCGGCACCGAATGGTTCGTCAAGATGCTCAACGATCCGGCGCTGCAGGCGGCGCTGGCCCGGCAGTTTGCGTTCTCCTTGACCATCCTGGCGATTCAGGTGCCGCTGGGGGTGGGTATCGCACTGTTGATGCCCAAGCGGGGCTGGCGGGCGTCGCTGGTGTTGATCCTGGTGACCTTGCCCTTGCTGATCCCGTGGAACGTGGTGGGCAGCATCTGGCAGATCTTCACTCGTGGCGACATCGGTCTGATGGGCTGGAGCCTTCGCCAGATCGGCTATCCCTACAACATCACCTCGAGTCCGCTGGACGCCTGGGTGACCATCGTGCTGATGGACGTCTGGCACTGGACCTCGCTGATCGCACTGCTCTGCTACAGCGGTCTGCAGGCGATCCCCGAGGCCTATTACCAGGCGGCACGCATCGATCGCGCCTCACGCTGGGCGGTGTTTCGCTATATCCAGCTGCCCAAGCTGACCAACGTACTGGTGATCGGGGTGCTGCTGCGTTTCATGCACTCTTTCATGATCTACGCAGAACCTTTCGTGTTGACCGGCGGAGGGCCGGGCAGCGCGACGACCTTCCTCAGTCAATCGCTGGCGATCATGGCCACCGCCCAGTTCGATGTGGGGCCTTCGGCAGCCTTTTCGCTGATCTACTTCCTGATCATCCTGCTGGTCTGCTGGGTGTTCTATACCGCGATCATGAATCTGCAGAAGGACCGTCAGGGAGGGGCCCGCCATGACTGATGCCACGCCATCCAGTCCCGACCAGGTACGCCAGCGCGCGGCGAAGGAGGCGGCCCGCCGGCGTCGGCAGGGGCGTTCGACGGGGCGGCGGCTGCGCCGTGGCCTGTTGATGCTGGCCTACATCGTGTTCGTGCTGCTGCCGATCTACTGGCTGGTCAACATGTCGCTGCAGACCAATAGCGAGATCCTCGGCGAGCTGACCTTGTGGCCGCAGTCGCTGACCCTGGCCAACTACGCCAAGATCTTCACTGACCCGAGCTGGTACATGGGCTACGTCAACTCGATCACCTATGTGCTGATGAACATGGCCATCAGCATGAGCGTGGCGCTACCCGCGGCCTACGCTTTCAGTCGCTACCGCTTCATCGGCGACAAGCACCTGTTCTTCTGGTTGTTGACCAACATGATGGCGCCGCCGGCGGTGTTCCTGCTGCCGTACTTTCAGCTCTACTACACGGTGGGCCTGTTCGATACCCACATCGCCGTGGCGCTGGCCCACTGTCTGTTCAATATTCCGCTGGCGGTGTGGATCCTCGAGGGCTTCATGTCCAGCGTGCCCAAGGAGATCGACGAGACCGCCTTCATCGACGGCTACAGCTTTCCGCGTTTCTTCGTCCAGGTATTCATTCCGATGATTCGCTCCGGTATCGGCGTCACGCTGTTCTTCTTGTTCATGTTCTCCTGGGTCGAGCTGTTGCTGGCGCGCACCCTGACCTCCACCGAGGCCCAGCCCATCGCCTCGGTGATGACCCGGACCTCGACCGCCTCGGGTATCGACTGGGGCACCCTGGCGGCGGCCGGGGTGCTGACCATCGTGCCCGGCATCGTGGTGGTGTTCTTCGTGCGCCACCATATCGCCAAGGGCTTTGCCCTGGGCCGGACCTGAGGAGCACCGACATGGACTGGATGGTATGGACCCTGCCCACGGCGATCTTCTTTGGGGTCATTGCGCTGTTGCTGGTGGTCATGACGACCTGGGAATTGGTATCGCCGACCCGCGAGCGGCGTGGTTTTCTGCCGATCAGCACCACCCGGGGGGATCGTTTCTTCATCGGCATGCTGTCGGCGGCCTACATCCATCTGGCGGTAGTGGGCTTCACCAGCCTCAGTCTGTGGCTGGCGCTGGGCGTATCGGTGGTGTGGATGCTGGTCCTGCTGAGATGGGGCTAGCGGGGGCCAGGCTCCCTTCGACGACAACGATCGACCTGACGGTCGACGACAACAATAGAGGTGACCATGAACGCTAGACTCAAGCTGACCGGGCTAGGTGCGGTGGGGCTGTTGCTGCTCAGCGGCGGCGCCCTGGCCCAGGACGATCGAACGGCGGTGATCGAGCGCCTGGCCGACGAGGTGTTCAAGGACTCGACCCTGAGCCGGGAAGAACGCATCGCTGAACTGGAATGGTTCGCCAAGGCTGCCGAGCCGTTTGAAGGCATGGAGATCAACACCGTCGCCGAGGGCCTGACCACCCACACCTGGGAGCGCGACGTGCTGGCGCCGGCGTTTACCGAGCTGACCGGTATCGAGGTCACCCACAACATCATCGGTGAAGGTGACGTGGTGCAGAACATGCAGACCCAGATGCAGTCGGGTCGCAATATCTATGACGCCTACGTCAACGACTCGGATGCCATCGGCACCCACATTCGCTATGGCTCGACCATCAACCTGAGCGAGGCCATGGCCAATGAGTGGAAGAACCTGACGCTGCCGACCCTCGATCTGGACGACTTTATCGGTATCCAGTACACCACCGGGCCCGACGGCAGCATCTACCAGCTGCCGGATCAGCAGTTCGCCAACCTCTACTGGTTCCGCTATGACTGGTTTCAGCGCGATGACCTGAAGGCACAGTTCAAGGACATCTACGGCTATGACCTGGGGGTGCCCACCAACTGGACCGCCTACCAGGACATCGCCGAGTTCTTCAGC
>DJIP01000008.1 GCA_002433675.1 Halomonas halophila
CAGCACGCCAATGGCGTGGCGCAGGCGGGCGCGGGTCATGTCGGAGCCAAGAATCGCCATGGCGTCCATCACAGAGGTGCTCGACGAGGAACCGGTGATGGCGATAAAGACTGGCGCCAGCAGTGCCTTCATCTTCAGATCGAAGTGGCTGCCCAACAGCTTGACCTCGGCCAGCAGCGCGTCCTTGTTCCAGCTGGACACACCTTCAAGCCGCCAGACCAGGAACTGGAGCAGCTTGACGAGGTCTTCACGCTCCAGGTTGATCCCGTCGAAGCTTGCTTCGCTGATGGCGGGCAGCCCGGAGAAGAAGTGCCCCGCCAGAGGCGCCACGTCGGACAAGGTATCGACCCGCGTGCGCACCTGGGGCAGGATCTGCGCTACATAGTCTTCATTGAAGGCCCAGGTCATCAAAGCCTGGAGAAAGGCGCGGTCGTCCAGGTCCTCGCGCAGGTAGACGCCGTTGAGCCAGGTAAGCTTCTCCAGATCGAACACCGGACCACCCAGCGATACCCGCTGAATGTCGAAGTTTTCCATCATCTCGGCAAGGGAGAACTTCTCTCGCTCGTCGGGCATCGACCAGCCCATGCGGCCCAGGTAGTTGGTCACCGCCTGGGGCAGGAATCCCATCCGCCGATAATAGTTGATCGAGGTGGGATTCTTACGCTTGGACAGCTTGGACTTGTCGGGATTGCGCAGCAGTGGCATATGGCACAGCTCAGGCATGTCCCAGCCAAAGTACTCATACAGCAACTGGTGCTTGGGCGCCGAGTTGATCCACTCCTCCCCCCGCAGCACGTGGGTGATCCCCATCAGGTGATCATCCACGACATTGGCCAGGTGATAGGTCGGCATGCCATCGGACTTGAGCAGGATCTGCGCATCCACCTGGGCCCAGTCCACCTCGATGGCGCCACGCAGCATGTCCTGAACGACGCAGGGGCCACTTTCCGGCACCTGCATACGCACCACATAGGGCATGCCCTCTTGCTCACGACGGGCCTGCTCATCGGGATCGAGCGCCAGATCGGCCGGCTTCAGCGCCAGGTGCAGACCCTGGGCCTTGCGCGCCTCACGTAACTCGTCGAGTTCCTCGCTGGTGCGGTAGCACTTGAAAGCATGGCCGGCTTCGATCAAGCGCTGGGCATGCTCGGCATAGATGTCGCCTCGCTCGCTCTGGCGATAGGGGCCATGAGGGCCGCCTACGTCGGGCCCTTCGTCCCATTCGAGTCCCAACCAACGCAGCGAATCGAGGATCATCTGCTCCGATTCGGCGGTGGAACGAACACGATCGGTATCCTCGATGCGCAGGATGAACTCTCCCCCATGCTGTCGAGCAAAGCACAGGTTGAACAAGGCAATGTAGGCGGTTCCTACGTGGGGATCCCCGGTGGGCGACGGGGCGATACGCGTGCGAACAGTCATAACGTCCTGCATCCTGAAGTCGTTGAAGCCAAGCTGGCGGCGTGGGCGCATTATACGCACCGTCGAGGCAATTGCGCAGGACCCGGCAAGATTCGCGGTGCACTCGAGCCATCGCCACCGATCCGTTTGCCCACACCCCGCCTCGATGGAGGCTGGACCTCCATTCCCTGACCAGGAGAGCGACATGGACAGGCTTCCCGACGGCTATCACGCCCTCATCATCGGCGGCAACGGAGGCATAGGTCGCGCCGTCGTCGATCGACTGCTCGCCGACCCACGACTGGGACGAGTGACCGTCGTCAGTCGCATACCTTTTGAGACCTTCTCTTCTCGCCTGGAAGCAATCGAAGGCGACGTCACCACCCCGCAGGGCCGCGCTGAACTGGGTCGAGCCCTTCACGGCCCCGGTGGCCACGCGGTTCCCCTTCACCTGGTGGTCAATGCCATCGGCTTGCTCCACGACGACGCGAACAACATTCAGCCCGAGAAACGCCTGGAGGACCTCGACGAAGCCGCTCTCATGGAGCTATTTCGGGTTAACGCCGCCACGCCGGCGTTGATGATCCAGGCGCTGCTTCCCCACCTCAAGGGCTCCCATCCCACCACCGTGGTCAGCCTGTCGGCACGAGTCGGGTCAATCGGCGACAACGGCCTAGGTGGCTGGTACGCCTACCGCGCCAGCAAGGCCGCCCACAATATGCTGATGAAGACCGCCGCCATCGAGCTCAAGCGATTGAATCCCCAGTCCTGCGTACTGAGCTTCCACCCCGGCACCACCGACAGCTCGCTATCACGCCCCTTCCAGGCTCGAGTACCCGCGAACAAGCTGTTCACCGCCGACTTTGTCGCCGAGCAGCTGATGTCCATGGTCCAGCAGCGTGGCCCCGCCGACAGCGGTGGCTTCTTCGACTGGGCCAACGAGGCGATCCCCTGGTAGGGCGCTAACAGAATCGTCGAATATCGTTGACGCCTGATATTGCACAAGAGGTACTTATGAATGAGTATTCTAAATTCTCTTTATGTGTCGACAGGAAGGTTCCATGGACGCGCTGGGTCCGCGCATCAAATCTTTGAGGTTGGCAGCCGGCCTTAACAAGGCGGCGCTGGCTCGCCAGGTCGGGGTCTCTGACGTCACCATCTCCTACTGGGAGTCCGGCACCATCAAGCAGATCGGGCATGAACGCCTGGTGGCGCTGTCTCAGGCCCTCAACTGCCCCCTGGCCCACCTGCTGGAAGGAGAACCGAGCCGGCCGTCACCGCTGTACCTAAAATCCACCCTGCCGCTGCCCTGGCAGGAAGTCGCCCACAAGGGGATCGATCTGCCACTGGAGTTGATCCCGGAGCAGCGCTGGGACGGTGACTGCCACCTGGTGACGCCGGCGCCGGATGAGCACTTCGATTTTCTGGGACCGCTGGATCTGGCCGCCGTGGCTCCGACCGAAATCTTCCGTCAGCCAGGACTCTATCTGGTGGCGGAGGAAGATACCCTGTACCTGCGCCGAGTCGCCCAGGACAGCAACGGGCAACTGACCTTTCAGCGCCAGGGCCAGTCCACCACCACGCCTTACCACAGCGGCATGCGCCTCAAGGCCAAGGTGGTAGCGCTATGGCGCAGCGATTCACCGGCCTGAGATGAGAGAAACGCGGGGATGAAACTCAAAGCAGCCGACCGGGACTGACGTTTCATCTCTCGTCTAGCGAGACCATCCCATCAGGCGCCCAGCCCCGGGGCGATCCGGATAGGTCAGGTCGTTCACTCCGGCCTGACTGCCTCATGCCGCCTTTCCCCTTGGCGGGCTGTCTTGTCGCCACCGCCGCCAGTACCTTGCCTTTACCGTGCCTTTATCCCTTTCACCTTCGGGTCAGCGATGGTAGCCAAGCGCGTTGGCCGCATGACGCCCATTTCCAGCAATCTTCAAGGTCGCTTTAGTGGAACTTCACTAAAGAACTTATTTCAGGGCTTTTCCCCAAGAACTCTTCTCAAGAACCTTTCTCAAGAACCTTTCTCAATCTCTTTTCCGATAACTCTTCTTACGCACTTTTTTTGAGAACTCTTCTCAAAGCCCTTTCCCAAGAGCTCTGCTCACTAACACCTTTCAAGAACTATTCTCGAAAACTATTTCCGTGAGTGCTTTGCAGTAGCTCACATGATGCCTTAACGCCCCAGGGACTCTTATAAATGGTTGATTTCAAAGATTGACTCAAGGGCTCTGCTGCACTTCAACATCGTCCAGCGTCCGTCGTACCTCCTGCCCTACCAGAAACCGCTGGCTAGCCTTGATGATATTGCCCAACCCATGCTCCGACGCGGCGACCAGAGACCCTTTTAGATGCTCGCCACTCGGCCCGATCCGCGCCTTGACCTCGGCGGGTTGTACATCAGCAGGCGCGGTGACCAGCTCGATACGATAGTAGCCATCCGGCAGCCCGCTACCGGGGCCATAGGGCCCGGCTGCCACATTCCCCTCACGTACCTCGGTGCGCGACTGCCATCGCACATTGCTGGCCTCGCGAACCACCCGAAGCTGGACTCTGGTGCCTTCCGGCAAGTTGGTCGTGGCCGCCACATGCATGCGTCGGTCCGACGCCAGTCGGATATCCAGAGATACCCTCACCGGTTCATCGAGCGCCGCGACCGTCGGCGCTTGAGGCTCGACAGGCTCAGGCGGCTTATCTTGAATTGATTCGACGGCAACGTCTCGCTCACCGCCTGGATCCGACGGCTGACTTACTGTCGAATCTCCGTCACAGGCCACCAGGGCCCCGGCCAGCAGAGCTCCAGCGACCAACATCATCGGATAACGCCAAGGGCTCATCACCATCTCTCCCTGCTGCTCCATGAGCCGTGGGCTTGTACGAAAAGTGCCTGCGCTCGGGAATACGGCGCTAAAGATAGTATCCAAGTGCTCATTTACACCTCGTAAACTGCGCTTTCATAACAGTTTTTCCGTGTCTAATCATCGCCCACCAACTCTTCCTTAAGAGCCTAGCACGGTGATCTTCCAGTGTACGCCTCGAACGCCCCTTCCTACACGTCACCCCTTCAGCTCGCTCACCCAACACTACCCATTTGTTACACAAAGAAGCATACCGACACCAATAAAAACCCATAAAACACTAATAAAAAGGAATTATGCGTAAAGATGCATCTACGCTAAGTATTCAAGAAAAAGGACTTTAGAAAGCTCATCCAAGCTTTATTGCCTTTCCACCAAGATAACCATTACACACGGAATAGGTGAGGTACCGACCGATGACTCTACAACGCAAACTTCTCGTTATTGCACTCGCCAGCGCCATGGCGACCCTGACCGCCTGCTCTGGTGATTCCAGCAACTCCCGCACCCTGGCCAGCAATAGCCAGGACCCGATCACCAGCGGCGGCGAAGACGGTGGTGACGGCTCCGGGGGCGATGGCGGCGATGGCTCCGGTGGCGATGGCTCCGGCGGCGGTGGCGATGGCTCCGGCGGCGATGGCGACGGTGGCGATGGCTCCGGCGGTGATGGCGACGGTGGCGATGGCATTGCGCGCTCATCGCTGGAAGGTGTATTTCTAGCGACCGCCGATACCAGCGATGGTGTCGACACCACGCTTACCGACATCGGAAATGGCATCTCCCAGCAAAGCGCCGTCCCCCAGCTGGCTAGCGTGACCGAGCCTGCAGGTACGATCGTCTCGGAAACGGGCGACGCAGTTGGCGACATCTCCGGCGGCGTGCGCGATGGTGTCGGCAGACTCAGCACCAATGACAACTATCTGGGCACCACCGCCGCAGGCGTGACCAACGGTGTCGGCGAGCTTGGACAGGCAGTTTCAGCGACAGGAGACACCGTTGCCGGCCTGGGCGAACTGCCCGTAGTGATGCAACTCGATGCCCGGACAGGCCTGGTGACCAAGCTCGGCACCACCGTCAACGGGCTTGGCGGCAAGGTGGAACGCGTAGGCGATGCTCTCAGCGTCAATTTCGAGGATTCCAGCGAGGTTCTCGGAGCCACCACCACCAAGCTTGGTGTTGCCCTTCGTCCCGTGCTGCTGGGCACCGACGGCAAGGTCACGCGCGTCGGTCAAGCGCTGGTATTGCCGGCCCAGGCCGGCAACCTGCTGCTACGCACCGGTGGCACCCTGGCCGACCTCGGTCAGCGTATCGGTGAACGCTACTCTCTGCTTGGCGGCGCCGGCAACAGCGTGACCGGTACCGGCAATATCGTCATCGCGACCGGCGAACTGCTTGGCGGGGGTGAAGGCGACAATGGCTCAGGCGGCGGCCTCGGCGGACTGCTCGATGGTGATACCAGCGCGCCAGACGACGGCCGCACCGACCTGGAGCGCACCGTCGCCAGCGCAGGACAGACCGGCGCCGGTGCTGGAGACGCGGTCACCGCCCTGGGCGATGGCATTTCGCAGCAAAGTCTGGGAGGACATGGAGAGTTCGTCACCGACGGACTGGGCAATGTCATCAGCAACGGCGGTCAAGCCGTGTCCGGGCTCAGCAACGGACTCGACAGTGGTCTGGGCAACTTCTCGAACAATCCCAACGCCGTGGGAACCACCTTGGCCGGTGGCGGTGTAGCGGTCTCCGAAACCGGAGAGGTGGTGTCCAGCCTCGGCGCTACCGTCGGTAACCTGAACCAGCTGCCCCTGGTCATGCAGCTCGACAACCGCAGCGGCGCCATCACCCAACTCGGCAGCAGCGTCGCGGCCCTTGGTGGTGGCGTGACCCAGGCCGGCAACGTCCTGACGCTGAACTTCAACGATGATGGCTCGCACCTTGGTGGTCTGACCCGCGAAGTGTCGGCGGTATTGCGCCCCGTCGTCATCCAGACAGATAGCGGTGTGACCCAGCTGAGCCAGGCCCTGGTGGTCGGCCCCGAGGTAGGCAGCGTGCTGATCCAGGCCGGTGTTGCGGTGGATGGTCTGGGTGGTCGCCTGGGCCAGGGCAATGACCTCGCCACTGGCCTGGGTGCGGCTGTCAGCGGTGTCGGAGGCATCGCTGCCAACACCGGCAGACTGCTGGGCGGTGATGAAGCTCGACTGCTTTCACGTCTCGATGGCCAGGGACTCAGTCAGCTGGAATCTGCCGGCCTGCTGGGCGAAGGGGCCCTGCTCTCGGGCCTCGGAGGAAGCCAGCAAGGCGGACTCGGTGGCGGCCTCGAGGCGGGGCTTGGCGACCAGCTAGGTGGTGACAGCAATCTCATCGCTGGACTCAACGATACCCTGGGCGGCGACAGCGGCTTGACCGCAGGGCTGGGTGACACGCTCGGTGGCGACAGCGGCGGCGGCCTGGTCTCTGGAGTCTCCGACAGCCTGACCAATACCCTTGGCGGCAGCGACAGCAGCGGTGGCCTGGTCTCTGGCGTCTCCGACAGCCTGACCAATACC
>DJIP01000364.1 GCA_002433675.1 Halomonas halophila
AGACAGGGCGGTATTGCGGTAGTACACCGCCTGCACCAGTTCCCGGGGCCCGCCGTGGCGCATGGCGTCAGGCAGGATGACCTCGAGGCGTCCGCTGGCGATATCATCGCCCACCATAAAGTTCGAATGGCAGGCGATGCCCTCCCCGGCCAGGCACAGGTTTCTCATCACCTCACCACTGGAAGTCGCAAGCGTGGGCGTGATCTCCTCGTCCAGGCCCTCCACCGGCCAGCGATTAAGCGCCGTCGGGGCGAGAAAGCCGATCAGCTGATGGTCGGCCAGTTCTGCCACCGAGGCCGGCCGTCCGGCCCGCTCGAGATAGGCGGGGCTTGCCACCAGATACAGCCGCGAGCGCCCCAGCAGCCGGGCGTGCAGGGTGGAGTCCGACAGTGCACCGATGCGAATGGCCACGTCGGCACGTTGCTCCAGCAGGTTGATGATGCCGTCGCTGGCGGAGAGCTCCAGTTCGATACCGGGATAGCGACGACGGAATTCTCCCACCAGAGGCACCAGCTGGTGCAGCACGAAGGGGCTGGCGGCATCCACCCGCAGGCGCCCGCGGGGCTCACCGCGCCCCAGCGCCAGCGACTCTTCGGCGGCGATCAAGCGCTCGAGCCCGACGCGCACCTGCTCGATAAAGCGACAGCCTTCATCGGTCAGCGCGACGCTTCGCGTGGTGCGGTTTAAAAGCGGCACCTCGAGGCGCTGCTCCAGGCGCTGCACCGCCCGGGAGACCCGCGCCACGGGGACGTCCAGACGCGACGCCGCGGCGCTGAAGCCGCCGCTATCGACCACCGCCAGCAGCAGTTCCAGATCTTCTGAGCGGGTCTTCATCGTTTAGATTCCTGTTCGATTCGGCGCTGCTTTTTTCGGCGCTGTTCGGTGCGTCTCTATGTATCTCGTTTCTGTTTAGCGCGCAATTGTCTCGATAGTGACAAAGGTGTTTCTCGATTAGACGCGTTTATCGCAAAAGTCTCCTCCGCCAGACTCCGAGTCGTCAAGTCGTCTCCCGAGACGACGCCATCTCGACAGGAGAAACAGATGCCCATCGCGTTATTTGCGCTGACCCTCAGCGCCTTCGCCATCGGTACCACCGAGTTCGTTATCGTCGGTCTGGTGCCCACCATCGCCCAGGACCTGGGCGTCAGTCTGCCCTCTGCGGGGCTGCTGGTCAGCCTCTACGCCGCCGGTGTCGCGGTAGGGGCACCGGTACTGACCGCGCTGACCGGCCGCTTCAATCGCAAGTGGGTCCTGCTCGGCCTGATGTCCCTGTTCATCGCCGGCAATCTACTGGCCTGGCAGGCCCCCGGGTATGGTTCGCTGATCACCGCCCGCATACTGACCGGCCTCGCCCACGGCGTGTTCTTCTCGATCGGTTCGACCATTGCCACCAGCCTGGTCGCCAAGGACAAGGAAGCCAGTGCCATCGCCATCATGTTCACCGGCCTGACCGTGGCGCTGGTCACCGGCGTGCCGCTGGGCACATGGATCGGCCAGACCTTCGGCTGGCGCGCGACCTTCCTGGTGGTCTCGGCGCTCGGCCTGCTCGCCCTGATCGGCAGCGCCCTGCTGATTCCTGCCAACCTCAAGCGCTCGGCCCCGGCGACCCTGGGTCAGCAGCTCAAGGTACTGACCCATCCGCGACTGCTGCTGGTCTATGCCATCACCATTCTGGGCTACGGCGGCACCTTCACCGCCTTCACCTTCCTCGCCCCGATCCTCGAGCAGACCACCGGCTTCGCGCCATCCATGGTCAGCCTGATCATGCTGGTCTACGGCGCCTCGGTGGCCATCGGTAACCTTTATGGCGGCAGGCTGGCCGACCGTCTCGGCCCCATCCCCGCCCTGACCCTGATCTTTGCCGGCCTCGTCGCCATCCTGCTGGTGCTCAGCGTCAGCGCCGTCCACCCGGTCGCCGCAGTGCTGACGATTCTGGTGTGGGGCGCCTTCGCCTTCGGTAATGTGCCGGGGCTGCAGGTCTACGTGGTCAAGCTGGCCGAGCGCTATGTGCCCGAAGCGGTGGACGTGGCCTCGGGGCTCAATATCGCTGCCTTCAATATCGGCATCGCGCTGGGCTCGGTGGTCGGAGGCCAGGTGGTCACGCACCTCGCGCTGACCGACACCGCCTGGATCGGCGCCATCATCGTGCTGGTGGCACTGCTGCTGACCCGGCTGTCCGGCAGGCTCGATCAGCGTCGCGCCGCTCGCCTGGCCAGCGCCTGAAGCCCGCGACCCACGCCCCACGACCCGCGTCCCGCGACAGCCACCGAGCGAACGAGAAAGCCTCGTGGCTGTCGCATCAGTACTTCGCCTGCTAAATCTTTTTGACGCCCCCTTGAAGTCGCAAGGGTCTCCCCGCATGTCATTAACGACACATCGAAGCACGTATCGGCAAAACACCGGCCTGCCGGTGACAAAGGAATCCAGGGTCCCGCTGTGCGGGCCTCGCCACGACAATGGAGCCAAGATGTCTCAGCCTATCCCCAACCCCGGTCTCGGTACCTTTCGCCTGACGGGCGACACCCTGCGTCACGCGGTCACCACCGCGCTGAAGCTCGGCTATCGGCATATCGATACCGCCCAGTTCTACGGCAACGAAGCCGAAGTCGGCTCCGCCATCGAGGCGAGTTCGGTCCCCCGCGACGAGATCTTCCTGACCACCAAGGTGTGGTGGGATCGTCTGGATCCGGTATCGCTCAAGGCCAGCGTCGAGGAGAGCCTGTCCAAGCTGGGCACCGGCTACGTCGACCTGTTGCTGATCCACTGGCCGTCGCCGGACGATGAAGTTCCCATGCGCGACTACCTGACCGCCCTCAAGGAAGTGAAGGACGCCGGCAAGGCGCGCCACATCGGGGTGTCCAACTTCACCAAGGCGCACATTGATCAGGCGGTGGATATCCTCGGCAAGGGCGAGATCCTGACCAACCAGATCGAGGTGCACCCCTTCCTGCAGAACCGCGAACTGATCGCCCACTGCGAACGCCACGGCATCATCCCCACCGCCTTCATGCCGCTGGCCGTGGGCAAGGTGCTCGAGGACGAGACGCTGAAGACAATCGCCGAGAAGCATGGCGCCAATCCGGCCCAGGTCGCCATCGCCTGGCTCAACCAGCTCGG
>DJIP01000376.1:0-3670 GCA_002433675.1 Halomonas halophila
CGGCATGGACCTGTTCAACGCCATTGGCCACAGTTTCTCGACCGTCGCCATTGGCGGCTTCTCGACCCACGACGCCAGCATCGGCTACTTCGACAGCGCGGTGATCGAGGCCATCTGCATCGTCTTCATGCTGATCTCCGCGCTCAGTTTCAGCCTGCACTTCCTGGCCTGGCGCGAACGCCGTATCGGCCACTACTGGGAAGACTCCGAGGCGCGCTTTCTGTTGCTGTACCTGACGGGGCTGGCCAGTATCACCGTGGTGGTGCTGTGGCTGACCGGCACCGAAGAGACCACCGTGGGACTTCGCCACGGCGTCTTCGAGGTGGTCTCGGTGGCCACCACCGCCGGCTTTTCGGTGGCCGACTTCTCCGCCTGGCCCGGCGCCCTGCCGCTTTTGCTGTTCATCGCCGCCTTCGTCGGCGCCAGCTCGGGTTCCACCGGCGGCGGCATGAAGGTCATCCGCATCATCCTGATCATCAAGCAGGGCATGCGCGAGATCATGCGCCTGATCCACCCCAACGCGGTGATCGCGGTCAAGATCGGCAAGGTCAGCGTACCCGATGGCATCGCCCAGGCGGTGTGGGGCTTTTTCTCGGCCTACGTGCTGCTGTTCTTCCTGATGCTGGTGGGGGTGATGGCCACCGGGGTCGACCAGGTCACCGCCTGGTCCACGGTGGGCTCGGCGCTCAACAATCTGGGGCCGGCGCTGGGCGAAGCCAGCCTGCACTACGGTGACATGCCGACCATGGCCAAGTGGATCCTGGTGATGGCGATGCTGATGGGCCGCCTGGAGATCTTTACCGTTCTGGTGCTGTTCACCCCGGCCTTCTGGCGCAAGTAACTCGCAGCACGGCGGCATCAGCGCCGGCTGCTACAGCCCCGTGGCCGCACCGGCCACCGCCTCGCGCATTGCCGCCAGCGCCCGCTGCGCCCGGGCCGACAGCGGCCACTCGGCGCGCTGGATCAGATAGAGGGTATCGCTGACCTCGGGGGCACCCTCGACCACACGGATGGCGTGCTGGTCCTCGAAGGCCTCCCGGGCAAAGCGCGGCAACACGGTGAAGCCCAGCCCCTGGGCCACCGGCGCCAGGATCAGGCCAATCTGATTGGTGAAGCCGCTGCGCGGCCAGCGAGCGTAGCCGGGCGAGCCCGGAAAGCGCCGACTGAGCAGACGGGTAGCCAGGGCCTTGCCGTCCGGATGGTCGATAAACCCCAGCGCCATCAGCTCATCGAACGTCTCGACACGGGTGTTGGCCGGTACCACCAGTTCCAGCGCCTCGGTGGCAAACTCGCTGACCGCCAGACTGGCGTCGTCGGGACGCTCGCCCACCAGCCCCATCTCCACCTTGCCGTCGATGACGGCCTCGACGATCTCCCGCGTCGGACCGAAGCGATGGCGAATCGCCAGCCCCGGCGCGCGCTTCTGCAACGCCAGCAGACGCGGGTAGATCGCAAGCCCGATGCTCCCTGGCGTCATCAGGCTGATCTCGCCATGATCGTCCAGGTCCCCGGCCAGGCGCTGGGTCAGACGCTGATCGACCCGTTCGCGCTCGCTCAGATAGTCCAGCAGGGCGTGGCCTGCCGGGGTCAGCTCGAGCCGCCGAGGCCGGCGAATGAACAACCGCCCAAGCTCGGCCTCCAGCCGCTGGATATGCTGGCTGACCGCCGCCTGGGTCAGATCGAGGCGCTCGGCGGCGCGGGTAAAGTTGCCCTGCTCCACCAACGCCTGAAACGAGCGTAGCCAGAGCGGATTTGCCATAAGCATCTATTATCACCACCATAACGCCACGTCGATTTTCATTATAGCGATCCCGGCCCAGACTGTGCTCATCATTCCTGCATCAAGAGGTGACACCCCATGAGCCAGCAAGACGCCGCGGCAAACGCTGCCCAGAACTCTTCCGCCAACTCTCCTGCCAACTATCCCCGCAGCTTCTCCCATATCGGCATCTCGGTGCCGGACGTGGAGGCCGCGGTGGCGTTCTACACCCAGGTGCTGGGCTGGTACCAGATCATGGCGCCGACCACCATCGAGGAAGACGACTCCGCCATCGGCGAGATGTGCACCGACGTCTTCGGTCCTGGCTGGGGCAGTTTCCGTATCGCCCACCTGTCCACCGGTGACCGGGTCGGCGTGGAGCTGTTCGAGTTCGCCAACCATGAGGATCCGGAGAACAACTTCGAGTACTGGAAGACCGGCGTGTTCCACTTCTGCGTTCAGGATCCCGACGTCGAGGGCCTGGCAGAGCGCATCGTCGCCGCCGGCGGCAAGAAGCGCATGCCCAAGGTGCGCGAGTACTATCCCGGCGAGAAGCCCTACCGGATGATCTACATGGAAGATCCGTTCGGCAACATCCTCGAGATCTACTCCCACAGCTACGAACTGACCTATTCCGCTGGCGCCTATCAGGACTGAAGGCCGGACAATGTCAGCTCGAGGGCAGGCCAGGGTTTGGCCTGCCCTCCTCGTTCATGGATAATCGATCCTTCACATTCTCAAGGCCCCGAGCCCCATGAGCGAGATCGACGACATTGCGCTGGCCGAGCGGCCCGAGACCCGAGGCGGCCCCCGACGGGACCTCCGCGTCGGCGATACCACCTTTACCCTGCTGGGCACCGCCCACGTCAGCGCCGAGAGCGCCGACGAGGTGCGCGACCTGATCGATTCCGGCGACTTCGACGCCGTCGCCATCGAGCTGTGCGACGCCCGCCACAGCAACCTGGCCAACCCGGACGCCCTGGGTGACCAGGACCTGTTCCAGATCTTTCGCCAAGGCAAAGCCGGCATGGTCGCCGCCAACCTGGCCCTCGGCGCCTTCCAGCAGCGCATCGCCGAGCAGTCCGGCATCGAGCCCGGTGCCGAGATGCGCGCCGCCCTGGAGGCCAGTCAGCGCCACGGGCTTCCGCTGCTGCTGATCGACCGGGACGTGGGCCTGACGTTAAAGCGGATCTACCAGAACGTGCCCTGGTGGCAGCGCTTTAGCCTGCTGTCGGGCCTGCTTGGCAGCGTGCTGTCGCGCCAGGAAGTCTCCGCCGAGGAGGTCGAGCGGCTCAAGCAGGGCGACGTGCTGGAGTCCACCTTCAGCGAATTCGCCGCTGAATCACAGTCGCTGTTCACGCCCTTGATCAGCGAGCGCGATCGCTACATGGTGATGCGCCTGGCCCAGCAGTGCCCCCCCGGCAAGTTCAAGCGGGTGCTGGTGGTAATCGGCGCCGGCCACCTCAAGGGCATGGCCGAGCATCTGGAAGGCCCGCCTGCCGAGGACCCGGCCGAGGAAATCGCCACGCTGGAGGCCACCCGGCCGCCGTCGAAGGTGTGGAAGATGCTGCCCTGGCTGATCACCGCCCTGGTGCTGACCGGCTTCGCCATCGGCTTTTCGCGCAACACCGAGCTCGGCTGGCAACTGGTGGCGGAATGGTTCGTGATCAACGGCGTGCTGTCGGGGGGCGCCACGCTGTTGGCCCTGGCCCACCCGGTCACGGTGATCGCCACGGTGTTCGCCGCCCCGTTGACCTCGCTCAATCCCACCATCGGGGCGGGCTTCGTCGCCGCCGGGGTGGAGCTGGCCATGCGCAAGCCCAAGGTGCGTGACTTTTCCACCCTGCGCCACGACGTCACCCAGGTGAAGGGCTGGTGGAAGAACCGTGTCTCGCGCACCCTGCTGGTGTT
>DJIP01000376.1:4077-8223 GCA_002433675.1 Halomonas halophila
CCCGGCCGCCTCGTTCGGCACCCACGCGCCGCCGCCCACTCGGGCGGCGGTGTCGTTTCGCCGCCCCCCGACCCTCATCGCGGACCCGCTCCGGGTCCGTGCCAGCCCGTCATCGAAACCGGCTCCGAAGCCCGCTTAGACTATGCTCAGATGAACGGTACGCGGAAGGGAGTCGGCGCCCATGACTCGCAGCACCATCGAGGCGCTTCGCCAAGGCGCGAGACGGCGACTCCCGCGGCTGGTCTTCGACTATATCGACGGAGGCTCCGGCGCCGAGCAGGCGCTGGCCGCCAACCTCCAGGCCCTGTCACGAGTGGCGCTGGCACCGCGCCTGGCCGACGTCAGCCGGCGCACCCTCGGTACCCGCATTCTGGGCGAAGATATGGCGCTGCCGCTGGTGCTCTCGCCGGTGGCCCTGGGCGGCCTGGCCTGGGCCGACGGGGAGCGTCTGGCCGCTCGCGCCGCTGCGCGAGCCAGGGTCCCCTACACCGCCGCCACCCTGTCAAACGCCCCCCTTGCCCATATCGCCCGGGACTGCCCGCGCCCACCCTGGTTTCAGCTGTTCGTGTTCAAGGATCGCGGCCTCAGCGAGCGATTGATGGACGAGGCCCTCGACGTCGGCTGCCGTGTGCTGGTGCTGACCATCGATATGCCGCTGCTGGCCGACCACCACCGGGGGCTCGGCCACGACGTCAGGCCCGATCCGGCCACCGCCCTCAAGCTCGCCTGGGGGCTGGGCCGTCACCCTGGCTGGTGGTGGCGCCACCTGCGTAGCCGTCACTTTGCCCTGGGAAATCTGGACGGGCCACTCTCGGCTCCCGACGGCATCGCCTCACTCGCCAGCTGGCTTGACCACCAGCTCGATCCCTCACTCGGGTGGAATGACCTGGGCTGGGTCCGCGCCCGTTGGCCGGGCGCCTTGGTGGTCAAGGGGGTACTGGACGCGGACTCGGCGCGCCAGGCCGCCGAGCAGGGAGCCGACGCCGTGGTGGTGTCGAATCATGGGGGGCGCCAGCTGGACGCCGCCAGGGCTACCATCGCAGCGCTTCCCGAGGTGGCGGCGGCGGTGGGCGAGCGTCTCGAGGTGCATCTGGATGGGGGGATTCGCAGCGGCCTGGACATCCTTCGGGCGCTGGCCCTGGGCGCCGACGCCGTGCATATCGGCCGTCCCTATCTGTACGGACTGGCCGACGCGGGCGAAGCCGGCGTCGAGCGCTGCCTGGCGATCCTGCGCCGAGAGCTGGACCAGGGCCTCGCCATGTGTGGCTGTTTGAGTATCAGGGAAGTGGATGCACACGTGCTGGCAGCGGACGGCGGTCTCATCGATCGCTAGCCGGACGGCGGCACTGCCCCACAGTCGCTGCCTTCCGCCAGTCGCCAACGGTAATTATCGTGTTGTATCGCGCGGGCAAGCGCCTCTTTGCCAACATACTCCCCGACGTGATTCCCGGCATCGAGCGCCAACATCGGCAGATTCACCGTCACCGGCTGGCGCCGGGTGTCCGGCACCATTTCCATGACTTCGATCCACAGCGTCCGGTAGCCATCGCGCTCGACCTTCCAGCACTGAGGGCGCTGCATGCTGGCCGCCATCAACAACTGCCCACCGATATACGAATGCCCCGGGATGTCGAACCGCCCGTTGCTATCGGTAACGCCTTTGGCCTCGGCAAAGGCCTCGGCCGAGACCCTGGCCCCCGCCAGTGGGCCCCCTGTGCGAGCGTCGATGACCTGTCCCTGCAGTGGCTGGCGCGCCCAGCGCTCGCTGATGACCGGCACGCAGCCAGCAACCAGCGACATCAGCGCCAGCACTGCCATGTACCACACACTTCGCCGACCACCCCTCGCCAGCCTCATGGGACTTCGCCTGTGCAGAATCGTTGACAGAGACTCTACGCCATCCCTGGCCCGTCGTTTCAACGCTGGGCCCGATCATGCCGATGGTGATAGCGCAACCAGACCGTCAGGCGAGCGAGCGACCGGCCACACGCAGGCGACTGTACTCTTCCAGTGCCGATACCTCGGTCATGCTGCAGAGCCAGTCGTGCACCAGGCGTCCGCGATGGTAGGCCTCCCAGACCTCTCGACTCCCCCCTTGCCAGGGCTGCACCATGGCCTGGCGGTATACCCGGAGCACCCCCGGTGGCAACCGCTTCACCCACAGCGCCAGGCGCGGCGAGACGCCATCCCCCTCGTCCAGCAGACGCACGAAAGCCGCTTCCGGCAGGCGTAACGCCGGCAGCGCGGCATCGAGCAGTCCACAGAGTGTGCGGTAACCCTCGAGCTCCAGCCGCTCCAGCTCCGGATCCCGATACTCGACCCGGGTCGCCAGGCTGTCAAAGGCCTCGAGCAGGGCACGACAACCGACCTCCGAGCTCAACAGCCGCAACTGAGGCTGCCCCGTGTTGATGTCCTCCAGGCGCGCTACGAAGGCATCGGCGGCGTGATTGACCAGGGTGCGCCCCACCGCCAGCCGCAGATAGTGAAACAAGCGGCCCGGCTCCTCGACATTGTCCCGCTCGAAACGGCGCAGCGCCCAGTCCAGCATGCCCCCGAGGCTCCAGCGACGTACCACCCCGTGGCGTGCAAAGCGACGCTCCTCCAGACTCGCCCAGGGCTCTCCCTGGCGGGCCAGCCCCTCGATATAGGCCTGCTTGAGCGATGCCACCAGGGACGTCGGATCGATCAACCCCCGCTCGACCACCGCCTCCAGGCGAGACAGGGTCCGCGTAATGGCCTCGGCGGCATCCACCACATAGCAGGCCGGATGGCGCTGATCCTGGCCCAGCCCCAGGACATCACGCATGGCCGCTTCCAGGTCGCTCTCGGCACGATAGCAGTAGCCCTGGCAGCCAGGGCCATCGTCGACCACCTCGCGCCACACCACCTGCTCCCCCAGCAGCACCGCCGCCTGGACATGGGTCAGAGAGATCCCCTCCAGCTTGACGATGGTGCGTAGCGCCTGGGCCTGGGCGTCGAAACGACACAGCTCGTTGAGCAGGGCCGCGCCCTGGATATCGTCCTTGGCCAGCGGTAGCTGGCGGCCGCCCAGGGCTGCCATATGGCTGTCGAACCAGCCGCAGAGCGCAAGCTCTCCGGCCTGGCCGAAGGGGGGGCGACCGATATCACGCAGCAGGCTGCCGACTTCGACCAGGCAGATGAAGGAATCTTCCAGACCATCGAGGTCACAGCCCCCCGCCCGGCTGCCCAGCTTGCGATAGACCAAAGTCACGATCCGGCGTGCCATCTGCTGACGCTCCAGCGAGGCCGACAGCAGACGTCTATGGCTTGCGTGGGCCAGCACCGCGCCCTGCTGGGGCAGCAGCTGCAATCGACGCAGGCTGGCACTGTGGACGACCCGGGTACGGTCCTTTTCCAAGCGACGCTCCAGCGTCGCCACGGAAAATGCGGCATCACCATCCACCGCCAGCGATGGACAGCGATCTCCAGGGAGAGGACGGCAGGGGTGAAAACGCCTACGAAAATCCATAACGCTCCTCGTGCGCCAAGCCGCACAAATTGACGAAACTGTGTCAAAAGAAGAGCGTCTCCCAGAAAAAGCCCGGGCGAACTAGGATATCCGCGACACCACAAGCCAGCGGTCGCGGATAGGGAATGTAGTTTTATACCGACAGGTCCGGAAAAACCCGCTCAATACGGCATAGTTATGCGTATGCCGGCACCGATCATGGCGTTGTCATCGCCTCGATGCCTGAGTACGCCCTCTCACCCTCGCCGCGCGGCCAGCCGGCGCATGGCGGGGCTTGGCGTCTCGATCCTGTGGTAGCGCCGACTGGCGGCGTAGCTGTCGTTGAAGACGTCGAAGTAGTCGTCGAGCACCGAGGCGGCGTCTTCCTCACCGCTTTGACGCAACAGTTCGGCGGCTACTTCGGCGGTACACAGATGCGCCTGGGAGGCCGGCTTGCGCAAGCGGTAGCGCGTCAGTCGATCGGTTCTCAGCGGCAGTACCGGCAGGCGTTCCAGATAGGGGCTCTTGCGAAAGATCCGGCGCGCCTGGCGCCAGGTGCCGTCGAGCAGGATCAGCACCGGGATACGCTCCCGGGGGACTCGCCGGACTGCCTCCACCTCGACCACGCGGTCGGCGTAGTCTGGCTGGTCGTCGGGGAATACCACGAAGGGGGCGTA
>DJIP01000074.1 GCA_002433675.1 Halomonas halophila
CTGCAGCCCTAGCGATGGTGTCAGCAGATGTCTTCTGACCCGCCCCCTGGACCGACAAGGAATACCGAACATGCCCTTCCTCCAGCAGGTCACCCGTACTCGCCCCCGCTTCGCCACCAAGGGGCTCCTTCGCATCTCTCTGGCCCTGGTCGGCGGCCTCGCCCTGATGGCCTTCTGGTCGTCCATCAGCCTTCCCCTCGGTAGTCTCAGCCTGATTCTCGGTGGCCTCGCTCTATGGCCCCGAGCCGCAAGCTCGGAGCGTCAAGACGACGCCACAGACAGCGGCAACGGCGTACCGGTTCGCGAGCTCGCCCTCGCCGCACTGGGGGTACTGATCGCGCTGCAGCTGCTGGCCTGACGCCCGGCGATCCAACGCTTTACACCGTCTCCCGAGGCAAGGGGGATATCTCAGGCCATCGCCGCTTTACAGCGGCGTGCAGTGACCGGATCATGACTCCCTGCAAGGCGACCCTCGCCGCCTTCTTCCAACGCCAGGGAGGCCTGTCATGACGACGACACTCACCGGCGCCGACATCGGCGCACGGCTGACCCGGCTGCGCCAGGCACCGCCGCTGGTCCACAGCCTGACCAACTACGTGGCCATGAACAGCGCCGCCAATGTGCTGCTGGCCGTGGGCGCTTCACCGGCCATGGTCCATGCACGTGAGGAAGCGGCCGAGTTCGCGGCACTGGCCGACGCTGTGCTGATCAATATCGGTACGCTCTCGCCACACTGGGTCGAGGCCATGATCGCGGCTGCCACCAGTGCCGGCGAGCACCAGACCCCCTGGGTGCTCGACCCCGTCGCGGTTGGCGCCACCGCCTATCGGCGAGAATCAGCCGCCAGGCTGCTGGCCTTGAGGCCCAGCGTCATTCGCGGCAACGCCTCGGAGATCATCGCCCTGGCCGAGGACAGTCTTGGCGGGCGTGGTGTCGACTCCACTGCCGCCAGCGACGACGCCGTTCAGGCGGCCATCGCCCTGGCCCAGCGCCAACAGGCGGTGGTAGCGGTCACCGGTGAGGTCGACCTGGTGACCGACGGCCGGCGGCTGGTGCGCGTGTCCGGTGGACACCCGCTGATGCCCCGCGTGACGGCGCTGGGCTGTGCCCTGTCCGGTGTGGTGGCGGCCTTTCTCGCCACCGATCAGGATCCGCTGGTCGCCACCTGCGCGGCCCTGGTCTGCTATGGCGAAGCCGGCAGTCGCGCCGGACGCACCGCCCAGGGCCCCGGCAGCTTCGCCGTCGCCTTTGTCGACGCCTTGCACCAGCTCAGCCCCGAGACGCTGTTGCGTCGGGAATCTCTCGCCATCGAGTCGCTCGACTGACTCGACCGTCCTACCCGATTCATGTACCAGGAGCCCCTTGTGTCCCACTCTCCTCAGCGCCCTGATGCGCGCCCTTTCGACCCCCGCAGCCTTCGTCTCTATCTGGTCACCGACCCCGGGCTGTGCGCATCCATGGGGATTGAAGCGACGGTGGAGGCGGCGGTACGCGGCGGAGTCAGCCTGGTGCAACTACGTGACAAGAGCGCCAGCGACGACGAACTGGTGCAACTGGCGCGCCGTCTGAAACCAGTGCTGGCCGAACACGGGGTTCCTCTGGTCATCAATGACCGTGTCCAGGTCGCGTTGGAGGCACAGGTCGACGGCGTGCATCTGGGGCAGGACGACGGCGATGTGGGCGAAGCCCGCCGCCTGCTTGGCGAGAAGGCGATCATCGGCCTGTCGGTACAGCATCCCGACCAGCTGTCACGCCTGGACGTCCAGGCACTGGACTACCTGGGGCTGGGACCGGTATTCGCCACGCCGACCAAGAGCGACCACGCCACGCCGCTGGGCTTCGATGGTCTCGCCTCGCTGGTGGCGGCGAGCCCGCTGCCTAGTGTCGCCATCGGCGGGCTCAAGCGCGAGCACACCTCGGCGGTGCGTCGAAGCGGCGCCGACGGCATGGCCGTGGTCTCCGCCATCTGCGGCCAGGCGGACCCGACGTTCGCCACAAGAGAACTGCTGAGGGCCTGGGAAGACTGAACCGGCCTGGGCGCCAGGACAGGCAGCCCCGAGCCGGACACGGGCATCAGACGCGAGGGCCGGCCCTTCTGCGTCCATGGATCATTGCGGCGATCAGGTTGTCGCCCAGTCGTCGCCCTTCCAGGATGGCGCCGCCCACGTGCAACGGCACCAGACACAATATCGCCGTGGCCAGGCCCTCGTGCAGTTCCTCCATCCAGTGCACATCGTGGAAACGCTCGGTATGCACCATCAAGATACCGGTGGTACCGAGTCCCACCAGCAGCGCCAGCAGGGCGAGCATCATCACCGCCCCCAGCGGGGTATGGGTGATCCGCCGTGGCGAACTGTCTTCCTCTGCTGCGGCCTGTCTCTTGAGCGCCGCTCCGAGCCGGGTCGGGGTCGGCCAGAAACTCGACCAGCGCGCCGACCAGGGCCCCACCAACCCCCAGACCACACGCAGCCCTATCAGCCCCATCAGGGTGTAGCCGATATAGCGATGAGGGCCGATTTCGGCGTAGTTGAGGGCGAACCCCAGCACCAGCGCCCAGTGAAAGATGCGGACCAACGGGTCCCACACCTTGATCTGCCGGCCTTTTGAATGTGACGGAATCGATGACATCGTCCTGCTCCCTGAAAGTGATACGCCTCATCGCGTAACAGGCAGCCTGACGGCAGCAACTTAAGACAGACTTAGGGCAGCAGGCGCCCCCTCCTCGGCAGCATGATGTCGGTCAACCTCGATGCCTGTTCCATCCAATGTCCGGTCCACCCGGTCTGACCAGGCCGCGTAAGCATTGCGAACATGCGCGGCCGGTCGACGACTCAGGCCGAGGGGCGGCGCTTGAGGCTGGTACGCCCCTCCTGGTAGGCGATCGCCAGGCCGCTGGCGATGATCAGGGTGCCGCCGATCAGCACCCCGAGATCCGGCACCTCATCCCAGAACATCCATCCGAGCAGGACCGCCCACAGCATGGCGGTATAGTCGAACGGGGCGGCAATGGCCGCCGGGGCGTGACGAAAGGCCAGGGTAATGAAGGCGGTAGCGCCGACCCCGAGTACTCCGGACATGAGGAAGGCCGGCCAGTGCTCCAGGGCCGGCGCCTGCCATACCAGCGGCAAGGCCAAGCCGGTCACCACAAAGGGGACAAGGGTCATGTAGAACACCATCGCCCACAGGTGCTCGCGAGCGCCGTAGCGCCGAGCGGTGATCATCATCAAGGCATAGAATACCGCCGCCCCGAGCATCGACAGGGCGCCCAGCGAGATGCCTTCGCTGCCCGGACGCACGATCACCAGTACCCCGGCAAAGCCCACCAGCGACGCCAGCACCACCGGCATGCTCACCCGCTCGCCCAACAGCGGGACCGACAGCAGACTGACAAACAGCGGCGCAGCAAAGGCGATGGCGGTGCCCTCGGCCAGCGGCATCATCGTCAACCCCAGCACGAAGCAGCCCATGGTGCCGGTATAGATGAGTCCACGGATCAGATGCACTCCCGGGCGTCGGGTCGACAGGGTGCGCAGGCCGCCCCCCTGGTGCGCCAGCAGCATGATCAACGGCAGCGACACCAGGGTGCGGAAAAAGATGATCTGCAACGGCGAATGCACCTCGCCGAGCCACTTGGAAATGGCGTCACCGAGCGCCAGGCACAGCACGCCAAGACACATGAACCCGATACCCTTGAACGATGACCCCATGCTCCCTCCCTGTCCGCAGCGCTGATGGCAAGTGGCTCACGACCAACACTTGCCTGACCCAAAAACGAACCCCGCCGGCACGGGGCCGACGGGGGTAACAGGGACAACGTTAGGGGGCGAACGCTTTGCTGGCAAGGACAGATGCACCAAGACTGTGCGCTGGTGTATACCATGCAGCAAAAGGCCCGCCGGAGGCGGGCCTTGTAGGAGCACGAGGTGAAGGCGGCGCGAACGTGACGCTTAGAGGCTGGCCTGGACGACCATGCAGTCCATGCCCTGCTGCAGCAGTCTCCGGCAGGCCGAACGGGCCTGGCCTTCCTGCAGGTCCACCACGCGGGCGCGGTAGATATTGGCATTGTCGGCGCGCGCCACCGCCACCCGGGCGTGG
>DJIP01000005.1 GCA_002433675.1 Halomonas halophila
CGCCGTGGTCGGGCCGAGGATGCCCGCATCGGTGTAGACCTGGCTGAAGAAGCGGCCCAGCGACAGCCCCGGATAGCCGAGGAAGCCGGGCAGCCAGGGGCCCATGAAGACGTAGGCCAGGAAGATCGCGGAGATCGCCACCAGCGCCAGACCGGCGACGCGGCGGGTCAGCTCGAGGATCAGCAGTGAGCCGGAGATGGCGGCCCAGCTGATGCCCATGGGGGCGAAGGAGGTGCCGGTGGAGGCGCGCAGCGGACTATTGAAGACCACCAGCAGGTAGCCGGCCACGGCGGCGGCGCAGACCATCAACACGACGTCGGCCAGCAGCAATTGGTGGCGGGCCTGTCGGGGAAACCAGGAAAGCGCAATGGCGCCGACGGTGGCGAGGATCAGCGGGGCGCCGTAGTGCCAGTTTTCGATGGCCGGCTCGATGCGCATGGCGCCGCCGGCCATGGTCTGCTGCATCAGCACCACCTGGATCAGGGCGTAGCCTGCGGGCAGCAGCAACGCCAGGGCGATCACGCTGGCCCAGCGCGGGGCGCCGTCCTGGCCGTCCTCGACGAAGCGCGAGCCGGTGTAGAGACCGAAGCCGAGGATCAGCGCACCGGCGATATGGATGATGCGAAACGACCAGGTCTCGATGGGGTAGACATTGAGCGAGACCAGGTGAAAGACGGTGTAGGCCACGGCGAGTACGCCGAACAGCCACCACTTGCCGCCCTTGAAGACACGGCGATTGGGTTCGACGGCTTCGTCGTCGACGCCCGAGGCGACGATGGGTTCGACCGAAGCGTCGGCCGCATCCTCGTCGCGGGGAGAATCTGGGGTGTGGGTCATGGAGCGATACCTTGAGAAACGGACGACCGGCCGGGTGCCCGCCCGCGGCCTGGCCGCGGGCGGGTGATCCTGATTACTGCTTGATCATGGACGGATCGATCTCGTAGCCGTTTTCCTCGTACCAGCGCGCGGCACCGGGGTGGAACGGCAGCACGGTGTTGTACTGGATGTTTTCAGGAATGGTGGTCGCGGCACTGCGGTGCACGTCGAGCATCTTGTCGTTGTTTTCCATGGTCAGCTTGGTGACTTCGTAGACGAAGTCCTCAGGCAGGTCGCAGCCGGCGATGGCAAAGTTCCACATGGACACCGCACGGGCGTCTTCCTCGAGGGTGGTGTAGGTGCTGGCCGGGATCTGGAAGGCCGAGACCGGGAACTTGTCGAGGACCTGCTGCTGCTCTTCCTCGGTGAATTCGACGATGTTGACGTCGGTCTGCACCTCGAGCTGGCTGACCGCAGGAATCGGAATGCCGGCGGCGAAGGCGATCACGTCGAGCAGGCCGTCCTGCAGCTGCCCGCCCAGGTCAGACCAGCCGCCGTTGCGGCGATCGAAGTTGACGCCCAGCTCTTCGAGGATGGCCGGGAAGTAGGTGTCGGAGGTGGAGGCCGCCGGACCGAAGCCGATACGGGCGCCGTCGGGAATCTCGGAGATCGAGGTGATGCCGCTGTCGGACAGGGCGGTGATGGAGAACGGGGTCTCGTACATCGGGAACATGGCGCAGACGTTGTCCATCTTCACGCCGGGGGCCAGCGGGCTCTTGCCGTTGACCGCGTCGGAGGCGGGCCCCATGGTGGCCAGGCCGAAGGCCACGTCGCCGCCGTGCACCAGCGCCAGGTTCTGGGTCGGGCCACCGGTGACTTCGCCACCGCCGGACAGACCGAGCTGGTCGGCGACCAGGTTGGCCCAGCCGGAGCCGTAGACGAAGTAGGTGCCGCCCTGGCTCGCGGTGCCCACGGTGAAGCTTTCGGGCCAGTCTTCACGGTCTGCCTGGGCAGCAGCGGACACCAGCAGGGTGCCGGCGAAGGTGGTGGCGAGGACGCCGGTGAGGAGCCGGGTAGAGGTGCTCATGCAATGTCTCCCAATGCGATGGACGTTGTGGTTATCGTGCTGCGGTCTCAAGCCTAGACGCCAAGACCGAGCCTGACCGGACGTCGGTCAACGCAAGAGGTATCGCAAGGGGTGTGCCCGACCTAAGGATTCATCTGAAAATCAGTTGGTTATAAAAGGTGCTTTAGACATTGGTCGAAAATGTCGACGCGGCCTTTGTCCGAAGTTTCACACGTTTGCCGAATCAGGATGTGCGGATATCCGCACATCCTGGAGCGTAAAAGCGTCGCGCTGGGTCAGTGGCGTTTGCCGGGATCGAGAATGCGTACCGGCTGGATTTCCTCGGCGGCGGGGGCCTCGGCGTCCTGGTTGACCCGGGTGGCGAGCTCTTCGACCACGTCGTCCTCGATCGGCAGCTGTTCGAAGAAGTCGCAGCTGACGCACTCACGGTAGCGCACGCCGTTCTGCTCCCAGGCGCGGATACGGTCCATGGCGGCGCAGCGGGGGCAGACGACGCCGGCGATAAAGCGTTTCTTGACGGTCATGGCGGTCTCCACAAATGGCGACGCCCCCGCTGGCGGCGGGGGCGTCGACGAGACGGATGGTCAGGCGGCGCGGATGCCGCTGTGGCGCAGCAGCGGTTCGATGCTCGGCTCGCGGCCGCGGAAGGCCTTGAACAGCAGGGCTGCGTCTCTGGCACCGCCCTGCTCGAGGATCTCGCGGCGGAAGCGGGCGCCGGTCTCGGCGTCGAAGGTGCCGGCCTCCTCGAAGGCGCTCCAGGCATCGGCGGACAGCACCTCGGCCCACTTGTAGCTGTAGTAGCCGGCCGCGTAACCGCCGGCAAAGATATGGCCGAAGCTGTTCTGGAAGCGGTTGAATTCGACTCGCGGTACCACCGAGACCTTGGCGCGGACGTCGTCTAGCAGCGCCTGGATGTCGGCGGCAGACGGCGCGGCCGGCTCCAGATGCAGGCGGAAGTCGAACAGCGACAGCTCGACCTGTCGCAGCATGCCCATGGCGGACTGGAAGTTCTTGGCTGCGGTGAGCTTGTCGAACAACTCGTCGGGCAGCGGCTCGCCGGTGTCGACGTGGCCGGAGATCAGGTCCAGCCCTTCACGCTCCCAGCAGAAGTTCTCCATGAACTGGCTCGGCAGTTCCACCGCGTCCCAGGCCACCCCGTTGATGCCCGACACGTCGGCCACCTCCTGGCGGGTGAGCATATGGTGCAGGCCGTGGCCGAACTCGTGGAACAGGGTGGTGACCTCGTCGTGGGTCAACAGCGCCGGCTTGTCGCCCACCGGGCGGGTGAAGTTGCAGGTCAGGTAGGCCACCGGCAGCTGCAGCTCGACGCCGTGGCGGCGACGCACCCGGCACTCGTCCATCCAGGCGCCGCCGCGCTTGCCTTCCCGGGCGTACAGGTCGAGATAGAAGCCGGCGATGGGCTGGCCGTTCTCGAGCACCCGGTAGAAGCTGACATCCTCGTGGTAGCTGGGGGCCTCGGGGTCCTGCTCGACCTGCACGCCGTAGAGGCGCTCGACCACGCTGAACAGCCCGGCGACCGCCTTGGGCGCGGGGAAGTAGGGGCGCAACTGCTCCTGGGAGATGGCGTAGCGGGCCTCGCGCAGTTTCTCGCTGGCATACCCCACATCCCAGGGGGCGAGTTCCCCGAGCCCCAGCTCGTCACGGGCGAAGGCCTCGAGTTCGCTGAATTCCTGCTGGCCCTGAGACAGGGCTCGTCTGGCCAGGTCGTCGAGGAAGCCGATGACCTCGCTGGGGCTGTCGGCCATCTTGGTCGCCAGCGAGTAGTCGGCGAAGGTGGAGAAGCCCAGCAGCTCGGCCATCTCGCGGCGCAGCGCCAGGGTCTCTTCCATGATCGGGGCGTTGTCGTACTCGCCTGCGTTGGGGCCCTTCTCGGAGGCGCGGGTGACGAAGGCGGTGTAGACCTCGCGGCGCAGCTCGCGATCTTCTGCGTAGCTCAGCACCGGGAAGAAGCTGGGGAAGTCCAGGGTGATGCGATAGCCCTTGTTGCCCTTGGCCTCGGCGTTGGCCGCCAGGGTGTCCAGGGCGCTCTGGGGCAGGCCGGCCAG
>DJIP01000199.1 GCA_002433675.1 Halomonas halophila
GGCGCTCTGGGGCAGGCCGGCCAGGCGGCTGTCATCGTCGAGCTCAAGCGCCCAGGCCTGGGTCGCGTCCAGCAGCTGGTTGGAGAAGGTGCTCGACAGGCTAGACAGGCGTGAGCGGATTTCCGCCATGCGCTCTTTCTTGTCTGCCGGCAGGTCGATGCCGGCCAGGCGGAAGTCGCGCAGGGCGTTGTTCACCGCACGCTGGCGAGCCTCGTCGAGCTCGGCAAAGGCCGGGCTGTCCTTGAGCGCCTGCCAGGCGCGAAATAGGCCTTCGTGCTGGCCAATCCAGGTGCTGTAGGCGGAGAGCTTCTCGAGGCAGCCGTCGTGTGCCTCGCGCAGCTCCGGTGTGCTCATGGTCGAGTTGAGGTGCGATACCGGCGACCAGGCCTGGGCCAGGCGGTCGCTCATCTCTTCCAGCGGTGCCGCCAGGCTGTCCCAGCTGGGGGTGTCGCGCTCGGCTTCGGCCACCAGGTTCTCGACGCCGTTGCGCAGCTCCTCGAGCAGCGTATCCACCGCGGGGGCGATGTGCTCCGGGCGAATCTCGCCGAAGGGCGGCAGGGTATGGCGTTCAAGCAGCGGATTGCGGGACATGGGCACCTCTCGGGAATTCGACAATGGTTCAGTAAATGCGGGCGACTGCCGGCGGTTTCAATGTGCTAGTCTTGCGGCCTTCGTTTTTCTCGATCTGGACACCGAAAGACCATGAACCAAACGCTGGAACGCTGGAGTTCGCGCCGCGCCTTTATCCTGGCCGTGACCGGGGCCGCCGTCGGCCTTGGCAATATCTGGCGCTTCCCCTACATCACCGGGGAGAACGGGGGCGCCGCCTTCCTGCTGCTCTATGTGGGCTTCGTGGTGGTGCTGGGCCTTCCGGTGATGATGGCGGAGATCATGATCGGCCGGGCCGGTCGGCGCAGCCCGATGCAGTCGCTCGCTGAGCTTGCGCGTCAGCGCGGCACCTCGAGCCACTGGAAGTGGCTGGGGCTGTTCGGCGCCTTCACGGTGTTCTGTATCCTGTCGTTTTACTCGGTGGTGTCCGGCTGGTCCATCGACTTTATGGTCAAGGCCTTCCGCGGAGGCTTCGCAGGCCAGAGCGCGCCGCAGATCGGCGCAGGCTTTGACGCTTTCCTGGCTGACCCGCTGCGAATGACGCTCAACCATACGCTGTTTCTGGTGATGACCATGGTGGTGGTCGCCGCCGGCGTGGCCAAGGGCCTGGAGCGCCTCAACAATCTGCTGATGCCGGCGCTTTATCTGCTGCTGATCGTTCTGGCTGGCCACGCCGTGACCATGGACGGCTTCGGTCCGGCCATGGCCTGGCTGTTCACCCCGGACTTCTCGGCACTGACGCCGATGGTGCTGGTGCATGCCATGGGGCATGCCTTCTTCACCCTGGCGGTGGGGGCCTGTGCACTGATGGCCTACGGCGCCTATATGCCCGACCACCAGAGCCTGCCAGGCGCCGCCGGCGCGGTGGCGGTGCTTGATGTGCTGGTGGCGTTGCTGGCCGGTATTGCGATCTTCTCGGTGGTGTTCACCCAGGGCATGGATCCGGGTGAGGGCCCGGGACTGGTGTTCGTGACCCTGCCGGTGGCCTTCGCCGAGCTGCCCGGTGGTCCCTTCTGGCTGGGACTTTTCTTCCTGCTGCTGCTGCTGGCGACCTGGACTTCATCGATCAACCTGGCCGAACCGATGGTCTCGACCCTGGTGGGCTGGGGGCTGTCGCGGCGCATGGCCGCCCTGGCGGTGGGCCTGTGCGTATGGCTGGTGGGACTGCTGTGCGTGCTGTCGTTCTCGAGTCTGAGCGACGTCCACCTGATCGGCGAGATGAACTTCTTCGGCGTGGTCAGCACCATTCCGCCAGAGATATTCCTGCCGCTGGGCGGTCTGCTGATCGCCATCTTTGCCGCCTGGGTGATGCCTGAACAGGAAGCGCTGCGGGCGCTGGATGCGGGGCCCAATGGCTTTCGCGTGTGGCGCGCCGTGGTACGCTGGGTATCGATTCCGCTGGTACTGGTGGTGCTGTTCAGCGGTCTGCTGTAGTGCCGCGACCGACCGGCGCACAACCTTCTGGAGAGACAGCGATGGCAGACAGGGTGGCAACGGAAGCACACGATGGTACGCCGGGGTATCCGGTGATCCGTTCCTGGCAGGGGGTGAGTCCCAGGCTGGGAGCGCGGGTCTATATCGACCCCCAGTGCATGGTGCTGGGGGACGTGGAGATGGGCGATGACTGTTCGGTTTGGCCGATGGCGGTGATTCGTGGTGATATGCACCGGATTCGCATCGGCTCGCGCACCAGCGTGCAGGACGGCAGCGTGCTGCATATTACCCACGCCAGCGACTTCAACGAAGGCGGCTGGCCGCTGACCATTGGCGATGAGGTCACCATCGGCCACAAGGCGGTGCTGCATGGCTGCACCCTGGGCAATCGGATCCTGGTCGGCATGGGCGCCATCGTCATGGACGGGGCGGTGGTCGAGGACGAGGTGATCATCGCCGCTGGTGCGGTGGTGCCCCCCGGCAAGCGTCTGGAAAGCGGCCATGTCTATGCCGGCAACCCGGCCAAGGCGCTGCGCCCGCTGAAGGATGCAGAGCGCGCCTTCTTCCCCTACACCGCGGGCAACTACGTCAAGCTCAAGGATCAGTATCTGGCCTCGGCCCAGGGCTGACGACAGAGCCGCAGTGGTGAAAAACACGGATCTGCCCGCGCAGGTCCGTGTTTTTTTATCCAGTATCTTTCCAACCAATTGTTTCTATTGAACTGCCGGGCGATAATCTGGTCATTTATCCAGTATATGCCTTTTCGAGGAGCCCGCCCGGCATGGCCAACTTCCGCACCCACCTCAGCGTGGCCGCCGCCGGCGGCGCGGTGCTGGCCCATGGCGGCTGGCAGGCGGGGCTGTGGTCGGCGCTCGACAGCCTGCCGATGCTGGCGCTGACGACCCTGGGCGGCATCCTCCCTGATATCGACTCCGACAGCTCCAAGGCGATCCGGCTGATCTTCAATCTGATGGCGGTGCCGGCGGTGGTGGCGGGCGCGGTGATGCTGCAGGAGCGGTTTTCCGACGGCACCTTGCTGCTGGTGTGTGGCGCCATCTATCTGGCGGTGCGCTATGTGGCCGGCGCGATCTTTGCCCGCTTCACCGTCCATCGGGGGCTTTGGCACTCGCTTCTGGCTGCGGCCATGTGCGGCCTGGCGACCGCGGCGCTCAGCCACCATCTGTTCGCACCACCGGACGCCATGGCCTGGGCCCACGGCGGCGCGCTGACCTTTGGCTTCGCCATCCATCTGTTGCTCGATGAGCTCTACAGCGTGGATCTGAATGGAGCGCGTCTGAAACGTTCCTTCGGCACCGCCTTCAAGCCGTTCGACTGGGGCGATCCCGGCAACTCT
>DJIP01000298.1:0-4766 GCA_002433675.1 Halomonas halophila
CCGAACTTGTCGTGGAACAGGTAGCCGGCGCCGTAGGCGAAGCCGTTTTCCTCGGAGACGTCGAGGTCCTGATTGGCGATATCGCCATTGTCCGAGGTGGGGTCGGCCTTCTCGAAGCCACCGCGCACGTAGATGTCACCTGCCTGATAGGCCAGGGCAGACTGGGCGGCGAAGGTGGTGGTTGCGAGCAGGGCTGCGGTGCCCATCAGTCGAGTCATGTTCATGCGGGACCTCCTTGATGATCCGGTGGCATCCTTCCGAGGGAAGTAACCTTGTACGCTTCGCAGTTTACGAACAGTGTTTCTAAATGTCTTGTAGAAATATTTAATTGGCTTGATAGCAGTAACTAGCCAAAATTTATGGAACTAAATCGAGGGGAGTGGGTTATTGATGTAAAGGTTGTACAATTTTTTTGCACATTGTGGCATAGACCTCGATGCGCACTTGTGCACTGCATAAACGCTCGCCGTCCGGCGATAAATCGTCTTCACTGTGGGAGAAGACTCCGGAGGAGAGTGGGGATGGTGGCCAGACGAAGACGGGAGAGGTTGCTCGGCATGTCGACGCTGCCCTGGGGAGGGGCGGCACTGGTGCTCGCACTGACCGCTCTGTTGGCGGTGTGGTTGCTGCTGGAGCCCTGGCTGATTCGTGATCTCCCGACGCCGGCGAGGCTGGCCATGGTGGTGCTGGGTGTGTGGGCGCTGGGCGGGGGCTTGTCCATGCCGTTGCACTTCTCACCGGTACCCGGATGGTGGCGCCTGGCGGGGGCCATGCCCTGGTATCCGCTGGCGCTGGTCACCTTTATCGTGCTGCTGCTGTGTCGCTATGCCGGCTTGTTTTGAACGGGGCTGATGTGCACGGCCAATGGGCGGTTCGACCGTCAGTGAGAGTTGAGCGCCAGGTGCGTGCTGGATATGTCCCGTAACGAAGAAGGCCGCCCGAGGGCGGCCTTCTTGCGTGGCAGACGATCACTGACGATCAGGCGTCTTCCAGGGTGTCGAACTGCTCGGTGATCTCCTTGCTCGGCTCGGCAGTCATCAAGCTCACCACCACGATGGCGATGTAGGCGAAGATCACGCCGGGCACGATCTCGTAGAGATCGAACAGGCCGCCGGACATCTCGGCCCAGGCCACCACGGTGATACCACCGACGATGATACCGGCCAGCGCGCCCCACTGGTTCATGCGACGCCAGTACAGCGACATGATCAGGGCAGGGCCGAAGGCGGCGCCGAAACCGGCCCAGGCGTAGGACACCAGTCCCAGTACCGTGGAGTCCGGGTTCATCGCCAGCAGGTAGGCGATGACGGCGATGCCGATGACCGCGAAGCGGCCGACCCAGACCAGCTCGGACTGGCTGGCGTCGGGGCGGAACAGCGCCTTGTAGAAGTCATCGGTCAGGGCGGAGGAGGACACCAGCAGCTGGGAGTCGGCGGTGGACATGACCGCAGCCAGGATGGCGGCGAGCAGCACACCGGCGACTAGCGGATGGAAGATGGCATTGACCATGACCATGAAGATGGTCTCGCCGTCACCCAGGTCGCGGGTCATGTAGACCAGGCCCAGCAGACCGACCGCCATGGCGCAGACCAGGCACAGGCCCGACCAGGTCACGGCGATGCGACGGGCGGCGGGGATGTCGGCTTCGGAGCGGATGGCCGCGAAACGCGCCAGGATGTGCGGCTGGCCGAAGTAGCCAAGGCCCCAGGCCAGCGAGCTGATGATGCCGATGGCGGTCAGGGTTTCACCGGTGGAGGCATCGACGAACCAGCTCAGCATGTCGGGGTTCTCGGCCAGGATCTGCTGGCCGCTGCCGCTGAAGCCGCCCAGTTCGGTCAGCGCGATGACCGGCACGACCAGCAGCGCCGCCGCCATCATCAGACCTTGGATCAGGTCGGTCCAGGAGACCGCCAGGAAGCCGCCAAAGAAGGTATAGGAGATGATGGCCAGGGTGCCGACGGTCACCGCGATGGTGTAGTCGAAGCCGAATACCGTCTCGAACAGCTTGCCGCCGGCAACCAGGCCGGAGCTGGTGTAGAACAGGAAGAACAAGAGGATGAAGACTGCCGAGATCACCCGCAACAGCGGTGCCTTCTCGCGAAAGCGCTTGGCGAAGAAGTCCGGCAGGGTCAGGGCGTCATTGGCCTTGAAGGTGTAGACGCGCATGCGCCGGGCGACGATCAGCCAGTTGAGCCAGGTACCGATCAACAGGCCCACGGCGATCCAGGAGGCCGACAGACCGCTGACGTAGGCCGCACCGGGCAGACCCAGCAGCAGCCAGCCCGACATGTCCGAGGCGCCGGCAGAAATTGCCGAGGTCCAGGGGCCAAGCGAGCGACCACCGAGGATATAGTCGGACAGATTGGTGGTGCGCTTGTAGGCAATGATACCGATGACCAGCATCAATATCAGATACAGCGCGAACGTGATGCCAATGGTGGCGTTGTTTTCGACCATGGGAGCGTTCCTTGTGGTTTTTGTCGTGGGTGGTTGGCGTTCTCAAGTCACCGGCTCTGTAGCGAGCGCGGTGGTCTCCCCGTGTGGGCGCGGTCGTCACGCGCGTCCCTGCGATTCGGCGCACCCCCCGGGGTAATGGGGGAGCGCCGGTTCCCGACGGTGCGCCGACCGTCGGGAGAGTGCGTTGGACCAGCAGGCTAGAGCCTGACTCACTCGTCCCCGAGCGCCAGCAGCGAGGCGTTGCCGCCCAGTGCCGCCGTGTTGTTGGTCACCGTCTTCTCAGTGGCGAAGCGCAACAGGTAGTTGGGACCGCCGGCCTTGGGGCCGGTACCGGAAAGCCCCTGACCGCCGAAGGGTTGAACGCCTACGACAGCACCAATGATATTGCGGTTGATGTAGACGTTGCCAACGCGCACTTTCCGCGCTATTTCATCGGCAAAGGATTCGTTGCGGCTGTGGACGCCGAAGGTCAGGCCATAGCCACGCGCGTTGATCGAGGCGATCACCTTGTCGAGCTCGCTGGATTTCCAGCGCACCACGTGCAGCACCGGGCCGAACTGTTCACGCTCGAGCGCATCGATTCCATCGATGGTGAAGGCCGCAGGGGCGACAAAGGTGCCTTCGCTGGTGTGCTCGGGCTTCAGCGGTGTTTCGCTGATCAGACGTCCTTCACCCTTGAGCCGCTCGATATGCGCCTGGAGGTTCTTGCGTGCGTCCTCGTCGATCACCGGGCCTACGTCGGTGCCCAGGTCGCGCGGATCGCCCACGTGGAGCTCGGCCATGGCGCCGTCGAGGATCTCCAGCACACGATCGGCGACGTCGTCCTGCAGGTATAGCACTCGCAAGGCCGAGCAGCGCTGACCGGCGCTCTGGAAGGCCGAGTGGATGACGTCGGCGACGACCTGCTCGGGCAGGGCGGTGGAGTCGACGATCATCGCGTTCATGCCGCCGGTTTCGGCCACCAGGGTCGGCAGCGGCGCGTTCTCACGTTCGGCCAGGGCGCGGTTGATGATCTGGGCGGTATCGGTGCCGCCGGTGAACACCACCCCGGTGATCCGCGAATCGCCGGTCAGCACGCTACCCACGGTGGGGCCATCGCCGGGCAGCAGCTGGACGACTTCACGCGGCATGCCGGCCTGGTAGAGCAGCTCGACCACGCGGTGGGCAACGATCGAGGTCTGCTCGGCGGGCTTGGCCAGCACGGTGTTGCCGGCCACCGCGGTGGCGACCATCTGGCCGCAGAAGATCGCCACCGGGAAGTTCCACGGGCTGATCGCGGCGAACACCCCCTTGCCGCCCATGTAAAGACGATTGGACTCGCCGGTGGGGCCGGGCAGTTCGGTGGGCTCACCGAAGATCTCCTCGGCGCGTACCGCGTAGTAGCGACAGAAGTCCACCGCTTCACGGATCTCGTCGACGCCGTCGGTCAACAGCTTGCCCCCTTCACGCGAGCACAGCGCCATCAGCTCCGCCAGGTGCTCTTCCATCAGGTCGGCGAAGCGCCTCAGGATGTCGGCGCGCTGCTTGACCGGGGTGGCTTCCCACGCCGGGAAGGCCGCCCAGGCGGCGTCCACCGCACGCTCGGTCTGCTCGCGGGTGGTCCACTGCACACTGCCGACCCGCTGGCGCCGGTCGTAGGGACTGGTGACCTCGTGGGTCTGGGCGGGGTCCTCGGCGACGTCGAAGGCCAGCAGCGGGCGCGCCTGGTAGCGAGTGTCCATGTGCTTGGCCATGGCCTCCATCAGCGGCCGGTACTGGCTGTTGATGGTCAGATTGACGCCGCGGGAGTTGGGGCGGTGCTCGCCGTAGATGTCGCGTGGCAGCGGGATCTGCGGGTTGGACAGGCTGTCGAACTGACGCAGCGTCTCGATGGGATGGACGCACAGCGTCTCCACCGGCACCTTGGGGTCCACCAGCTGGTGCACGAAGGACGAGTTGGCACCGTTCTCGAGCAGCCGGCGAACCAGGTAGGGCAGCAGGTCCTTGTGGGCACCCACCGGGGCGTAGATGCGGCAGTAGGTGCCTTCCGGCGCACGCTTGAGTGCAGCGTCGTAGAGTGCCTCGCCCATGCCGTGCAGGCGCTGGAACTCGAAGGCCCGGCTGGTGTGGTTGGCCTGCTCGAGGATGGTGGTGATGGTGTGGGCGTTGTGGGTCGCGAACTGCGGAAAGATGCGGCCCTTGGTGGCATCGGACAGCAGGAAACGCGCGCAGGCCAGGTAGGCCACGTCGGTGGAGGCCTTGCGGGTGAACACCGGATAGCCGTCGACGCCGAGCTGCTGGGATTCCTTGATCTCGGTGTCCCAATAGGC
>DJIP01000298.1:5089-5578 GCA_002433675.1 Halomonas halophila
CTCGGTGTCCCAATAGGCGCCCTTGACCAGCCGCAACGGGATCTCGTCACCCTGGAAGTCGGCCAGACGATTGAGGTAGTGCAGTACAGGCAGGGCGCGCTTGGAGTAGGCCTGCACCACCAGACCGAAGTGGCCCCAGCCACGGCAGATGTCGCTTTCGTAGACGGCGCGGAAGACCTCCAGCGACAGCTCCAGGCGGTCGACCTCCTCGGCGTCGATGGTCACCGCCACGTCATTGTCCCGGGCCAGCTTGGCCAGCTCCTTGACGCTGCCCACCAGCTCCTCGAGGACCTGTTCGCGGCGGCCAAACTCGTAGCGCGGGTGCAGCGCCGACAGCTTGATCGAGATCGACGGTGCCGGCGTTCTGTCGCCCAGGTTGCGGCTGGTCTTGCCGACCTGACGGATGGCGGTGGCGTAATCGTCGAAGTAGCGGCCGGCATCACGCCGGGTGCGAGCGGCCTCGCCCAGCATGTCGTAGGAGTAGGTGTA
>DJIP01000298.1:5880-6285 GCA_002433675.1 Halomonas halophila
CAGCATGTCGTAGGAGTAGGTGTAGCCCTTGTCGAACAGCGGCTTGGAGCGCTTGAGCGCTTCGTCGATATCACGCCCCAGTACGAACTGCTTGCCCATCACCTTCATGGCTTCGACCATGGCCCGGCGAATGACCGGCTCGCCCATGCGGTTGACCATCTTGTTGATGAAGCCGCTGGGCTTGCCATCCTTGGGCTTGTCCAGGCTCACCACCCGGCCGGTCATCAGAAGGCCCCAGGTGGAGGCGTTGACCATCCAGGACTCGCTCTTGCCGAGGTGGGCCTTCCAGTCGGCCGGACCCAGGCGATCTTCGATCAGTGCATCGGCGGTGGCCTTGTCGGGGATGCGCAGCATCGCCTCGGCCAGACACATCAGCATCAAGCCTTCGTGGGTATCCAGGCTGTA
>DJIP01000298.1:6658-7753 GCA_002433675.1 Halomonas halophila
TCGCGCACGAGAGAAGCCGTCTTGTCGGCGACGCGCTCGATGTGCTCGTCCTTGCCATCGATCAGCTTGATCAATTCACTTACGAAGGCGTCTTCTTCGACCACGTAGTGATCGCTGATGCGCGCAAAGAGTGTATCCAGATCCTGCTGCCAGGTGGAGTTGTCGAGCATATTGTTGGCGTTGAGCATGTCAGTCCCCAAATGGTGAACCGCCGGCGGCGGAGAAAGGGCTTGCCGCAAAGTCGATCGCGGACGTGCAGTCACGCAATCCGGGCATGTTGGCAAGCCTAGGTGGCATGCCAATTCCATGCTTGCCAAATGCACCGAAGGATTTGGCAAATCCACGGGCGTTATCGACTAACCCTAGCTTTAATGTGCCGATTTGGCAGTCAGATGGTGGAGATTCGGTGACGAAATCTCGCTGACATGACGTCGGGTCTGGCTGGGAGGATGGCCGTAATGCTTGCGGTAGGCGCGTGACAGGGCGCTCTGGTGGGCGAAGCCGGTGAGGGCGGCGATTTCCGACAGCGGCAGGCGACTGCGCATCAATAGCTGACGCGAGGCCTCCAGGCGTCGACGCATCACGTACTGCCAGGGTGACATGCCCGTCTGGGCGCGGAAGCGCTCGGTGAAGTGGGTTTCGCTGAGGCAGGCGAAGGCGGCCAGGTCGGCGACCTTGAAGCGGCGCGCCAGGTGATCGTCGATGTAGCGATCGAGCGCGCGCAGGTCGATCCGCCGGTGGTGCGCCGCGCCGGTTTCATCGCCGGCCAGGCGCGCATGCAACGAGCCCAGCAGGGTGGTCGCCAGACGCTCCTGATGCAGGGCAGGGACGGGGCCCTCGAGCGCCAACTGGTTCATTTCGGCCACCACAAAACCCAGGAACTGCTTCAGAGGTGCGTCCAGGGTGAAGAAGCGTGGCGCGTCGAACAGCCTCGCCAGTTCGTGATGATGACCGGTGAGTGCCAGGGCGTCGTCGGGAAGGTCGAGGATCAGTTGGCGGTTGTTGCCGGTGCCAGCGTAGTAGTGGAGATGGTTGGCGGGCACGATGCAGCCGCAGAATGCCTCGATGGTACCGCCAAGGCCTTCGATGTCGAAG
>DJIP01000265.1:0-2935 GCA_002433675.1 Halomonas halophila
AAGGAACACGCAATTACAAGCGGAAACAGTCGCTCTCATGCTTCCGGGGTATCGATATGGGGATTATCAGCCTGTGTGCGTCAGGAATTTCGGACTGCCAGGCCGGCTCGGCTATGCAATCGTACTGGCATAAATCGCAGCACCTGGCGGCCATCGAGTCTTCGCGCGCCGACGGGGTCTGCGGGCCGTCTGTGGTAGATCGTCTCTCAGAAGACGCGGCCTCGACGGTGACAATAACTATCAGTTCTACGCGCAGGGCTTCAGGGATATGCCATCGATGTCACCCTGGGGCGGTAGCGTGTCACACGCTCAGGGGGACGATATGGACGAGGTGAATCAGGCACACCAGTGGACCAGGGGTGTGGACGAGTCGCAACGATCGACTGGCTGGCTGGCGGGTGGCGTCTTTGCACTGCTGCTTGGGCTGACCGGTTGCGCCTATGCCCCCGGCGGACACATCGACTACGAGACCGAGGCGCCGGACATCGACCATCTGGTCGACATCCAGGCCATCACCCCGGCATTGGTGGCGAACTTCCGTCAGAACGTCACCGGCGATGTCGCCAGCACCATGCCTTCCTACCTCAAGGCCCAGCTGACAGACTACGAGTACCGTGTCGGGCCGGGTGATGTGCTCAACATCACCGTCTACGACCACCCCGAGCTGACCATCCCGGGGGGCGCCGAGCGTAGCCCCGAAGAGACCGGCAAGACGGTACAGCCAGATGGTCGCATCTATTTTCCCTACGTTGGACGTTTCCGAGTGGCCGGGCGGACGGTGGACCAGATACGCCGAACCCTCACCGGCATGCTGTCGAACTACATCACCGAGCCCCAGGTGGACGTCAACGTTGCCGCCTACCATTCCAAGAAGATCTACGTCAGTGGGGCGGTGGCCACCCCCGGCGCTCAACCGATCACCACGGTCCCGCTGACCCTGGTCGATGCGGTCAGCCAGGCCGGCGGCCCATCGGAGGCGGCCAACTGGCACGAGGTGGTACTCAATCGCGATGGCACCCGGGAGGTGCTGTCGCTGTACGCGCTGATGCGCCATGGCGATCAGACCCAGAACCGCCTGCTGCGCGATGGCGACGTGGTGCATATCCCGACCCTGGAGTCCGAGAATGTCGCGGTGCTGGGGCAGGTCAGGAATCCCGGCAATCTGGTGCTGGGCAACGAACGTATCACCCTGACCACTGCTCTGGCGCGAGCCGGCGGCGTCATCGAGACCACCGCTGAACCGTCGGGGATCTTCGTGATTCGTCCCAAGCCGCCGGGCGATGCCAAGCTTGCCACCGTCTATCAGCTCGATATCAGCAACGCCACCTCGCTGACCATGGGCACCCACTTCCCGCTGCAGCCCCAGGACGTGGTCTACGTGACGGCGGCCCCGCTGGCACGCTGGAACAACGTGATCAGCCTGCTGCTGCCGTCGGCACTGCTGCCCGGCACCATCGCCGACACCACCACCCGCATCGGCGAGATCTGATCGGTGCGTTTTGCCAGTGCGCTGGTGCTGTGTCGAGCGAACCTGTGTCGTAGTCCGCTCGGTGCGGCGTTGCTGCAGCGGCGGCTGCCCGCCATGCAGATTCAGTCCGCCGGTCTTTCTGCCGTGCGCGAAGGCGAAGCCTCGCCGGTCGAGGTGCAGGCGCTGGCCAGGGAAGCCGGGCTCGATCTGAGTGCCCACCGTGCACGGGTGGCGACGACCGAGATGATCGCCGATCACGATCTGGTACTGGTGATGAGTGCGTCCCAGCGTCAGGCGGTCAGTGAACTTGCGCCCTTTGCCACCGGCAAGACCCTGCTGTTTGCCCACTGGCTCGACGGGATCGATATCCCCGACCCCTACCGCAAGAGCCTGGACGCCCATCGTCAGGTATTCGTGATGCTTTCCGATGCCGCCGACGCCTGGCACCGAAAGCTCGCGCCATGACCTCGTATCGCCGCGTTCGAGGCGACCCTCAGGACCTGCCGTCATGACCCAAATGTCACGCTTGCCTTCCGCTCCCGGCCGCGAGGATATCGACCTCGGGCGCATCCTGGGGCTCTTGCTCCGGCATAAGTGGTGGATCCTCGCCGTCACCCTGCTGTTCGGAGCGGCAGGTTATGTGTCCGCCTTGCTCAAGCCACCCATCTACGAGGGCGACGCCCTGGTGCACGTGGAGCGCCGGGCCTCGGTCAGTCCGCTGGGGGACCTGGCCACGGTGATGGGAGAAGAGGAGAACACCTCGGCAGAGGTGCAGATCCTGCGCTCTCGCATGGTGCTGGGGCGGGTGGTGGACCGCCTCGCCCTCGACACCCAGGTGTCGCCACGGCGTCTGCCGGTGGTCGGTGACTATCTGGTCCGTCAAGGGGTGACCCGAGATGACCTGACGGAGCTGGGCTGGATGACCGCTCCGCTTGGGTGGCTCGAGCGGTTGATGCCCGAGGCGTGGGACCTGAGCCACCTGGTGTGGGCAGGGGAGTCGCTGCAACTGGCGCGCCTCGAGGTCGCTGACCCCTACCGTGGCGCGGCCTTCCGCCTGGTGGCAGGCCGGGATGCCGGCTATCAGCTGTTTGGTCCTGACGGTGATCTGTTGGGTGTCGGTCGTGTCGGTGATACCGCAAGATTCGCCGGAGGCGATGTGGTGTTGAGCGTTCGCGAACTGACGGCGGCGCCAGGTGCAGAGTTCAGTCTTTCCAAGCGCCCCCAGGTGTCGGCCATCGATTCGCTGCTGTCACGCTTTACGGTCACCGAGCAGGGCAGTGGCTCGAGCGCCAGCACCGGCATGCTGCGCCTGACGCTGACCGGCACCGACATCGATCGGGTGCGCGAGTCGCTGGATGCCCTGGCGGAAACCTTCCTGATGCAGAACGTCGAGCGGCAGTCGGCCCAGGCCGACCAGAGCCTGGCCTTTCTCGATGAGCAGGCGGTGGCATTGAAGGCCTCGCTGTC